>MGOM01000111.1:16654-19178 GCA_001797105.1 Chloroflexi bacterium RBG_19FT_COMBO_62_14
CGCCGCCCACCTGTCGTCACCATTTTGGGCCACGTCGACCACGGCAAGACCACTCTCCTTGACGCAATCCGCGAGGCGAATGTGGCTGCCGGCGAAGCGGGTGGCATCACCCAGCACATCGCCGCCTATCAAGTGACCCACAACGGACGGCCGATCACCTTCCTCGATACGCCCGGCCACGCAGCTTTTACCGCCATGCGCGCCCGGGGGGCGCAGGGGGCCGACCTGGCAGTGCTAGTCGTGGCGGCCGATGACGGCGTGATGCCGCAAACCCGTGAGGCCTTGGCCCACGCCAAGGCGGCCCGCGTCCCGGTCGTGGTGGCGCTGAACAAGATCGACCGCCCGAATGCCAACCCGGACCGCGTCAAGAACCAGCTCTCCGAGATCGGCCTGGAGCCGGATGAGTGGGAGGGCGACACGATGATCGTCCCGGTCTCGGCCAAGATGCGGCAGGGGATCGACGATCTCCTCGAGGCGATCCTGCTGGTCGCCGATTCGGTCGAGATCCAGGCGAACCCGCACGGCAAGGTCCTGGGCACCGTGATCGAGAGCGAGCTCGATCGATCGAAGGGTGTGGTGGCGACGCTCCTGGTGCAGAATGGCACGCTTCGGGTCGGTGACGTCGTGGTGGCGGGTGTCGCCAGCGGACGTATCCGGGCGATGTTCGACTACCAGGGGAAGCCGACCGAAGAGGCCACGCCCTCCATGCCCGTCTCGGTGATGGGGTTGTCCGACGTCCCGGTCTCGGGCGAACTCTTCACAGTCGTAGACACGGAGCGCGAGGCGAAAGCCATTGCCGGTCAGCGCAGGCTGGAAGAGCAGGAGTCCCATGCCAAGCCGCGGGTGGTCAAATCCCTCGAGCAGATCTTCGAAGCGATTCAGGCTGGAGAGGTCCACGAGCTGCGTCTTGTCCTCAAGGCCGACGTACAGGGCTCCTTGGAGCCGATTGTCAACTCACTCAAGGAACTCAGTGCCGGAGATATCCGAGTCAACATCCTGCATAGCGGCACCGGCAACATCACCGAGAACGACGTGCTGCTGGCGGCGGCTTCGGAGGCGATCGTCATCGGCTTCAATGTCACGCCCGATCAGGCGGCGCGGCGCGTGGCGGAGAGTGAAGGCGTCGATATTCGCGTGTATGAGGTCATTTATCGGTTGACGGAGGACGTCGAGAAAGCCCTCAAAGGAATGCTCGAGCCGGAGACACACCGGGTGGTCTTGGGGCAGGCGCAGGTGCGGGCCGTGTTCCGAATACCCAAGGTCGGGAATATCGCCGGTTGCATCGTCACGCAGGGCGAGCTTCGCCGCAACGCGCGGGTCAGCGTGCTGCGTGGTCAGGAATCGGTATTCGAGGGCAATATCGCCTCGCTCAAGCACGAGAAGGAAGACGAGCGCGAGATCCGGGAAGGTTTCGAATGCGGTGTGGGCATCAAGGGTTTCGATTCCTTCCAAGAAGGAGACATCCTGGAGTGCTACACCGAAGAGAAGGTCGCCGCCGCCTAGGAAGGATGTCGTGGTAAGCGACGCCCGGGCCCAGCGCATCGGCGAACGGATCCAGCGGGAGCTGGCCGATGTCTTCCTGAAAGAGATCGGCGACCCGCGCCTTTCCATGGTCACAGTGACGGGCGTGGAAGTGGACCGGGAACTGGCGTACGCGACCGTGTACGTCAGCTCGATCGAAGCGGATCAACGCCGGGAGGAGATCCTCAAGGCTCTTGGGCGGGCCAAGGGTCGCTTGAGGAGCGAGCTCGCCGGTAGGATCGAGTTGCGCGCCTTCCCCAAGCTACGCTTTCAGTTCGATAGTTCGCCAGATCGGGGCGCCCGCATCGAGGCACTACTAGAGCAATTGCGTCAGGAAGGAGAAGGGGGGAAGAGGCGGACGAGTGAGGAGTGAATTCCAAAGGGTGGGCGAGCTCATCAACGCGGCTGAGGACATCGCCCTGATCAGCCACGAACGACCCGACGGCGATGCGGTCGGTTCGTTGCTTGCCATGAGCGTCAGCCTGCAGTTGAGCGGGAAACGCGCCGTACCGGTCCTCGCCGATGGCGTGCCAGGCCGGTTTCGTTTTCTACCCACTTGGCAGACCGTTCAGAATCGCCTGCCGGAGGCCTGGGATCTCCTCATTTGTGTTGACGCTGGGGATTTGAGGCGGATGGGTCTCGACCCGGGGGTGTTCGTGCGCCCGCCCGATATCAATATCGATCATCATCCGACGAACTCGAACTACGCCCGGGTGAATATCGTCGACCCAGCCGCGGCAGCCTCGGCCGAATTGATCCATGACCTCATCCTCGCTCTCGGCCTGCCGATGGACCTGGATGTCGCTACCTGTCTCCTGGCGGGACTGGTCAACGACACCATCGGCTTCCGCACGACAAACGTCACCCCGAGAGTCTTGCGGATGGCAGCCGATCTACTCGAACAAGGAGCGCCGCTGGCTCGTATCTACGAGCTTTCGCTCAGCCAGCGAAGTTTCGACGCCGCGCGCTATTGGGGAAGCGGCCTGTCGAGTCTCGAACGCGA
>MGOM01000111.1:19186-23003 GCA_001797105.1 Chloroflexi bacterium RBG_19FT_COMBO_62_14
TGATCTGGGCAAGCCTCAGCCTGGAAGACCGCCTGCGCGCCGGTTATCCCGGACCGGACGACGCCGATCTGGTCGACCTGCTCACAACGATCGAGGGGGCCGAGATCGTAGTGATCATGGTCGAGCAGCTGGGCGGCAAGACCAAAGTGAGTTGGAGGTGCAAGGCGGGCCTGGATGTGTCCAGCCTGGCCGCCAGGTTCGGCGGAGGCGGCCACAGGCCCGCCGCCGGAGCAGTGATCGAAGGCTCACTCGACGACGTCAAAGCGCGGGTGCTCGAAGCGACCCGCCAACTCCTTCACAACCCCATGGAAGCCAAAGCATGAGAAAGAACTTCGGATTGCTCATCGTCGACAAACCAGTCGGCCCGACCTCGCACCACGTTGTGAATCTAGTTCGGCGAGGAACCGGGATCCGCAAGGTCGGTCACGCCGGGACCCTGGACCCGCGCGCCTCGGGGGTTCTGGTCTTGTGCCTGGGATCGGCAACGCGCTTGAGCGAATACCTCTCGACGTCCGCCAAGCGCTACGAGGCCACGGTCCGCTTCGGAGCCTCGACCAAGACATTCGACGCGGATGGCGAAGTCGTCCGCCGGACGGATGTCTCCCCGACTGTGGAGCAGATCCAGGCCGTCCTTCCCCGGTTCAGAGGCGAGATCCAGCAGATCCCACCTCCGTTCAGCGCAATCAAGGTCCAGGGACAGAAAGCCTACGAGCTGGCCAGAAGGGGCGAGGAGGTGGAGCTCGACCCCCGCACGGTGCACATCTTCGAGTTGAAGATTGTCTCCTACCAACCTCCGGACCTCTCGCTGTCGGTCGATTGCTCGGCCGGCACGTATATCCGCTCGCTGGCACACGAGCTGGGCGAGGTGCTCGAGACAGGGGCGCACCTGGCAGCCTTGCGTCGAACGAAGGCTGGCCCGTTCACGCTGCGCGATGCCGTCCCCTTGCCTCGGCTGGAGGTCGGCTTCGTAACCGACAAGTGGGAGCAGCACCTGCGCCCGGCGACCGATGCCCTGCCCGAGTTGCCGACTGTCGAAGTCGACGGAGAGACGCTCGAGCTCATTCGCAATGGTCACCGCATCCCGGCTGAGCCCGGGGCGAAAGGGGTGGCCAAGGCGATCGGTCCGGACGGCGATCTTGTGGCTTTGCTTGAGATCGTCAACGGAGACGACGAGTACCAACCACGAAAGGTGTTCATCGGCTAGCCTCCGGATGCAGCACCTGCATGATCTCTCTCAGGTTAACCTGCCCGCCTGTCAGGTAACGATCGGTTCGTTCGACGGAGTCCATCGGGGTCACCAGGTCCTCGTGAGGGAGATGGTCGACAGCGCCAGAGGCAACGGCTTGCCGGCTGTCGTTCTGACCTTCTTCCCTCATCCTTCGGTCGTGTTGCGCGGCCGAACCCCGGCTTTCTACATCAACACTCCCGAGGAGAAAGCACAACTGCTGGCCGAGCTCGGCGTGGAATTCGTGATCACGCAGCGCTTCGACCTCGAGCTGTCGAGAATCCGGGCCGGCGACTTCCTGGAGCTTCTCCGCCGGCACCTGGCTTTCACGACGCTCTGGATTGGGGAGGATTTTGCCCTGGGCTATCAGCGCGAGGGAAACCGCCTTTTCCTGGCCAAGGCGGCACGTCATGACGGTTTCAGGCTTCAGGTTGTTGCCCCCATGAACGTCGGAGGCGAGGTGGTGAGCTCGACCCGTGTGCGCGAAGCGCTGCGCTCAGGCGATGTCTCGCGGGCAGCGTCCTACCTGGGGCGGCCGTTCTCCCTCCCGGGGGTGGTCGTGCGCGGCTCGGCGCGCGGGGCAAAGCTCGGAATCCCCACAGCCAATCTGTCGATCTGGGAGGAACGCGCCTTTCCCGGCGCCGGCGTGTATGCCTGCGTGGTGGAAGTTGCCGGAAAGCGCTTCAAGGCGGTGACCAACATCGGGGTACGACCTACATTTGAAGGCAACGACCCTTCCCCGGTTGTCGAGACCCACATCCTGGACTTCAGCGGCGATCTCTATGGCAAGGAGATCAGGATCGAGTTCATCGTCAGGCTGCGCGACGAGAGGCGGTTTCCCGGTCCGGAGGCGCTCCTGGCCCAAATCGAGAAGGACATCCAACGAGCCCGAGAGATCCTGGACATGCGTAAGGAGGCCGAGGATGACGGCAAAGGTTGAACGACAGATCTATCTCCTCAGCCCGCGTGAGCTGAGCCCGGAGACGATCGCGGTGACCTTCGCCAAGACATCCAGGTCACCGCATTCTTTTCGCGAGATCGCCGAAGAGCTGACGGATGAGAAGTCTGCGGACTTCCATGAGAAATGGGTCGTCGGTTATGGACACGCCTCGGTCGCCGAGCATGCGATGCTCCATCTGGCGTTCGAGAACATCTCTCGACTGGCGATCGAGTGCATCGAATCCAACCGGCTGGCATCCTACACCGAGAAATCCACACGTTATCAGAAATGGGAACCGGGAGGCTACCAGGTCCCGGACGAAGTCGTCGGGACGTCCCACGAGGGGATTTACCGGGAGACTTGCGATCTGCTCTTTGACGAATACCAGAGATCGCTGGGGGAGGTGCGCCGGGTAGTGCAGAGCATGCATCCGCCGCGCGAGGACGAGAGCGAGTCGCGTTGGGACGGGCGGATCCGTTCGCGCTATGTCGATGTCTGCCGCTTCTTACTGCCAGCCTCGGCCCTGGCGAACGTCGGAATGACGGTCAACGCCCGATCGCTGGAGCATGCGTTAGGTAAGATGTTCTCGCATCCTCTGGCCGAAGTTCGGCAGATCGGCGAAGCCGCCAAGCGTGTGGTCCAGCAGGAGGTGCCGACGCTGGTCAAGTACGCCGACCGGCGCAAGCACCTGGTCGAGTCACGCCAAGAGGGTCGGCGGCTTGCCCACGGGCTTAGCTCAGACGGAGAGCGGACGATGCTCGCCCTGGTCTCGTCCGACGGCGATGCCGAACTGCGCGTGCTGGCGGCGGCGCTCTATGAACACGAACCATGTTCCTTCGAGACGGCCATGGCTCATGTTCGCTCTCTCGACGACCGGGGAAGGTCCGCCCTGGTTGAAGCCCTCCTCGGCTCGATGGACAAGTTCGATGCCCCCACTCGGGCGCTCGAGCACGCGGTCTATACCATCGATGGGCTGATGGATCAGGGTGCGTATTTCGAAGTCAAGCGACACCGGATGATGACCCAGACGGCGCAACGGTTGACGGCCGAACTGGGTTATGCCGTTCCGCGCCTGATCACCGCCGCCGGGGTGGAATCAAGTTATCGAGCGGCCATGCACGCGGCCGCGCAGGCCTACACCCAACTGGCCAAGTGGAATGAGGAGGTCGCGGCCTACGTCGTGCCGAACGGTTTCAATCGGCGGGTGCTGTTGACCTTCAACCTGCGCGAGGCGTTCCATTTCTGCGAGCTGCGCTCGGCGGAGAATGCGCACTTCTCCGTCCGGCGGGTCGCCCTGAGGCTGGCCGAATTGATCCGGGAGGCGCATCCAACATTGGCGGGGCGGATGCGGATGCCGGAGGGGATCACCTGGCAGTCGATTGAGGCGGAGAACTTCTCCCAGGTGTGATACCAGACTTACCCTCGGGCCGGCGTCCTCGCCAGCCCAATTGCATTCCCCATCGTGCGTCCACCCCGGCTTCCCCTAAAGCCGCCGACTGAGCCAGATCCCCCCGCCGACCAGCGCGATTGCTGCAAAGGAGAACCACTGGATCGCATAGGAGAGGTGCGCTCCCTCTGAGAGATCGATCACGGCGTCAGGGCGTGGAAGAGGCGCGTTAGACGACGGTTCGGATTGAGCGAGGTACACCGGC
>MGOM01000111.1:23108-25907 GCA_001797105.1 Chloroflexi bacterium RBG_19FT_COMBO_62_14
CGACCGCAAGCTGCCTTTCACTTGCACGACGCCCGGCTGATCGAAGCGCCTGATATCCTCAGCGGTGCTCTGCTCGAAGGGGATCCAGCCGCGGTCAATCAGGATCGCCGGCCCACCTGGGGCCAGGAGAAGCGGACTGACGAGGTGGCTCCCCGGCTCGCCGTTGTAGGTCCGATTGAGCAGAATAATCTGGCGAGTGGGATCATACATCCCGGTGATCTGGGCCGAGCGATAGGCCGAGACCCCGGCTGGTAGCTCACCGCCGGCAAGCTCAAGGGGTGGCAGAGCAGCCTGGGCGCGGATCAGCTCGTTGGCCGCCCGGCGCTGGCTCAGCCGTGATAGCTGCCACAATCCAAGGGTGACACAGGCGGCGGCCACCGCAACAGCCAAACCGACAAACGCCCAGTGACGCAGGCGCATCCTTCGCAACGCGGGCCTCCGGCGTCGAACCACGCCAGTTCTGGAAGACAAGCCAAAGCAAGTTCCGACGTCTTGCGCTCTTCACCCGGAAGGGTAGTTCGGCGCGTTAGGCGCGGAACGGAATCGGCCGCCCGCGCCAAGCCGGGTTGTCACATTTCAGTCTTTCCCCGCCGTTGTGCCCAGGCGTCCCTCGGCGAGCGCCACATACCCTGGATCAATCTCATACCCAACGTAATGCCGTCCGGCCTGGATCGCCGCGACACAGGTCGTACCCGATCCGCAAAAAGGATCGAGGACGACATCGTTTCGGAACGAGTAGAGTTCGATCAGACGTCGGGGAAGCTCTTCCGGGAATGGTGCCGGGTGACCGACCTGGCGGGCCGAGACGGCCGGGAACGTCCACACGCTCTTGGTCCACTCAAGGAAATCCTCTTTGCGGATCGTGCTTTCGCGCCCTTCGGCTGGCCGCGAGTAATTGTCCTTGGAGAACACCAAGATGTACTCGTGGATGTCGCGCAGAACGGGATTGGTCGCCGACATCCACGAGCCCCAGGCGGTGGAACCGCTGGCGCTGGAGGCCTTGTTCCAGATGATCTCCCCGCGCATGATGAAACCCGCCTCGAGCATGATCTGGATGACGTGAATGTGGAGCGGCAGGTACGGCCGGCGGCCGACATTGGCCAGGTTAACACAGGCCCGGCCACCAGGGACCAGGACGCGGCGTGTCTCATCGAACACCCGGCGGAGCAGTTCGAGGTACTCATCGAGCGTCAAGTCGTCGTCGTATTCCTTGCGTACGTTGTACGGAGGAGAGGTGACCATGAGGTGAATGCAGCAGTCGGGGAGCTCGTCCATGTTCTCTGCGGACTTGTGAAAAATCCGGTCCACCTTGTCATGGCCGAGCGCATTCTCGACGTACTCCACCGGGCTCGGATGGGTCTGTCCCTGGTAGAGACGGCTCTGGTAGAAGTCCGATGAGTCGTGGCTTACTCTTCCCGGCGCGCCGAAGGCGCTTGTCCGCGTGGCTTTTCGTTTGTGCTTCGTCACGCCTTTGGACCTTTTTCGCCTCGGGCCGGAATGCTGTAGCCCAACTGGGTCAGTAGCCGAGGATCATTCCGCCAGCCGGGGAGAGTCTTGACGCGGGTCCTCAAGTAGACACGACGCCCGCTCATCGCCTCAATCTCGCGCCGGGCCAGGGATCCGATATCGCGCAGCATGGTTCCCCCTTTCCCGATCACAATCCCTTTCTGTGACTCGCGCTCGACGAATAGGGTGGCGGTAATGTAGGCCCCTCGGTCATCCCGCTCCTTGTAGTCATCGATGCGTACGGCGATGCTGTAGGGGACCTCATTCCTAAGGAGTTGCATGGCCGCGGCCCGGATCAGGTCGGCGGCGATATCCCTCTCAAAGGTGTCCGTGATCTCGTCATCCGGATAATAACGCGGACCTTTGGGGAGCAGGTCGAGGAGGCGCTCGAGCAACAGTCCCCGGTTGTCGCCTCGCACCGCCGAAACGGGCAGCGGCTCACCACTGGCCAGCTTCTCGAATGAAACAAAGCGCTCCTGCAACGCCTTCGGTGGGACCAGATCGACCTTGTTGAATGCGGTCAGGATAGGTTTCCCGGAGCCATGCTCACGGACTCGGTCGGCGACCCGTTCATCATCGTCTGTCGGAGGCTGGCTGACGTCGAAGATCACCAGCACCAGGTCGCTGTCGGTCAGGACCTCGAGTGCCGCCCGGTTCATCTGCTCACCAAGCTTGTGAAGTGGTTTGTGAATCCCGGGTGTGTCGACGAAGACCACTTGAGCCGCCGGCAAGGTCAGTATTCCCATCTGCCGCCGGCGCGTCGTTTGCGGCCGAGGTGAGACCGCGGCCACAGCCTGCCCCAGGAAGGCGTTGATCAGGGTTGACTTGCCAACGTTTGGTCGTCCGACGACAGCGGCGAATCCGGATCGATGTTCGGGCGGGATCTCCCAGCTAGTCATGTTCCTATTGTGTCGGCTGGGGGAGATGCTGTCAAGCTGCGACGTTCCGCGGGGTGTAGGGGAACGAAGGGGGCCGCCCGCCCCGCAAGCTCTTAGCGGGGAAAACGCACTTTCCCCCCTTCTCCCCCCACGATGAGCCCGTGCCCCCCAAGTTGGGTTACACCCGGGATCGCGGCCCGATTCCCGCCAGGTCTCTCCCGCAGGATGACACCGATGAGATTCCCGGATGTGTCGGCGCCGGTGGCCACGCGCGCGGCGCGCATGCCGCGGCTTTCTACAGCCGGAGTTCTTGACAGAAGACCAGGGTATCGCTATGATCGAGAGACATAACGCTCGGGGAGGCATAAGATGCCTAAGACAGGCAGGCGCCTTCTGTTCTTCTTGATTGCGGCCT
>MGOM01000111.1:26001-26324 GCA_001797105.1 Chloroflexi bacterium RBG_19FT_COMBO_62_14
GCATCAATGCTCGCGTCGACGTGGTCGCGGTTGGAACGGGTCAGGCGATCACCCTTGGTGAGAACGGGGATGCCGATGTCATTCTGGTTCATGCCCGGGCACGTGAGGACGCGTTTGTCGAAAGCGGCAACGGTCTGGCACGCTCCGACGTAATGTACAACGACTATGTGCTGGTCGGACCCCAGGCCGATCCCGCCGGAGTGGCCGGCATGGCGTCCGCCGGGGAGGCGTTCGCCAAGATCGCCGCCTCCAGGCAACCGTTCGCTTCGAGGGGCGACGACTCGGGAACATACACCAAAGAGGTTTCGATCTGGAAGGCAGCG
>MGOM01000111.1:26350-28796 GCA_001797105.1 Chloroflexi bacterium RBG_19FT_COMBO_62_14
CCCTCGGTCAGGGGATGGGAGAGACGCTTCAATTTGCCGATGAGCGCCAGGCCTATACGCTGACCGACCGCGGAACCTATCTGGCGCAACGCGAGAATCTCCCGGGCCTGGTCGTTCTCGTCGGTGGCGATTCGATCGATCAGAATCCGGACAAGGCCCTGTACAACCCGTATGGCGTCATCCCGGTGAACCCGGCGACGCATGAGGGTATCGAGGCCGACATGGCGAGGAAGTTCGTGGAATGGTTGACGTCGTTACCGACCCAGGAGTTGATTGGCCAGTACGGAGTACACGAATTCGGGCAACCCTTGTTCTACCCCGATTCGCAGGCGTATCGGGAGGCAAAGAGCTAGCGGACAAGCTGCAGCCAGGAGCTGAAGGGCTCCGCGCTAGGTCAGGATCAGGTCTGAATCGCTCGCAGGGGCAGGGGTCTCTCGTCTGCAACCTCCGCCCTCGTGCCGCCGGTTCCGATAGTTCTTAGCGTCTTCCATCCACACGCCGTTTCACCGCTTGGCGACATCCGGGGGACATCGCGTGCCAGACCGGCCGGGGCGATCCTCGGAATGAAACCGTCGGCAGAATGAGAGGCAACCCACATCCGATACACTCTTATCGCCGATGGATCCCCGACGAATGAACCGGCGCCAATCCACACCAGACAAGAGGCCGGCCCCAGCCCGTGTCCCAATCCGCTCGGGGGCTTGGACGAAGCGCCTGCATGCCCTCGGGCGATCCACGAATGGATCCGGCGTGAGCGGCTTTCGGCTGGCGATGATCTCAGGCTGCGAACGGAGAGCCCCCGACCATCAGCCTGAGGCTGGTGACGGCCATTGGGAGGAACTAGATTGACTTTCTGGCAATCGCTGATTGATGCTGCACGACTGCTACTCACCGGTTACCCGGAGTTGTGGCGCGTGATCGGCCTCACTATGCAGGTCACCGGGTCGGCGTTGGCGATCAGCGCGGTCGTCGGCATTCCGGTCGGAGCGGCGATCGCCTTGTCCCGCTTCCCCGGCCGGCATTTGCTGGTCACTGTGTTGTATACCGGGATGGGGCTCCCACCTGTCGTGGTTGGATTGGCGGTCTACCTCTTTCTCTCACGCCGCGGTCCATTGGGCGGCCTGGACTGGCTGTTCACCCCACCGGCGATGATCGTGGCGCAGGCTATCATCGCCTTCCCCCTTGTGGCGGGATTGACGATAGCCGGTCTCGAGGGTGTAGATCCGGACCTGCGCCTACAGTTAAGGTCCCTGGGGGCCAGTCAAGCTCAGGTCGTGCGGGCCCTGCTGGTCGAGGCTCGAGGCGGCGTACTGGCGGCCCTCTTGGCAGGCTTCGGCGGGATCATCTCCGAGGTCGGCGCGGCGATGCTGGTCGGAGGGAACATCGCCGGCCAGACACGCGTACTCAGCACGGCGATCGTCCTCGAGACCCGGCAGGGAGAATTCGCCCTGGCGGTGGCGATGGGAGGTGTGCTGCTCGGCCTGGCCTTCGGCGTCAACGCGCTCCTCTTGGGCCTTGAACGCCGTCCAAACTGGCGGACAGGCCGATGAAAGGCGCCGCGTACGATCTGCTGGGGGTGACCCGGGTGTACGACGGCCGTCGGGTACTGAGCGTCAGGGAACTCGCAGTTCAAGAGGGTGAGATCCTGGCGGTCGTCGGGCCTAACGGGTCGGGGAAGTCAACCCTGCTCCGGCTGCTGAACTTCCTCGAGCCTTGCAGTGCGGGCGAGATCACCTACTTCGGCCGTCGTATTGAGTACCCGCCGCCTTTGGATCTTCGGCGCGAGGTGACGATGGTCTTCCAACGGCCGATCTTGATCAACGGCACGGTCCGCGACAATCTGGCTTACCCACTCCGGTTGCGCAGTCTTCAAAACCGAGATCGAGTCGAAGGTCTGCTCGCCCAGTTCGGCCTCGAGCGTCTTGCATCGGCCTCGGCCAGGAAGCTGTCCGTAGGCGAGTACCAGCGTGTTGCGCTGGCCCGAGCGTTAGCCGCCTTCCCTCGCGTTCTTCTACTAGACGAGCCGACAGCCAACCTCGATCCGTACAGCGTCGCCCTGATCGAAGGTATAGTACAATCTGTCCGAGCAGCCGGCCGGACGACCCAGGTCTTGGTCACGCACAATGTTTTCCAGGCGAAACGGCTTGCAGATCGTGTCGTCATGCTCCTGGAGGGGGATGTGATTGAAGCGGGCAATACCAGACATTTCTTCGACGATCCGAGAGACCCGCGTACGGCGGCCTTCGTCCGTGGTGAAATGGTCTACTGAGACTCTCTCAGATACGTCTGGCAATGGCCCTCGCCAATCGGTTGATCAGGCCGGAGCGGACAAACCTGTTCTCGGAGTGTGACGGGGTGCCGGACAAGGATACCTTGAGATGAAGTTCCTCTTTCGACGGCAGCGGACGGATCGATTCATCGAGCTCTTAACCAAGCAGGCGGAGTT
>MGOM01000111.1:28833-31186 GCA_001797105.1 Chloroflexi bacterium RBG_19FT_COMBO_62_14
CGCCAGACAGGTCTCGGAAGTCGAGAAGCAGGCGGATGAGGCGCGCCGGATCCTGATCGATGAGCTCAACCGAACCTTCGTGACACCGATCGACCGCGAAGACATCTTCGCCCTTTCTCTCACCGTTGACGACATCCTGGACTATGCCAACACGACGATCGAAGAAATGGCTCTCCTTGAGATCAAACCGAACGCGTATATGGAGCGCATGGTCTCCCTCCTCACCGACGCAGCCCGCGAGATCTACATGGCGGTCGTCCGCCTGGAGGATCATCCCAACGTGGCCAACGATCATGCAGTCCGGGCCAAGGCGCTCGAGAACCGGATGGAAACGGTTTACCGTGAGGCCGTGGCCGACCTCTTTCACATGCCCCGCGACATCGACCACGTCGTCGAGATGCTCAAACTCCGCGAGATTTACCGCCATCTCTCGAACGCAGCTGATCGCGGGGACGAAGCGGCGAATGTCCTGGGCGACATCGTTGTCAAGAGGATGTGATCATTACAGCGCCGTTTGACGAATAGTAAGCTTGCGCCGCCTGATGCGCGTGTTCGGGGTGCTACAGCCGAAGAAAGCAAAGCGAAGACCGCCGCTGGCCGGTGGCCTTTTCTTATTTCACCCGCGCGGCGAGACGATCGAGCTTCGTCCCCACCTCACGCCACTGGATTTTCGAGATGCCCAGTTTCTGCCGGATCGTGTCCTTGTCCTTCCCTGCATGGTAATCTATCAGCGCCGCTGTCCAACGGCACATGTCGAAAGACAGATGCTTCTTCAGGCCGGCAGTTTGACCTAGCTCCTCCAACAGATACTCAAGCCTCCTCGGAGACCAGGGGAACAAGTGCTCGCGCGGCTCGTACTGGGTGAGATACTCGCGATAGGTTTCAATCCAATCCGGGCTGAGAGGGAGCTTGCGTTCCTTGTACCGTTTTCGAGCATCGCCGTATCGAACGAAGAGGATCGGCCCCTCGGCGGCGTTCAGGTGAACGTGGTTGGGATGAATCGCCAGGCATTCGCCTTTCTTGATTCCTGTCTCTAACAACAACCCAACAAGCGTGTATGGTCTGGCGTCGGGGCGGTCACCGCCTCGGGTCGCGCCCGCGACTTCAAGAACGCGCTCGACCTCCCCCGGGTTAAGCACGTCGGGTAGGGGACTCAACACGGTCTGTTGCGGGACGGCTGCCGCCGGATCAGCGGCCAACACTCCCGTTTCGGACAACCAGCGGAAGAAGGCCTTGATCGACGTCACCCTGCGGGCGTACGTCTTCGGACTGCACGGGACGCCCCTTCTATCGAGCATCCATTCCAGGAAGTTCTTCAGGTCGTGTGTGCCGATGGCATTGATCGCTTGGCCGGGCCCGACGAATCTGGCCAATAGCCGCATGTCGCCGCTGAAGGCCTTGACTGTATGCTGCGAGCGCCCAGCCCGTTCGAGTTCTTCCGCCCAGGCACGGATAACCGCGTTCAAGCTCGTCCCTGGGCGCAGCCGGACCGCGCCTCCGAACTCAGCAGCTTGATTCCCGGGCACCTTGGAAAAGAGGGGGAGGTCATCAGTCTCGGGCGGCATGCCACCCTCCTGCGTTGGTTCTGCGCATAGCCACAAATGGGCCTGCTCATGCTAGCTTTGAGTTCGGAAAAAGTCAAACTGGGGGATGCAGTGGACCGGGCGCTTCCACCAACCCCGCTGCCCGCGCCGATTCCACGTAAGGCGATTCCGGATCGATGGCTACTAGCCCTCGGTGGGGTTGAAGCAAGGCCGGTAGTTGGCTCCGATCACAAGCCGGAACTGGAAAGGGGAAAGTGAGTCGGGGGCGATCATCAGCTGCTGTCCGGTGAGACCGACGGCCTGAAGAACTCGCTGGCTGGCGACATCGGCGGACTGGTCGAGTTCGACAACCTGGGACACCGAACCGGATTGAGGCTCGTCGTCGGCGATGACCGTCTGGAAACCGGCATAGGTCAATCGTTCGGCGGCCAGCAAGTCCCAGTCTGGGTGCCGTGATTGGTTGACTATCTGGACGGTGATCTCAGGTTGGGTGGGGACGAGCGGATCGAGAACCGGCGCAGCATACGCCTCCGCGAATAGGCTTTCGATCTCGGCTGGTTTGGGGACGAGCACCTGAGCCCCGCTCAACGGAATCCTCCACGCGGTCACCTGATCTCGGCCGATGAAACGGCTGCGGATGCGAGATGGCTCGAGCTGGTTCGCCATAGGAGCGAGGGAAACCAGCTCTCCCAGAGAGAGATCCGTCGCCAGGATCTCGGTCAGATCGCCATAGAGCTCCGGCAAGCGCGGGATCATTTCGAGACGTAGCGCCTGGCGGTAGATCGCCCTCAAGACTTCATGCTGACGGC
>MGOM01000111.1:31200-37207 GCA_001797105.1 Chloroflexi bacterium RBG_19FT_COMBO_62_14
TCGGACGAACGCGCCCGCGAGCGCGCGTACCACAAAGCGTAGTCACCATTCATGTGGATCTTGCCCGTGGGGACCGTGAATAGCACCCAGCTCTCTTCGTCTTCAACGGGCGCCGATGTACTCCTCAGCCGCCAATCCGTGTACGGGCATGCTACCAGCACATCGATGCCCCCCAGGTTGTTGATCTGGCGCCGGAAGCCCGACATGTCGACCCGGACGTAATTCTGAACTGGGATGCCGAGGTTGTAGAGGATCGCGTCCCGGAGCATGCCAAATCCCCCTCCGGGGTAGCCATACTTCTCGCCGTAAATCCAGGCAGTGTTGATGCGCTGCATCGTGTAGCCAGGAAGGTAAACATAGAGGTCTCGCGGCACGGAGACCAGCACTACGTCGCCTGTTCCCGGTCGGATCGAGGCAATGATGATGACGTCTGTCCGGGAACCGTCGGTTGTGTTCAAGTCGGCCCCGATGAGGACGACATTGACGTCATCTGGGTTGAAGCCTATCGGGGGAACCGGGGAGGGAATCGGCGTGGCAGCCGGGCTCGGCACGCCGTACATCCCCGGTTGAGGCCATTCCCGGGTCGGGGCGGGCAGCGTCGCCTCCGGCACTGGTGACGGCGCGATTGTGGACGCCACCGGAAGCGTCGGAGCCGCATGAAGTGTAGGCGCTGCCTGGCCTGGCGGCGCCTTGAGCGGCCTGAAACCCGCCACGACCTCTTTGGGCGCGGGTGAGCACGCAACAAGCAACACGCCCAGCAGGCATGTCGCCAGTCGCCGCCTGGTCACTGCCCGAACGCAGCCTGCAACATCGCCAGGATGGCTTCCCGATTTGGAAGCAGGACCGCGGCCCCGGTTGAAGGAACACGATAGGAGGTCACCATCGTGTGATCTACGCTGTAACGATGGATCCTCGAAGGGTCGGCATTGACGGTAGCCGCCAGAGGCGCGAGCGGAAGGGCATCCGCCACGCTGATGTCTGTCTGGACCATGTCATCGAAGTTGGCGAACACCTCCGGGATACGGGTCAGTCCGTAGAGGCTCACACTCTTGGCAAAGACGGCCTGGATGACCTCTTGCTCGCGGCGGAGCCGGTCGAAATCGGAGCTGGCATAGCGCATCCGAACGTAGCACAAGGCCGTGAATCCATTCATGTGGTACACGCCCGGACTGTACCTGTAGTGGGTGCCGCCACACTCATCGTTGAGAAATCCGGTCACCTGGACGTCGATCCCGCCCAGCAGGTCGACCGCCTGGATAAAGCCGCTGAACCGCAACCGCACGTAACGGTCGGTCCGCAGGCCGAAGTTGTACAGGATGGTCATGGCCACGAGATCCTGGCGGCCGTGGACGTCCGCAGTATTGATCCGGTCCACCTTCCATCCCGGTATGTACACGTAAAGGTCGCGGGGTATGGAGACCAAGGTCACCGTCCCCTTGTCCTTGTCGAGCGAGGCGATCATCAACGTGTCACTCCGGGCGATCCCTTCATTCGGCCGAGCATCGTTCCCGATGACAACGACGTTCACCACACTATCCGGCTGCTCGATCAGTGGCATGGGTCGCGGGATCTCAATGGCCGAGGGCAGGGTGGGCCCCGGGAAGTTCTCCCACGGGTCGACAGACGTCGGCGTCGGCCCCGGTGTCGGTGTGATCGTCTCGGTCGCCGTGGGTGTGGCGGTTACGGCTGCGGTCGGGAAGACCGGCAGCGTGGCCGGAACGAACGCGATGAAGGATGGCGTCTCGCTGGGCGCGGCTAGCATCGCCGGCACCGAAAACGTGCAGGCGAGACCGGCCAGGCCGGCTGCGAGAATGACGACCAGCACCACAGCTGCTCGGGTCGAGGTGGTTGAAGCGGGCGACATCACCCTAAAGACGAATCGCATCGTGGGAAAGTTCCTCCTCAAACCGGCGAGCGACGCGGCTGGCAGGCCGGTGATAAGTGTCATCCCGTTGAGCAAGATGTCGGTCGATCGCTTGCGTTTTCCCTTCCACGTCATCCCTTTGGCGAAGCCGCCTACTGTTCGGAGACTTTCTCAGGGGGCTTCGACGGTTACGGACGGAGTCGCTGTCGGCTCGAGAGTCGGAGTGGCGCTTGTGGTCGCCGTCGGGAGGGGCGTACTGGTCGGGGGCGCGTAGATTCGGACTCCGCTAAGCACGCTGGTGAACGCGCCCAGACAGTTCGCCATCCTCAAATCAGCTTCGGTCACGCCAAGCTCGCCGGCCAGGTCGGGCAACCCCTCATCCTGGCCGACCTGTCTCAATGTCCAGCCAGGTGGGGGACCACACGGTGTAGGACTGCCGGACGGCGTGGCCGGAAGGTAGACGAAATCACCCGGCTGGATCTCCTCACGGACGCAATTCGCGGTCTCAACCGCCTCCACGGCGGTACCCGAGCGAGCGGCGAGCTGGGCCAGCGTTTCTCCGGGACCAGCCTGAACGGGGATCCAACCTGCAGGTGGCGCGCAGTCCACGGGACCTGACAGTAGACGGCGTGCGCGACCCGTAGCCTGGCGTGATAGGTTGCTCTCGGCCCTGGCGGCGAAGACTCCGCCCAGCACGATCGCCGGCGCCAGAAGTATCAGCAGCAAGCTGACGATCAAGCCCAGGGATCGGCTCATGCTGACTGCTCAGAGGCCTCAGCCTCGACCGCATCCGGAGTGGCCGTCGGCATCAAGACCGTGAACGTGCTCCCGGCACCCAAATGGCTTTCAACCCAGACCCTGCCTCCGATCGCTTCACTCAAGGCTTTCACGATCGGCAGGCCAACCCCGCCTTCGCCCAGACCGCGAAGAATGATATCCCCGGTGTCATACACGCGGTGGAAGATCCGCCCCAGCTCTTCGGGCTCGATGCCTTCGCCCTCGTCCGAGACGGATAGCAGGAGGAACTTGCCCTCAGGAGTGTCATGGACTTGCGCGCTCACGACGATCTCTCCGTTCATCGGGGAAGCCCCAAGGGCGTTGGTCATAAGATGGGACAAGATCTGGATGATTGCATCTTGATCGCCCTGGATGGGTGGCAGGTCGTCAGGGATATCCAGCCTCAGGGCAATGTTTTTGTCCCGAAGAGTTTGGCCCATCTGGGTCACCACCTCCTCAATGCTGTACATCAGGTCAACAGGCCCGGGTGAGAGACTGAAACCTCCGGCATCGAGTAGCGTAGTCTGGATTAGGTCGTTGAGAAGGCTCGCCATCCGGCCGATCCCGGCCCGAACGCGCTCGAGGAATTTGCGCTGCATCGAGCCCAGGATCCCGACGGACTCGGCCAAGAGCAAGTCGGTGTATCCGGTGATCGATGCCATCGGTTGACGGATGTCCTGGACGATCGCCGTCAGAGATTGCAGGTCGGGAACGCCGCCCGCCCCTCTTTGGCGAAAGAACTCCGCCTGGGCCTCGATCCCGGCCAGGCGCGCCCTCGTGGTGGCGAGCTCTTCGAGGGCAGACTGAAGCGTCGTCTCAAGCTGGACGACCTCCTCAGCCGGCGTCAGGGTGGGCATCGCGGCCTGGGCCTGTTTCAGCCGTCCGATCTCCGCCTCAAGAACCTGGATGACCTCGACCGCCTCTTCATGCTTGGCCAGTAGAGCATCGAAGTCCTCTTCCCGCTCAAGCGGAACGGCTGCCTGAGATTGTTCGAGGGTTTCCGTCGTCTGACGGAGCGCTTGCTCGAGCCGCGCATTCTCGGTCTCGAGAGACTGGAGGCGTCCCCGCGCCTCTTCGAGCGCCGGGTCGGCCTCCGGCGGAGGGCCGAACCCAGGAGTTCGCAGCCTCTGGAATCGTTGCGCCAGATGATTGGCGATCGGACGCAGGCTGAATTGTTCCCTCTCGGTCCATGAACGGCGCGCATACGGTGAAAGCAGCACCAGGCCGCCGAGGAGCTCACCGCCGGCGACGAGCGGCAGGATCAACGCCGGACCACTGGTCGGGAGCCCCAGGGCATCCTGGATCGCCAGGCAGTCGGGTGAGCGGTCGTCATCTTGCAGCGCCATCGCGCGCCTCTCGAGGAGGGCATTGTGGATTTGGGGTGCACGCCGGCTGTCCAGGTGGGCGCCCGGTATGAGCCGCTCGCGGATCAGGTCATATCCGGAGGCAATCGGGAACTCACCGACGTTGTTGGGTGGGTTGATCAGCAAGCAATACTCGGCACGCAGCGCCCGGCAGATGGCTTCCATACTATGGGTCACGAGGTCGGAGGTTCGCTCGATGTTCAAGAGCGCCATAAGGCCGGCGACTGCTTCGGCAGTGGCGACCTGCAGGCCGACCGTCGATGAAGGCGTCAGGCCGGACACACGTTGCTGGGCGGCCTCCATCTGGGTCAGGCTACGCACGGCGCCGATGACGAGGACCGGATAAGCGGACATCTCGGCTAGGCGGACGTACCCCGCCAGGGAGGCATCCGGATCGCCGAAGACAAGGTGGGCACCGTAGCCGATCAGCAGAAGGGTCCAGCCGGCCATGCTCCATTCCCACTCGGCCGGGCGCCGTAGGAGGGTCAGCATGGTTACAACCAGAACTACCAGGAACCCCGCCAGGCTCCATCCCAGGTCGGCCCATGACTGGTTGAAGGCGGATGGGTCACCACTGAGACCGCGAAACGCGACCGTGGCTGTAAGCCCGACCAGACCCAGTCCCAGAAGCGCGAGTAGGCTCAAGTCCCCCGCCCGGTCGGGGCGTGGGAAAAGGCAGGCCCAACCGACGATCGTCACCCCGGTGAGAGATAGGAACCGATCCAGGGGAGGCAGGATCAAGTTACCGTCGATCACGAGGAGCCAGGCCAGTCCGGCCAGGGTCATCCCGGCGACCCTGAGCGCCAGCAACCCCCCACTGGCGACGCTCCAGCGGAGCGGCCCCTGGCCTGGGACCTGGAGCCGGAGCACGCGCGCCAGACTGAAGAGCAATGCCAGACACACGCTCAGCGCCAGGTGATAGACCAGGCTTCCAGGGGAGGCGGTCAGTAAGTTGGCCGCGTCAGTCAGGATCATGGATCTTCAGCGGCTCCCGTCAGCCTGGTGGAGGTTCGACCATCGCCCGGCCTCTGTTTTCCCTTGAACAGCCCGGCCAGGTGTTCGGCAGCCTCCCGGTCGACCACCGCCAGCACTTCATCACCCTCTTCGATCGCCGTGACCCCTCGGGGCACGACGACGTCGCCCTGGCGGATGATGCCGGCGATGACGCAATTCTCGGGCAGGTCGAGATCCTTGATCATCGTGCCGATGGCCGGGGCGCCGGGAGGGACCTTCTCTTCAACGAACGAGTACTTGCCGCGGCGAAGCTTCAACAACGGCATCATGTCGCCGAGGGACATCTCTTCTTCGATGAGGTGCGCCAGGACATCGGCCTGATCGAGGGAGACATCGATTCCCATCTCAGGCTTGAACAGCCAGGCGTAGCGCGGGTTGTTCACCCGCCCGATCACCCGCCTAATCCCGAACTGGAACTTACCCAGCGTGGCCAGGGCCAGGTTGGTCTCGTCATGCGCCGTGGCGGCGACCAACACCTGGGCATTCCCCGCCCCCGCCTGCTCGAGAACCTCAGGATCGAATGGGTCCCCGACATAGATACACTCGGTGGGGATCTCGCGATGCAGCCGGTCGACGACCACCGGGCGATCTTCGATCACGCGCACTTCGTGACCCAGCTCGATCAGGAGCGCCGCTAGATGAGAGCCGACCCGGCCGCCGCCGGCAATGAGGACCATCATCTCAAGCCGACCCTCCTGCAATCAGGGCATTCAGTTTCGGCAGGTGCGACGGTTGGACGGCGATCACCACAAGATCGGCCTGCTCCAGGGTCGTTTCGAGAGAGACCAGTACGGCCGACCCACCCCGGACGAGGGTCACCGGATGGGAGGCATCCTTCTCAAGCAGGATCGACACCGGCTTCCCGGCCAGATGTTCCGGGATCTTGACCTCGACAAAGCGGACTTCACCATGGCCGGCGCTGGCCACTTCGATGAGCCCCGGATGCCTTAGGAGCTGCTCCATACGGTTGGCACTCCACGAAGACGAG
>MGOM01000111.1:37215-38922 GCA_001797105.1 Chloroflexi bacterium RBG_19FT_COMBO_62_14
CGGGATCCCGGCCCTGGCGAAGATCGAGCCGTGTTGCGGGCTGTAGACCCGGGCCACGACGTTGGGGATGTCGAATAGGTCACGGGCGATCCGAGCCGCCACCAGGTTTGTCTCATCACTGGGAGTGGCGGCGGCGAAGCCGTCGGCGTTCTCGATCCCGGCGCGGTGCAGGACCGCCAGGTCCAATACGTCCCCCTGGACGGTGTCACCGACAAACCGGCTCGGCAGTCGTTGAAACGACCCCGGGTCCCGGTCGATCACAGAGACCTGGATGCCCCTGGCGGCGACCGACAACGCCAACTCGGCTCCGACTCGGCCGCAGCCGACGACGATGACCTTCATGAGTTTGGCTCCAGGCGTCCGGTCCCGTCCGAGATCGGCTGGTTCGTGTGGCCCATCACGCTCGGCTCCGTTGATATATCACATCAGTCCGTGAGGCGATAGGGGACATCGGCGACAACCGTGCTTCTTCGGAACAGAAACGCCAGGCGGATGGCCAAAGCCGTCTGATTGTGTAGAAACGTCTGCCACCACTTCGCCGGAACGAAGTGAGGCATCACGATTGTGAGCATGTCATCCGGCCCCTGCTGGCTTTCGATGCGCTCGATGTATTCGATCAGCGGCCCTATCGTATCGCGGAAAGGCGACTCGATCACGACCAGCCGGAGGCCGTTTCCCCACATTTCCCACTTGGAACGGATTGAGGCCGCCTCCTCCGGACTGGTGGCGACGTGAACGGCGGTGACGTCGGGGGAGAGCGACAAGGCATAGTTCAACGCCAGCAGCACGCCCTGGTGGACCCCTCCGATCGGGACAATTACCCTATGGCGGCGTATGTAGCGGGTATGCGACGGATTCTCCAATGACAACTGCTCGGCGACGTCTCTATAGTGATAATGGATGCGAAAGAAGACCAACACCAATAGAGGGATCAGCAAGACGACGACCCACGCGCCTTCGTGGAACTTGGTCGCGGCGAAGATGACCGCGACGACACCGGTGACAAATGCGCCGAAAACGCTCGCCACCTGCTTCAGCCGCCAGCGGGCATCGTAGGCCAGGGTGGTGGCGGCGGTCGTCCGCACCTCACCGGGTTTGAGACGGCTGGTCCTGGCAAAACGGACGGACATCCCCGCCTGCGACAGGGTGAAGCTGATGAATACCCCGATGGCGTACAGAGGAATCAATGCGCTTGTGCGCGCCTGAAACAGGATCACGAGCACGGAAGAGAAGAAGGCTAACGTGATGATCCCGCGTGAGAACACCAGCCGGCTGCCGCGAGCGGTGAGCTGGCGGGGAAGGAAGCCATCTGCGGCCTGTAGCGCGCCCAATCTGGGGAAGTCGGCGAAGCTTGTGTTGGCGGCCATGATCAGAATGATCGTGGTCGCACTGACCATAAGGAAATAGAGCAGGCTGTCGTTGCCGTGGATTGTCCGGGCGAGCTGGGAGATCACTGTCTCCGTCTCTGTGGGAAGCGCGTGGATCTGATTGGCCAGGAAGGTGATCCCAAGGAAGAGGGTGATCAAGATGCTGCTCATCCAGATCAGCGTGGTCCCGGCGTTGCGACTCTTGGGATCCTTGAAGGCCGTGATTCCATTGGAAAGGGCCTCGATCCCCGTCAGCGCTGTGCAGCCGGAGGAGAAGGCCCGTAGAACCAAGAAAAGCGTTAACGGCTCGACGACCTGGTACCGGATCATCTCCCCCCCG
>MGOM01000112.1:0-1065 GCA_001797105.1 Chloroflexi bacterium RBG_19FT_COMBO_62_14
GCATATAGATGAGTCCCATCCGTGCCATCAACAGCCAACGCCGCCCAATTCGAGGGTGGCTCGGTCGCTTGGCGGATCTCCCAGGTCTGCCCGCCATCCGGTGACACGAAGACACCTGCCGGGCAGCCTGTACTGGAGTCCTCTAAGGACTGCACAAACAGGGCCTGACCATCGGCCGGGCTTATGGCAAGGTTGCCCGGCAGGGAGGGGCAGACTTCTTGGCCAGTCTTATGCCAGGTTCCGCCGCCATCCAGAGTCTCAAAGATGCCCAAGCCGTGCGTATAGTACAAGTGCTGGCTATTCAACTTGTCCATCGCCAGCACGCCAGTCCAATTCCAGCCGGGCAGCTCGATGCCGCGGTTAACCGCCCGCCAGGTCTCCGCCCGATCTTCGGTCTTGTAGACGCCGTTCATCAGGGTTCCGGCATAGAGAATTGCGGGATTGCCGGGATCAATGACGAGGGTCTGCACTGATGCGCGCTCCATGCCACTGTGCGCAGGCTGCCAGGAGAGACCACCATCGATGGACTTGTAGACGCCGGCGTTCTCGGTGCCCACGTAGAGCAGCCCAGGATCCTCCGGGTCGATCACAATAGATGTCACCCGATCGCGCGGCAGGAACTGTCCGGAGGACAGACGCGCCCAGATCAGTGGAATGGAAGTTGGGGTGGGCGGCGATGTCGGCGCGGCCACAGAGGAGGCGGTTCGATCCGCCTGCGTGGTCACAGCGGTCTCTTGGACGATCGCCGGGTCGGTAGGTGCGACCGAGCCTGACAGCCCGGCCGCCACCCGAGGCCACGCCCACCAGCCCAGGCCAGCTACGCTCACCAGGATGGCCCCGGCAATGCCCGCCCGCAGCCAGCGGCTCCGCCAGAACCGCCGCCGCGCCCGGCGCAGCTCGATCGCCTCGGCCATCAAGCGCGAGGCGTCCTTGTACGCCTCATCCTCTACCACGATGGCTTTGAGCAAGCTGACCGCGCTGCCGTAGTCCTTCTTCGTCAGCGCCGTCCGGGCCTGCGAATAGGACTGCGCCACGGATCGGGCCTTCTCCACCCGAGCGATCTCG
>MGOM01000112.1:1085-3873 GCA_001797105.1 Chloroflexi bacterium RBG_19FT_COMBO_62_14
AGCGCTAGGTACTCGCCCCAGGCCTGCACGGCGTCGTCCCACCGCTCCGCCTTCTCAGAGCTGCTGGCCCGGGCTTGGGCGGCCGCCTGCTGGCTCTTTCGTAATCCGGAACGGGCCTCGCCCAGCTTGCCCAGCAGGTCGGGATCGCCGGGCTCCAGCGCCAGGGCTTCTTCCAGAGCACCTGTGGCCTGCTCCCAGCGCTGCTGACGAAGCGCAAGATCGACGCGTTCCCGCAGCGCCGCCAGCACCGAGGCGCGCTTCTGAGCCTGCACTTCTATGACCCGCGCCTCGAGCGACTCGTCCTCCGGCGTGTAACCCAGCGCCTGCCGGAACGCGCTGAGCGCCTCTTCGTCCCTTCGGTCCACCAGCGCCTTTTCAGCCTGCTGACGGTAGATGTCGGCCATCCGCTGGCGGGCCTCGGTGTGGTCGGTGTTGATCGCCAGCACACGCTCGTACGATTGGATCGCCTCGCGGGCTTTGCCCTTGGCCGAGGCGAGGTCACCGAGGGCAAGGTGTGCCTCGCACAGCCCGGACCGGGCAGGTACATCTTCGTCGTCAACCGCCAGGGCATTCTCGAAACCGGCAACGGCCTGAGCGTAGGCCTTTTGATCCAAGTGGACCTGAGCCACCCCGACCAGGGCCTGAAGGTTGTCGGGGTCGATCTCAAGCGCCTGCTGGAAGCTCTCGATCGCTCTCTCGAACTGGCGGCTGTCTTTGTACTCGAGGCCGATCTCAATGTAGCGATTGGCAATGGGGTTGACCTCGGTCAACTCCTCGCGGACTTGCTCAATGGGCCGGTTCTCCTTCAACCACAGGCGCAACAGGTCGATGACATACCGGTTGTCTGAGGTGAGGACGTCTTTCTCCCGAAGGTGGACCAGCGAGCTCTCCAGGTCAGGGTTGCCGAATCGAACCCGCTGGCGCCCAAGGAACTCGCCCAGCGAGCCGATATCCACGTCGCCTTCGAGATGTGCCAGGCCGGCCAGGCACCATTTCTCCAGGTCCGAGGCCTCGTCCCAGACAAACTTGAGGTTGACGGTGCCACGCTCGACGACGTCGTCCAGCACGGCCAGGACATCCTGCCGACGGACGCGCCGCGCTTCATCCTTCTGACAGCGGGCGAAGAGCTCATGGCAGATCAGTTGGGTGAAATAGGGATGACCGGATGTGATCCTGAAGATCTCGTCGACCGCGGCTGCCTCGTACTCGAGAACGCCGCGGACGGGGTTGGCGATCAGGCTCTGGGCATCCCCTCTTTGCAGGAAGCTGACCTTCTTGTAGAGGGCAGCCTTGAAGAACTCGGTGTAGGAAGCCTGCATGTTCTCGAGCTTGCGCCCCGATGAGCCGATGGAGAAGATGAAGTTCAGCCCTGGCTGCCCCATCAGTCGGCGGAGATAGTCCACGAGAGGCCGCCCCAAGGTGTCCCGAATTTCGGCTTCTTCCAGGCAGTCGAATTCGTCGAAGGTCAGCAGCAGAACGTGGTCGCCGAGGAGTGGCCTGAGGCCGGGAAGGAACTGACTCTCAAGGTAGTCTGGATCCCGAGTGAAAGCTTCCTTCTCAGGCAGAGGGATGAGCAGGGCGTGATCCTGCTTGAGGACGCGGACGATCTCTCGTGAAAGCCACCAGAGAAAGCGGTCGAGCGAGGTATGTGTGCGCCCTTGGAAGTCAAAGAAGACGGGGATGTAGCGTGGGGGCAGGCGGGCTGGAAGCTGCCTGAGGACGGAGGTCTTGCCCACCCGTCGCTGGCCGTGAATGACCAGGATGTGATCCGCGTACTGGCCGGTGAGACTGTGCTCGATCCACTCGAACACGTCTTCTCGGCCGAAGAACATCCGCGCGTCTGTGACCGGTGCCCCGGCGATGTAAGGGTTGAGATGTTCGGTCACGAAGGCCTTCGACCGATGCGAGGTCGCCCCCCAGAGGCGGCCTGTCCCGGGTCAGGTGATAACCCGGTGGATCACGATAATCCCATGATAGGGTGCCTGTCGGGGGCTGTCAACCAGGGGCGATGTCCTGCGGTGGGGGTATCTTGTCCTACCTGCTATCCGGCCCTGTCTCACATCCCTCGGATTAACCCTCCCGGCTGGCATCCTCGGCAGAAATTGGTGATGCGCTGATTGGCGCCGACCAGGGAGATCGTCGTGCCGCAACGCGGGCACGCCTGTCCGCCGCGCATGTGCACGGCGAAGAACTCCCGCGGCTTCAGATGGATATCTTCCTTCATCGCAATGCGCACCTGTTCGGTCGACTCCACAAGGGTCGTGCGCAGAGCATGGAACAAGGCCTCAGTTTCATCGAGGGATAGGCTGGTGCGTTTGCGGTACGGGTGGAGGCGAGCGTTCCACAAGATTTCATCGGCGTAGGCGTTACCGATGCCGGAAACCAGAGCGCCCCTAGTCAGGATGCCCTTGATCTCGCCTCGATAGGACTGAAGGCGCTGCTTGAACTCCTCCCGGGTGACTTCCAAAGCGTCCGGCCCCATGTCCGAGAACGTCGGGACATCTTGCGGGGTTTGAGTCAGGTACAGTTGCCCCATTCGTTTCTGATCGATGTAGCGAAGCTCCTCGGGCGGCTGGTCAAACAAGAACGTCACATGGACGGGCCCGGCCTTCTTGGCGCCCGGTGGGCAGAGTTGGAATCGTCCGGTCAATTTGGGGTTGACGACAAGGTGGACGTCTTCGCCGCGCAAACTGAACAGCAGGAACTTGCCTCGCCGCTCGATCGACTCGATGACGGCTCCGGAGAGCGTCTCAGCGAAGCCGCGGGCGGTCAAGTCGCGTACGACGAT
>MGOM01000112.1:3918-4059 GCA_001797105.1 Chloroflexi bacterium RBG_19FT_COMBO_62_14
GGCGATCCGGCGCGAGAGGACTTCACAGACGACCTCGAGTTCGGGTAGCTCCGGCATTGGACAGGCCCGCTGCGTGTCAGAAGACGGACGAGCGGATCGGCGGGACGGCCGCTGTCGCTTGGGCAGCCGGTGGCTTCGCCC
>MGOM01000112.1:4112-10391 GCA_001797105.1 Chloroflexi bacterium RBG_19FT_COMBO_62_14
CCACTCCACCCCAGTCTCCGTCACCAAGACGTTCTCCTCGAGCGAGATCCAGCCTCTTCCGGGGACGGGAGCCATGAGTTCAATGGCGAAGACGTTCCCGGCCTGGACCTCCCGAAAGGGCGTTTTGCCGTAGCGCTCCCAGCGAGGACCGAGCAAGGTCCCACCGTCGTGAGCCGCCCGCCCAAGATTATGCCCGAAGGCGTGCAGGTACTCGGGAAGCCCATGTTCCGTAAGGTAGCTGCGAGCAGCTTGATCGACTTCCCATCCCTGCACGCCGGGCCTGATCGCAGCGGCTCCGGTCAAGAGGGCGCCGCGTGTGTGCTGCCATATCTGCAGCATGTCCTCGGGTAGGTTCGTTTGCCCGGGCTCGGGCACGTACCACAAACGCTGCAAGTCGGAACAATAGCCTTCCTGCCTGACTCCGAAGTCGAAGTGGACCAGGTAACCGGCTCTGACAGCGTGATCCGAGGGCGGGCTGTGCCCTGGAGGAGAATCCGGCCCGATATTCACCAGCGGATCCATCTCCCATTCCCACGCCGGTTCGAGTTCCCGCTCTTTCATCCGTCGGTGTAAGAATCCCGCCAGCTCGCGCTCGGTCCGGCCCGGTACGATCTCGGCTGCAACCTCGGCCATCAGGCTCTCGGTCGTGGCGATCGCGCGCCGGATCAGTCGCACTTCGGCCGGAGATTTCAGGCCGCGCAGGTTGGAGATCAACCCCTCGGCCGACATGAGCCGGTCGGATCCGATGCCGGCCTCATCCAGGATCTCGTCGAGCATCATCCGCATCCCGACGGTCAATCCGTCGGCAGCCACGTCGTCTTTGGAGAAGTTGATGGCCAACCTCTCCGGGTTGATCCTGCGGAGGACATCTGTGAAATGAGGACGGATGGACTCATCGTATCCGATGATTTCGGTGTAGGCCTCAAGCCCCTCGACGATTCCGGCGTCGTAGCGACCGACGATGGCGATTCTGCGGCCGTCACGGCAAACGAGAAAAGCAGAATCCCAGGTGACGCCGAAGGGGTTGATCAGTTCGAGCGCCGGTTCTCGGATCAGACTGGTCTCGCGCGCGAAACACAGCCAGCAGTCAATCCCCAGGCGATCGAGTAGGGCAACGGCCTGATCCAGCTTCTGTTGAACGATCTGGGCGGCGGGCGTCGTCATAGGAGTTTCCCTTATGGCTAATGTGGTGGTGGGCCTAGTAGGGGAGGGGGTAGCCGAAGTGTATCACGCAGCCTTGGCAGGTCAACGTTCCTTTGCGTGCCTAACAGGACTAAAGCGATGGACGGGTTCGGCCGTCGCACTCGGTTAGCCCCCGGACGATGGGGCTATTCCACTATAATCAGCCAGCTATGCCCATTGAAGAAGCCCTCGAACGACTCCGCCTCGACACATCGTTCCGGCATAACGTAAGCGCGTGGTCGAAGCTCGACGCTCGACCGGCGCGCTACGGTGAGATGCCGCCGGGCTTGGACCGGCGGCTAGTCGCTGGGCTCCGAGATCTCGGGACTTCGCCGCTCTACCTGCATCAATCGGAGGCGGTGCTCTCGGCCCTCGCCGGTGAGAACGTGGTTGTGGTCACCGGCACAGCCTCCGGCAAGACCTTGTGCTACAACCTGCCGGTGCTGAACGACTTGCTCTCCGATCCGGAAGCGCGGGCCATCTATCTGTTTCCGACTAAGGCGCTCGCCCAGGATCAGGCAGCGGTGTTGGCTGATCTGCTCGGGGCACTCGGCGCGGCCGAGGCGACAAGGGTTGCGACTTACGACGGCGACACACCGTCCGCCCGGCGACGGCAGATTCGAGAAGAGGCCAGGGTTCTGATCACCAACCCCGACATGTTTCACACCGGGATTCTTCCGCATCATCCTCGCTGGGCGACGACGTTTGAACACCTGAAGTGGATTGTGCTGGACGAGATGCACATCTATCGCGGCATCTTCGGATCCAACGTCGCCAATTTGCTTCGGCGGATGCGCCGGATTTGCCGCTTCTACGGCTCAGAGCCGCATTTCATCCTCACTTCGGCCACGATCGCCAATCCCAAAGAACTGGCTGAGCGCCTGATTGAGGCCCCGGTTCGCCTGATCCCGGTCGATCTGGACGGTTCGCCTCGAGCCGAGAAACACGTTCTAATCTACAACCCGCCCGAGATCGACCCTGCCCTGGGTCTTCGGCGGGCATACACCCTGGAGGCCTCGCGCTTGGCCGGGCAGTTTCTCGAAGCAGGCGTGCAAACAGTCGTCTTCGCCCGCTCGCGGCGGACGACTGAGGTGCTCCTGGGTTACGTGCGGGATGCCTACGAGCGGGCCGGCGGAGAGGCGACGTCGATCAGGGGGTATCGGGGCGGCTACTTGCCGTTGGAGAGGCGGGAGATCGAACGCGGGTTGAGAGATGGAACGGTTCGAGGCGTAGTGGCGACGACGGCGCTCGAACTGGGGGTGGACATCGGACAGCTCGGCGCGGCCATCCTGGCCGGCTACCCGGGCACGATCGCGAGCCTGTGGCAGCAGGCGGGGCGAGCAGGGCGGCGGAGCGAGATGTCGGCGGCTGTGCTCGTCGCTTCCGCCAGCCCGCTGGACCAGTTTGTGGCGGCCCATCCGGCCTATCTCTTCGATCGATCGCCGGAGATGGGGCTGGTGAATCCGGACAATCTGGCGTTGCTGGTACGGCACCTGCGCTGTGCGGCATTTGAGCTGCCATTTCAGCCGGGCGAGGGGTTCGGCGCCAGTCCAGAGGCTGCCACCCTTCTTGACTTGCTGGCCGAGGACGGCGAACTTCATCGGTCGAATGACGCCATTCGATGGGTCGGAGACTCGTATCCGGCCGAGGGCGTTTCCCTGAGGGCCAGCAGCGACGACACGATCGTCATCCAGGATGTCGGCGCTGGCCGGCCCGAGGTCATCGGCGAGGTCGATCGGGCGACGGCTCCGGTCTTGCTCCACGCCGGGGCGGCCTACCTCCACGAGGGTCGGTCCTTCCTGGTCACCGCGTTGGATTGGGAAAACGCGCTAGCCACGGTCGAGCCGGCCGATATCGATTACTACACGGAGGCGGCTGAGTCGGTCGACCTGAGGCAGATCGAAGTCTACGATGCGGATGAGCACTGGACGGTGCGACGGGCGCATGGCCGCGTGCTTGTCACGGCGCAGGCTACGTCGTTCCGCAAGGTGAAACGATACACCCATGAGACTCTGGGTTATGGCACGATTGATTTGCCGCCTCGTTCTTTTGAGACGACCGCCTACTGGCTATGGATCGCCCCCGAGGTCGTAGCGGATCTGGAGGCGGCGGGCATCCTCATCGCCCCCAACGACTACGGCCCCGACTGGCCCGAGGCGCGCGCCGCCGCGCGCGCACGCGATGGCTTCCGCTGTCAGCAGTGCGGTGCTCCGGAGAGGGACGGCCGTGGCCACGATGTCCACCACCTGCGTCCTTTCCGAGAGTTCGGGTACGCGGCCGGCGAGAACCGCAACGATCGTCTGGCGAATTCCCTCGACAACCTGATCACCCTGTGTTCGACCTGTCACCACCGGGCTGAGACTACCCGAGGCACGCGGTCGGCGCTGGCCGGCCTGGCCTATGCCCTGAGCAACATTGCTCCCTTGTACTTGATGTGCGACCCACGCGACCTGGGATCACAGACCGAGCTACGGTCGAAGGATACCGGCGGGCCGACCATCACCCTGTACGACCAGGTCCCGGATGGGATGGGCTTATCTGAGCGGTTGTACGTGCTCCACGCAGAGCTCCTGGATGGCACGCGCGAGCTGGTCGAACGCTGTGCATGCTCTGACGGATGCCCGGCATGCGTCGGCCCGGTCGGCACGGGCGGAGGGGAAATCAAGGCGCTCACGCTTCGACTGCTCGAGGCGCTCATCCGACCTCAGGGCTGAAGGCAGCCCTGAACTCCACGAGCCACCGCAATAGATCCTGTCAGCCCAGTGGCCCATGTTTGGTGGGGGAGTTGCGTCTCTCCCCGGATCCGACCGCGTCTGACACCGCCTCTTGACCCCTCACGGAGCCTCGGTGATAATGCCGCCAGCCCGCCTCCCGAATGAGCAACCGATCGATGGCGAAATCGCCGATAAGCCTGATGGTGTTGCTGGCTGTCCTGCTGACCGCTTGCGGCGCACGTTCGGAGCAGTCGCAGACGCCGACCGTTGGGCCGGTTTCGACGCCCGCCGCACCCGCCACGGTCGAAGTCGGGGGGGCTTCACGATGTGAGCCGAATAACCTCTTGTCGCAGCTCAAAGACGACATCCCCTACTCCCAGGTGTCCTTGCTCCATAACCAACTCCTTGCAGTCCGCTATCTGAACCTCTGGGTGGTCTACCCGGATCTCAATTCGGCTCCGGCTGCAGATGAGGTGGAAGCTAACCACGCTCAAGCGACAGAGTTGGCTGCCAGACTCAGTCATCTCCTCGCTAATGATCACCCGTGCGTCAGGGTGTCATTCGAGCAGATCACGATGACGATTGTCGACAGCCGATACAATGCCTGGTTCGTCGGCGGTATCGGGATGGAAGACATTCCCTCGGGATCCGATCTAACCGAGGATGAGATGGCTACGCTCAAGGGGCATGTTGTCTCCTCGGCGGCGCTCCAGTCCCCGGTGGAGCATCCCGGTCCGGACGTGCCGCCTGCAGACGCGTGCGACTGGGGCATGGCTCTAGAAGGACTGCGCACGCAATTCGCGCCCGCCGGGCCGAACGTCGACTTTTACCTCGTCATCGACCAGGATGGGGCGAACGTGTGGGCACAGTGGGAGGACTCCAACCCGGGGCAGACTTCCGAGAGTTTCCTCCCCGGCGTGCTGGCACTTCAGACCGAACTCCAGTGTTTGAATCCTCCGGTGGATGTCTTGTGGATGGTTTACACCGACGGCGCCGGAAGGGTGAGCGTGGTCATGGCGGCTGACGGAGAAGCGCTCCGCAACCCCGATCCTAGCTACCTCGTCGATCACCTCCGGGTTATCTATCCCGAGCCGTCCTCTTGAGTTCGCGCGGCCGCTCGCGTGCGACCGACCTCCACCGTTTCCTCATGATATAGTACGAGGCGGCGGGTACCCCGATCGTCAAAGGACGTTCGCCTCTCATGTCACAAGGCAAGCCCGGGCGCCTCGAGACGCTGTACCGCGTATCTCAGGCCCTCGGTTCGACCCTCGATCTAGATGTCATCTTGAACGCCGTGATCGATCAGGTGGTGGGGGTGACCCGCGCCGAACGCGGGTTCCTCATGCTGGGAGATGCGAGCCCGAGCCTCGACTTCAGGGTGGCCCGGGGGATCGATCAGAAGACGATTGAGGCTCCCGAATTTGAAGTCAGTCGTGGCGTCATCGAGCGGGTCGCTGAAACCGGCAAGGCCGTCATGACGAGCGACGCACAAAGCGAGGACTGGCTGGCCGAGCGGACCAGCGTGATGTCGCTCAAGCTGCGCTCGATCATGTGCGTCCCGCTCCTGGTTCAGGGCCGTTATATCGGACTGGTCTACGTGGACAATCGCGTGCAGGCAGGGATCTTCGGGACGGAGGACCTTGACCTTCTTCAGGCTGTGGCCAACACGGCGGCGGTGTCGATCGAGAATGCCCGGCTCCATCGGGCGGCTATCGAACAGGCCCGCTTAGAGCGCGAGCTCGAGGTGGCCCGGCAGGTTCAGACGAGCCTGATGCCTCTCGATTCACCGAAGGTCCCCGGATTCGAACTCGCCGCGATTTGGCGGGCCGCGCGTGAGGTTGGCGGCGACTTTTACGACTTCATCCATCGCGCAGACGGTCAATGGGGGATCGTCATCGGGGACGTGACGGACAAAGGCGTACCGGCGGCCTTTTTCATGGCCCTGGCGCGAACGACCGTGCGCGCCAGCCTGACGGGTGGGGGATCACCCTTGGCCGGCCTCGAGCAGGCCAATCGGTTGATCAGTGCCGACTCGAGCAGCGGGATGTTCGTGACGCTGTTCTACGCCGGGCTGGATCCGGGGTCAAGTGTCCTGATGTGCATCGGCGCTGGCCACACCCCTCCGCTCCACTTGCGGGCTTCTGAGAATGACGTTGTCATGCTCAACAAAGGCGGGCTGCCCCTGGGAATTCAGGAAGAGGGGCGCTTTACCGAGGCGCGGGTGGAGATGCGCAAGGGGGACACGCTTTTGCTCTACACCGATGGGTTGGTGGATGCCATCGACCGCAGGGACGATTTCTATGGCTGGGATCGGTTGAAGAACGTCCTGCGCAAGAGCGGCGGCCAGGGAGCGGCCCAGATCGTGGAGTCGATCGAGCGCGAC
>MGOM01000112.1:10444-12520 GCA_001797105.1 Chloroflexi bacterium RBG_19FT_COMBO_62_14
CGTCAAACGGGTCGAGTGATCGAGCCGGGGAACGGGCCGGATCGGCCTAGACGTCCACGGCCAAACAGGTCAATGTCTGAGTGATTCCCGGGATTGGCTGGACCCTGGTCGAGAGCATCGTCCCAAGGGCATTGACATCTTCTGCCTCGATGATCGCGATTGCGTCATACGGACCGAAGGTCATATTCGCCTCGACCACGCCCTGCACTCCTCGCAGCTGACGGATCACTTGTTTCATTTCCCCCGTACGGACGTTGATCAGAACGAAAGCTCTCATGAGATGCATCCTGTGGGCTAGACTTACTCTTCGGCAGGGCGGAGGAACACGAACCAGTAAACCACGGCCACCAGCAGCGATCCACCGATGACGTTCCCCAGCGTCACTGGGACCAGGTTGTTGACGAGGAAATTGCCCAAGGTCAATCGGGAGAGGTCAAGCCCGGTGCCCAAAACGAAAGCCGGATCGAGCGTCTTGACCAGTAGACCGATCGGGACGAAGTACATGTTGGCGACGCTGTGCTCGAACCCTGCGGCGACGAACGCGGTGATCGGGAAGACGATGACGGCGATTTTGTCGATCGTGCTTCGGGCGCTAAAGCTCATCCAGATCGCCAGACAGACAAGGGCATTGCACAGAATGCCTAAGGCAAGCGCATTCACGAACCCCAGATTGACTTTGGCGGTGGCGATGCTCAGAGCGCTCCCCCCGACAGCGCCGCCCCCGAACTCGTACTGGCCACTGAAATACATCAGGAATGCCGTGCCGACCGATCCGATGAAGTTCCCGACATAGACCACCCCCCAGTTTCGTAACAAGGCAACTGTCGAGATTTTTCCGCTGGCCCAGGCCATCACGATCAAGATGTTGCCGGTAAAGAGCTCGGCGCCCCCGACCACGACCAGGATCAACCCGAGGCAGAACACGACACCGGTCAGTAGTCTGGAGACCCCGTAAGGAAGCACGCCGCTGGTTCCGGCCGACACCGTGGTCGCGAAAACCGCCCCCATGCTGATGAAACCGCCGGCGAGGACTGCCAGCACGAGGGTTGTCAACAAAGGCATCTCGGCCTTACGGACACCGATGTACTCGGCCCGCTTGGCCATCTCCGCCGGAAGGAGGGCGTCGATCCGAATGTCTTGGGTCATGGTCAGAGCAGGTCTCCCAGGCCGGGCCGGCCAAATGTCTGACAATAGCTCAAGGGAGAGCAGACCGCCAGGCTAAAACGGAAGTTTGCTTGTGAAGTGTGTCACACCGCAGGAGGACGAGCCTGAGGGCGCTGCCCGTCCTCTGTCTGTCTTTCCAGGCGGACGCCCGGGAGGTTCACCAGGATCGCCGCCGACAAGACCATCACACCGCCAACGATCTCGATGCCTTCGAGGCGCTCGGCCAGAAACGCGGATGCAAGCAGTACAGTGAATACGGGCTCAAGGGTGCTGATAAGCGAAGCCGCGGCCGCCCCGACGCGGTCGAGGCCGGCCAAGAACGCCACGAGCGGGAGGATGGTATTGAACAGGATCATCCCGAGTAGGAGCCAGCCACCGTAAGCTGGGAGGTGCCAGGTAAGGGTATTTGTGGCAGCCCCGACGACGGCGAAGAACATGCCTGCCCCGGCAGTGATCCATCCCGTGCTGACCAGAGGCCCCGTTCGTTTCACCATGATCGCGCTGAGCAAGATATAGACCGAGTAAGACACGGCCGCGCCTACGACGAGGGCCGCCCCGACAAGATCCAAGCCTGGGGCCCCCTCGAGTCCTGCCAGCCCCCAAGGCCGGACGGTCAGCAACACGCCCAACAGACCCAGCCCGATCGCCCCGATCTCCGCCTTGCGTGGACGTGAGTGGTAGATCCGCCAGGCGAGCAAGGTAACGATCGCCGGATAGATGTATAGAAGGACGGAACTTACCGAAGCCGGGATCCTTCGCAACCCGGAGAAAAACATGGCTGCCTGCACACCATACATCAGGCCGAGACCAAGGAGCGCCAGGGCGGCCCGCCGCCCGGGATACACCTGCCTACGCCGGGTGAGGACCAGGAACCCCAAGATGAGGACGGCGGCCCCGCCGAACCGGACGCTG
>MGOM01000112.1:12531-53115 GCA_001797105.1 Chloroflexi bacterium RBG_19FT_COMBO_62_14
TGCCGCAAAAGCCAGCTTGGCCAGGATCGGCAAGCCGGAGTAGCCGGCAGCCGATAGCGCGCACAGGCCGGCGCCGAGCCAGCGTGATCCTCGGAGCTCGCGGACGCGCAGATCTCGGGCGCTGACCAAGGAGGAAGAGATTGGGACGGGATCCGACAATGACGCGTCTCACTGGCTGGCCGTGCGACATGACGTGCGGATCGGCGGAGGCGCCCGGGTGATCGATCCGCAGTTTCGGGGTTGAAGTATACAGCCTCCCGACCTTGTGTCCCGGCCTCCTGCTGTACCTTGGCAAGCCAAAGGAGAACCCGGCAATCCTACCCGTGTGCCGTGAACATGCCAGGGGGCACCTAATCGAGCAAGAAACCTGCTGCCTCGGGCGCACGCGAGCCCCGCAGATGGAAGTAGGGTAGAATCCTTCCGAGGAAGGTTCGAGATGGCGACGAGGGATCGACCCATACGAACTGGCCAAGCAGCGACTCTTACTGTCCGCCCGGAGCGACGGCCGGACTGGATCAAAGTCCGTGCGCCGACCGGCGAGACCTACGAACGGCTGCGGACGATGATGCGCTCAAAGGCGTTGCACACCGTCTGCGAAGAAGCAATGTGCCCCAATATCGGAGAGTGCTGGGGATCGGGCACAGCGACCTTCTTGATGATGGGTGATGTATGCACCCGTTCGTGCGGATTTTGCGACATCAAAACGGGGCGTCCGGCAGCGCTCGACTGGCTCGAGCCGGAGCGTGTCGCCCGCGCCGTCCAGCGGATGGGGCTGCGCCACGCCGTGATCACCAGCGTCAATCGGGATGAACGCCCGGATGGTGGCGCGCCGGTCTTTGCCATGGTGATCCGCCGGATCCGCGAACTTCAACCGGGCTGCTCGATCGAGGTCCTGATCCCGGACTTCAAGGGCTCTGTCGAGGCCCTCAAGATCGTGATGGACGCTCGGCCCGAAATCCTGAATCACAACGTCGAAACGGTCCCGCGCTTATTCAGGAAGGTTCAGCCACAAGACCGTTTCGAATGGGCGAAAGCCACCCTTTCCAACGCCAAACGCCTCGACGGGGAAGTGCTGACGAAGACGGGCATCATGGTCGGTCTGGGAGAAACCCCGGAAGAGGTGAAAGAGGTAATGCACTATCTGCGTTCGTGGGGTGTCGATATCCTGACGCTGGGGCAGTATCTCCAACCCTCGAAGCGCCACCTGCCAGTTGAGCACTACTACACTCCCGAAGACTTCAGGGAACTCAAGGGCTTCGGTCTGGAGATCGGTTTCCGTTGGGTGGAGAGCGGGCCATTGGTCCGTTCCTCCTACCATGCGGAGGAACAAGTACGCGCTCTCAGTGCCGTTCACCGGAGCCTCTACGGCGAGCCGACGGCAGACTCTAGCTGACCCGATCGGTCGACGGAATCCCGGCGGTCCATGAGCCTCGCACTCCGACCCTCGATGGTCGTGCCGAGCCCCACCCGGTTGGTTTCGCCAAGCGCCGCAGCGGGCCGTCGACCCGCGAGACCCCCCTTGCTGCGGCACGCCTGAAGATCGCCTCCGCCATCCTCGCAACACAAGCTCCGGATCGGCGCTCGCACGGCGAGGGAGAGAGAAAGAAATGGAGTCCCTCACACGAGAACAGAAGGTCCCCGGCTATCAGGCGGAGCGGCTGTTTGATGGGGTTGAGCGATTCCGCAAAGCGTGGGCGCGCTATCACCGACCGGACGATGTAAACCACCTGCTGCGTTTGTTCACGAAAGTCGCGCTACGCCGAGGCTACATGCTCGACTATCTTCCCGTCGGTGGTTTGTCCTCGGGCTGGATCTGGCCCTACGCCCGGCGGGCCGATCCGCACCCCGATTCTGGGCCGCCGCTGGCGTTGACAGCCATGGCTCGCGATCGTTTGATATCCATGCGCGGCAGCGGCGAACTACGCCGGGTCGAAATAGACACGCTCTACGCTTTCTTGGGCTACGAGACTAGCCCCCTCGGGCTCTTCGAGTATGCGGTGTTTATCAGCGAGTTGTGGGCGACCAAGTCGGCTTCCAAGGCCAGCGACTGGCTTGATCTGGTGCCGGTCGTCACCCGGCGGCAGTTTGATGGGATTCTCAGGAAAGCCGGGGATCGCGTTCAACGTGTGATCCGGCCCTCGATCTATGACCCGCTCGTTCGTCTTGACGGCCAGGCTGGCGGCGAGGTGCGCTTCATGGTCTTTCAGGGTGGCGCCTGGAAGCGGATTACCATGCTTGTGATGAAGGTCGATGAGAATGGCAGTGTACGGCGCGAGTTCGGTGACCTCGTCGCCAACCTGCGTTGAGCTCGCCTGGCAGCGGACTGCGTGAGCCGGAATGACCACAGTCTCCTGGGAAGACTTCGATCGGATTGAGATGCACATTGGGCGGGTGACCGCCGTTGAGGAGTTCGTTGAGGCCCGCCGACCCTCCTACATCATGACGATCGACTTTGGTCCTCGTCTGGGCATCCGACGCTCGTCGGCGGCCATCAAACCGGACTATGCCGCGGGTGAGCTGCAAGGACGGCTCGTCGTCGCGGTGACCAATTTCCCTCCGAAGCAGATCGCCAATCGGATGTCCGAGGTGCTGGTCCTGGCAGCCGTCGACGCCGACGGCTCGATGCGACTGCTTCAACCGGACGGCGAGCTCGCGCCGGGCGCGCGAGTCCGCTAGACCGGCTACGTCAGAAGAGGGTGAGGACACACGTAGGGTAAATACAGCAGCCCCGCCGTTCGGCGGGGCTGCATTTTGGGCAGTTAGGGGGTTCTAGACGATGACGACGTTGGCCGCCTGAAGTCCTTTCGGCCCCTGCTCGATGGAGAACTCCACCCGCTGGCCCTCTTCCAGGGTCCGGAAACCGTCCGCCTGGATTGCGGTGAAGTGGACGAATACGTCCGGGCCGCCTTCACGCTCGATGAAGCCGTAGCCCTTCCCGCTGTTGAACCACTTGACTGTACCGACAGCGCGTTCTGTCATTTCTTTCCTTGCCTCCTTATGGCATACGGTATTGACTTGCTCAGTCAGAGTGAAGGCCCTCGTCGCACGTGGGTCTCTTGTCGCCCAGGCCGAGGGTTATCTCCAACTTCTCCCAAGCGTTAGGCGCTTGTTTCGTTCTTCGGCGGTCGGGTTCACCCAAAGGTCGGGCTACCAAACCGGCCCGAGCTGCTAGAGCTCAGGCCGTGGTCTTTCGACTTCCAGACAGAACTCACGCGCGTCCTACGGAAAAAGATGATAGCACCCATTTTTGGCTTTGTCTACCCCTTCCCCGGAACATTCCCGTTCCGCCGGAAGCGGTCCGAAAACCTCTCGCAAAGTCAGCTTGTGTGAGTTCGGTTGTGCGGTCTGCCCGCCCGAAGAACCCCATGTCCATTCGTCTATGGTGTGCGAGGTCGATATCCCCACACAAGCCGGAATCCACCGATCCCGGCTCACGTATAATGATCGCGGCTCGGACATGGGGGACGATCTATTCGACCGGCGTCCTTTCACCCGAGAGGCAGGAGGATCGAAATGTACGCCGCCGTCCTTGGCCTTCACAGTCTGCTCCGCGGGGTTGTGTTGCTACTCGCCGGGTGGGCGTTGTTCCGCGGCTACAGCGGCTGGGTGCGAGGTAGACCATGGTCCGGATTGGACCGCCAGGCGGGCCTAGTCTTCTCGATTGTCTTTGACATCCAGGTCCTGTTGGGTAATCCTGGCTTTTATCGGCCCACTGGTTCAGAACATGCTGGTCGGAATGGGCGCGGCGATGCAAGCCCCCCACTTGCGTTTCTTCCTCATCGAACACATCCCTTTGATGTTGCTTGCCCTGATCCTGGCTCACCTCGGCAGCCGCCGCGCCCGCAATGCTCCGGACGACCAGACGAAACACCGCCGGGCGGCGGTGATGTACACCCTGGGCACGCTGGCCACCGTCGTCGCTATCCCCTGGTGGCGAGCGCTTCTGCCGGGCCCTGGGTGAAACACGGCCCCGGTGGCAGGACCGTCGAGGGTCGACAGGCACGCATGTGGACTGGAGGAAGTTGAGTGAGCGCCGATGCCACCCCCGACGCCGATGGCGGAATCCTGGCTTTCCGCTTCTATCTTCCGCTAGAGGTCCGCTATGGAGATATCGATGCTCAGGGGCACGTCAACAATGCCCGCTACTTCACCTATATGGAACAGGGGCGCGTCAAGTACCTGCAACATCTCGGTCTGTGGGACGGCCGAGACTTCCGAGCGATCGGCATCATCCTGGCTGAGGCCAGCTGCACCTACAAGGCGCCTATCCAGCTGACTCAGCGGCTGCGAATCGGTGTACGCACAGCCAGGATCGGGACCAAGAGCATTGAATTCCGCTACAGCATCGAGGATCAGGACACCGGTCAAGTCATGGCTACCGGGCGGACGGTCCAAGTGACCTACGACTACCACCGTACAGCCTCGGTCCCCGTCCCGCAACGCTGGCGTGAAGTCATTCAGGCGTTCGAGGCCCCAGACTGACCCGCATGGAATGCTGCTCCCGGCATCCTGGGCCGGGAACGTTCCACGTGCCCTCGTCAGGTCAGACACATCGGGGTTAGGGTGTATCATGGACGCGGCAGGGTTCCCTCCACTCTCACCTTCCAACGGACCTCATTCTCCTGATGAAATTCGACGCCAGCATCGCTCCCACGACGCTCACTGAGGTGCCTGACCTGGCGCGGGCAGCTGAGGCGCTCGGTTTCGACGCCGTCTGGACCAGCGAAACACAACACGACCCTTTCCTGCCACTGGCGCTCATCGCCGCCCACACACAGCAGATCCAATTCGGCACGGCGGTAGCGATTGCATTTGCGCGAAGTCCAACAGTCCTGGCCCACACGGCATGGGACCTGGCACACGCCTCAGGCGGCCGGCTTATCCTGGGATTGGGCACGCAAGTGCAGGCGCATATCGAACGCCGCTTCGGCATGTCCTGGCCTGATTCTCCCGTCGGGTTCCTGAGGGAGATGATCGAGGCGATGCGGGCCGTGTGGGCCTGCTGGCAGTCAGGCGATCGGCTGAATTACCGCGGAGAGCATTTCAATCTGAGGCTGATGACTCCCTTTTTCAACCCCGGACCCATCTCCGATCCCGACATCCCGATCTACATCGCCGGGGTCAACCGCGGCCTGTGCCGTCTCGCCGGGGAGTTGGCAAACGGTTTTCACGTCCATCCTTACCATTCGGTTCGTTACTTGAGGGAAGTCGTCCGCCCGTCGATCGAGGAAGGAGCCACGATGGGCGGCCGAGATCCGGGCGAGATCGAGCTTTCGGCGACGGCGATGTTTGTCGAGGATGCCGACCGAGCAGCCTTCGTTCGCTCGCAGATCGCCTTCTACGCTTCGACGCCCTCCTACCGTCCGGTCATGGCGATCCACGGGTGGGGCGAGGTCGCCGACGAGTTGAGCGGCCTGGCGCGCCGGCAGGCGTGGGGGGAAATGTCGCGTCTCATCACCGATGAGATCCTGGAGACTTTCGCCGTCGTCGCACCCCTGCCTCGTCTGGGCGCGACCCTTCGCTCGCGCTATGACGGCCTGGCTGACAGGCTCACGCTCTACGTTCCTTTCAGCCTCGCCGTCGGCGACGACCTCTGGTCTCAGACGCTAGCCGGTTTCCGGGACGCTGCATGATCGTCGTCGACGCGCACGAGGACATCGCCTGGAACATCCTCACCTTCGGGCGAGACTACACCCGCGCCGTCTCCGAAACGAGGCGGATCGAAGAAGGGAGTGACGCCGAACAGCACAACGGACAGACTCTCCTTGGATGGCCAGAATGGGTCGGGGGGAGAGTGGGCGTCGTCTTTGCCACATTGTTCGCCGCACCAGCGCGACGCAGGGTCGGGCCGTGGGAGACTTTGTGCTATGCGAGCGCCGAAGAGGCCCATCGCCTCTATCGAGCTAACCTGGACGCGTACGAAAGGCTCTTCGACGAGCACACCGACAAATTCCGCCCCGTGACCGATCGCGACCAGCTGGAAGCCGTGCTGGCGAGTTGGGAAGGGGACCCACCAGCCGAGCCTCACCTGGGTCTTGTCCTGCTGATGGAGGGCGCCGATGGGATACGCGAGCCGGACGATCTGGTGAACTGGTATGCCGACGGGCTTCGAATGGTCGGGTTGGCCTGGACCGGAACGCGCTACAGCGGAGGGACGAGCGAACCGGGGCCGCTGTCGCCCGAGGGGCGGGAACTGTTGGAAGTCATGGGCGGGCTGGGGATGATCCTGGACCTGAGCCATATGGCGGAAGAGGCCGTATTTCAAGCCTTGGAGTGCTATCCCGGCACGCTGATCGCCTCTCACAGCAACTGTCGGGCTCTTCTGGATGGGAGCGAGAAACCCGACCGGCACCTTGGTGATGAGGCGATCCGGGAGATTGCCGAACGGGATGGTGTCATCGGCATCGTACCGTACAACCGGTTTCTCAAAGGGACATGGCGGTCAGGCAATGGCCGGGAGGGGATCAACTTGGAGCACGTGGCCGCCCACATCGACCACGTCTGCCAGCTCGTCGGCGATGCCCGACACGTTGGCCTGGGAAGCGACTTCGACGGCGGGTTCGGCCTTAGCCGGACGCCGGAGGGACTTGACAGCGTGGCCGACCTGCGGTTAATTGGCGATAGCCTGACTTCTTGGGGGTACGGGGCGTCCGAGATTCAGGGCATTCTGGGGGAGAACTGGCTTGGCATGCTCCGTTGGGCGTTACCTTCGGGGACGTGAGTGAATCCACCCAGCGATCTCAGCCGTCGACAGATCCGAACCGCCTCCGGGCTCTCCTTCATGGTCCTGCTCGGATCGTTCATCTTCATTCTGGGCATCCATCCGGGTTTCTTCGGCCTGGATCGAAGCCCGGTCGTAGGTTTCGTCCAGATGGGGGTGTGGCTGACTGGTCTGGCGGTCGTGCTGCTGGGCGCCTACGGCGCGGCACGCATCGTCCGGAATGGGCGCAAGCACTCTCTGCGATCGGAGATCGGGGTCAGGCTCGTCGCCACCGGATACGTGGTGGCATTGGCCGCATCCCTGGCGGACTTCCTGGGGATCGGCTCTCACCCACTACCCAGGGTCTATTTCGGGCCGATCCAGGTTGCCGGACTGATGACCGGGGTTGTCTTGAGCCTGACAGGGCTCATCCTCTACCTGCCGCGCGGGCGGCGGAAGCCGACAACACCCGAGACCAAGCTCAACCCCTGATCCAGCCAACTCATCCAAGACCGAACAACATCGCTCCCGCCGTCCTCGGCGGCCCTGGTGATCCTGCGCCGAGGGAGGGTGCCCTTGAAGAACGCAAGGACACCCTACGCTTCGCTACGGGTGCAGGCAGGCAGGGAGCGGGGAGAGAAACACCGCATCAACCGTGCGCGCGGGCGTGTCCGGCTGCTATCTGGGGACGGCCTTTCCGGCCATTTTCTCGCTGGAGTGACCGGGAAATACCTTGCCACCCGGTTTGATCAGGGTGTACGCGTAGTTGACCGCCACCGTCACCTGCCCGAAGCCGATGACGATCAAGTTGAGCGGATCCTGATCCTCTTGTAGGGCAATGTCCCCGGCGGCGAAAACCGCGGGGAGATTGGTCTCCATCCGCTGGTTCACCTTGATGTAGCGCCGGCCGATGGTCTCCAGCCCCCACTCGCGAATCGGCCCCAGGTCCGCCTTGAAACCCAGCGCCAGAATCAAGTCGTCTACCAGCAAGACGGTGTCTTCCTGTGTCCGGTTGTCGAAGATGACGGCACGCTCGACTCGATCATCGCCTTGAATCTCACGCAGCTCGTAGAAGATCCGCACATCGACGCTGGAGGCCTTCAGCGCGTTGACCGATGAGTCATGCGCCCGAAAACCCTCGCGCCGGTGGATCAGGGTCACGTGAGCGGCGATCGACTCGAGGGCCAGGGCCCAGTCGACGGCGCTATCGCCTCCGCCCACGATTAGCACGTTTCGACCGGCATATTCGTTCAAGTCGCGAGCCATGTAGACAACGCCCTTGCCTTCAAAGCGGTCGGCCCCGCCCTCTTTCAAGGTGACCGGCTGAAATGCTCCGATCCCGGCTGAAAGCATCACGGTCCGGGTAAGGTGTTTTTCCTTGTCGGTCTCGATCTCCCAGCACTGCGCCTCAGCGGGGCCGCCGGGGAGGGAGCGTCGGGTGAGATTGAGAGCGCGCTGGCCGAGGGCGTAGATGGGGTTCCATTGCCCGGCCTGTGTGACCAGGTTGGTGACCAGGTCCTTCGAGACGATTCCGGGGAAACCGGGGGAGTCGTAGATCATCTTCTCGGGATACAGAGCGATGAGTTGGCCGCCGGCCTGAGGCAGGGCGTCGATGATCTTGACTGACATTTCGCGTAGGCCGGCGTAGAAGGCACCGAACAATCCGGTCGGGCCGGCGCCGACGAATGTGATGTCGAAGACTTCTGGGGCGGAGTCGGAGCTCATGGATCGGCAGGACCTCGCGTGCGCGTCTTATGAGATGCGCGGCGGATTATAAGGGGCGCATGGGGGGGAGTCAATCGGAGGGTCCCGCGCGGGTGTGCGGTGGCGGGCAGCGCCCTGCTCCGCCGTGAACAAGTTGTTATCTCGCCTGGAGTTTCGATGAATGCCCTCCCTTGACCCAGCCGGGCAGGGGATGTCAACCCGATCAGTCCGTGTGGCCGGCGAAGAAGCGAGCAGGGGCTACTTGGCGAACGGGCTTTGCGTGGCGGCCAAGGCCAGGGCGAAGAGGATGAGCGCTGCCAGGATGGCCTTCGACCATGACGCTCGCCATGGCCGGCGATCGATCAACTGCGGCTGATTGAGCTCCCCCCAGACCGGCGTGAAACTCGGTCCGAAGGCCGACGTGAGGGCGGCGCCGGTGATCAATCCACCCAGGTGACCCCAGTTGTCGATCCCCGGCACCAATCCCAGCCCCAGGTTGAGCAATGCTACAAGCACGATCTGTCGGAACTGAAAGGTGGCAGCCCGGCCGAAGGTGCGTCGGTGCACGAAGAGGAACATCCCCAAAGCGCCCAGCAGGCCGAAGATCGCGCCCGAGGCCCCAACTGAGGGGTTGAGGCTGAAGGCCAGACTCATGACCACCCCGCCGATACCCGAGAGAAGATACACCACCAGCATCCGCGGCGCGCCGAAGAACCGCTCGACGGCAGGCCCGATGGCGTAAAGCGAGTACATGTTGACGAAGAAATGTAGCAGTCCGACATGGATGAAGACCGGCGACAAGAGCCGCCAGGCTTCACCGGCGGCAATGGCGCTGTTGACCTTTGCCCCCAGGGCGAGGATGACGTCGAACCCCACCACTTGAGTCGACAGCAACTGAAGAATGAACACGCCCAGGGTGACGCCGATCAGCCCGAACGTAGCCGGGAATCGGCTGAGCCTGAGTCGCAGGCCTGGACGGGCTCTTTCGGCGACGGGTGGTCCGCCTGTGGTGGACTGTGGAGATCCCGCGGTCATAACTGGACCACTCGAGGGTGGGTCCGGTAGTGTTCGGCGTTGATGATCGCCATGATGGTGTCGACGGTGTTGTCCAACCGCTGATCGGGATTTACCACCAGATAGTCAAAGATGTCGACTCTCTTCAACTCCTGGCGCGCCGTAGCGATCCGCAATTTCAGGTTTTCGGGCTCCTCCGTCCGGCGGAGCCGGAGCCGCTCGACGAGCTCGACCTCGGACTGGGTCGTCAGGAAGATCAGGAGCGCCTCCGGGAATAGCTTGCGAATGGTCTCGGCCCCCTGAACATCCAGGCGCATGACGACGTCGCGGCCGCTGGCCAGCGCTTGCTGCACCTGCTGGCGGGGGATTCCCTTGTAATCGTTATAGACAAAGGCGTGTTCGAGCAACTCTCCTTGTTCGATCATCTCGGCGAACTGGTCGCGGGTCACAAAGATATAGTCCTTGCCATCCACTTCGTTCGGCCGTATGGCGCGCGTTGTCGCCGTCACGACAAAGTGGAAGGGCAGTTGGCGCTCCATCATGCGCTGCAGGACGGTGTCCTTGCCGACGCCTGAAGGGCCGGAGATCACGATAAGCAAGGGACGGCGCTGATTGGCGATCAATTCGTTGAGCACGCGTTGAAGCCTCTCGATTGGCCCAGTATAATCGAAATACCGGAGGGAGCGATGCCGACGTATGAGTATGGCTGTCGCGACTGTCGCAAGCGCGTCGCCGTTTTTCAAACCTATGTCGAGTATGGCCGGAGCGAGGTCGTGTGCCCGAACTGCGGCAGCCGGAACTTGAAACGGCTGATCAGCCGGGTGCGGATCGCCCGCTCGGAGGACTCGCGGATCGAGAATATGGGCGATCCGGATTCTTGGGGCGACGTTGACGAAGAAGACCCGCGAGCGATGGCGCGAATGATGCGGCGGATGGGCAAGGAGTTGGGAGAGGATCTACCGCCCGAGTTCGACGAGGTGGTCGATCGCCTCGAGGCCGGGGATGATCCGGAAGACATCGAAGGTTCGCTGCCGGACATGGGCGGCGGGGGTGACATGGCCTGGGAAGACTAGCCCCAAGCCAGGTCTGGGTGGTCGCCCACCCTGGTGAGGGGGGCCGGTGGAATTCGAATGGCAGGTACGGGGCGGTCACGCGCCCCGTCGTCGTTAAGATCCGGCATAAAGATGGCGTCGAGGGTCAGGGACGGGTCAGGCGAGTCTTCCGGCGACGATCGAGCGGATGTCCGCCTGCACCCGGTCCATGGGCCGGGTTGCGTCGACGATCACCCAGCGACTGCGGTCGGCCTCGGCCATGACCAGATATCCCTGGCGGATCCGGCGGTGGAAGTCCACATTGTAGTCGTCGAGCCGGTTCCAATGACCGGTTTCTCTACGTCGGCCCAGCCCGGCTTCGACTGGGAGGTCGAGCAGGAGGGTGAGGTCGGGCTTCAGACCGCCCGTGACGAACGATGTGATCGTGCGCAGAACCTCGAGATCGAGCTGGTGACCATAGCCTTGATAGGCCAGCGACGAGTCGTAGAAGCGATCGCACACCACCACTCCACCCCTCTTCAGGTGTGGCCGGATCACTTCGTGCACGAGCTGGGCTCGTGAGGCCGAGAAGAGCAAGAACTCCGCCTGCGGGAGCATACCGGCGTTGTCGAGCGACATCAACACCTTGCGGATCTGGTCACCGATCGGGGTACCGCCCGGCTCGCGCGTCAACAGGACGTCAACCCCGGTGCTGCCCAGGTGCGCGGCAAGGTCCTTGGCCTGGGTTGACTTGCCGCCCCCATCGGGGCCTTCGAGCGTGACGAACAAACTCACTCGCGGAAAATCCTGACGCGCCGGCGGGGCTCCTTGCCGTAGGAGTGTGAAATCAAATTCGCCTGGCGGGCCATCTGGTGCTGGAGGCGGCGAAAGTAGGCTGAAGCCGGCGGGAGATCGATCGAACGCGTCCCATTGAGCACGGCCTGGATCGCTCGCTCCGTCTCCTGCATGGAACCCTCAAGGGACGGGTCTTCGGCCGTGACTGTCTCCAATTCGAACAGGTCGGAAAGGAAGCTCTCCATCTGAGCGACAGTATTGGCGCGCAAGACGTAGATCGGGAGGCGTCTGGTCTCGGCGTCGGCGATCGTCTTCTGCCGGCGGCGGTAGTAGGCTCGCAGCGTGACCAGCACGTCTGCCTCACCGACGTCGTCGACCAATAGTGCCGGGAGATGGAAGCGTTTGGCGGCTTGCCGCAAACGGTTACGGGCCACGCCGTAGGCATAGATCCTGACCGACGAGCGACCGGCAACCAGCGGCATATGTGGCGGCGTTGGTGAATACGGCAAACCCTCCCGCAGATCGGTTTCCATCGCCGACGGGACGGCGGCCTGGCGTCGGTACCCGGTTTCGCCGCGCCGCGAACCAGGCGGCGGAGGTGAAGCGGGAGAGATGTGCATCTCGCCCTGTTCGTCCCGATAGCGGAGTTCCGGGGGCAGGCCTCGCCCTCGGAGGAGCCCGTCGACGGAGGCCGCCACGTCGTGATGGACGGCCAGACGTTCGCGGTTCTGGATCTCGATCAGAACATCAAACGTCGGTGCGGCGCGCCTTTCCAGCACGGTCTTCTGTGTGCCTCGCCGGCGGGCCTCTTCGTCTGAAAGGGTCACCGATTCGATTCCCCCGATCAGGTCGGAGAGGGTGGGGTTCAAGAGCAGGTTCTCGAGGTTGTTGCCGTGGGCGGTGCCGATAAGCTGGACCCCGCGCTCGGCGATCGTGCGGGCGGCGACGGCTTCGAGCTCGCGGCCGATTTCATCGATGACGATAACCTCAGGATTGTGATTCTCGACGCCCTCGATCATGACTTCGTGTTGGAGGACCGGCTGGCGCACCTGCATCCGGCGGGCGCGGCCGATCGCCGGGTGCGGCACGTCACCGTCGCCGGCGATCTCGTTCGAGGTATCGACGATGACGACGCGCTTCGCCTCCGCCAGGATCCGGGCGGCCTCGCGCAGCATCGTCGTCTTTCCCACCCCGGGGCGTCCCAGCAGCAGGACACTCTTGCCGCTGGTGATAATGTCTTGAATGATGTCGATCGTACCGTACACGGCCCGCCCGACGCGGCACGTCAGCCCGACGATGCGCTCGTGACGGTTGCGGATGGCAGAAATGCGGTGAAGCGTTCGCTCCATTCCGGCGCGATTGTCGGCGTCGAACTCACCGATCCGTGAAACGACATACTCCAGATCCGCCCGCAGGACTTCACGCTCACTCAGGCCGACTTCGCTGTCGACGAAGCGGGCGGTGGGGACGCGACCGAGATCGAGGATGACCTCGAGAAGATCGTCCTGTCGATTGATCTCCGTGAGTCGATGGGTGATATCAGGCGGCAGGACGCCGAGCATGGCGTCCAAATCATCGGTGATGCGTCGGCTCGTCATGTGGTTCCACCGGCGCCTGCGGCCGGGGTGTGTTCCTCCATCGGGATGAAAGGCGCCGTCGGCTCTGCGCGAGTCCCTTCAAGCGCTGGCAAAGCGGCCAGCGCCGGCCGCCGCACGCTGGCGGCCAGCCGCTTGACCATGACGGCCTGGTCGCTGTCCATCTCGAAGCCCAGCCGTTCCAGGGGGATCGTGAGCCAGCCATGGTAGGAGCGGACACAGACGTAGAGCGGGACCCGGCGGCGTGAGTTGGACCGGATCATGAACTCTATCAGAAGCTCATCCGGTTCTTCGGCGGCAGGGTGGAAGTAAGGCTGGACCCAGTCCCCGAGTGGCCCGCGCTCGATATCGAGGTATCCGAGCAAGTCGCCGCCGTTCCAATACACCAGTCCTCGACCGTTCCGCCGCGGTGGCGGTTCGACCTGCTGGACCAGCCCCGGCACCAGGTTGACGTACAGAAAACGGACCGGTGCCTCGTCAGCGGCGGTCTCGTTCCGCCAGGCGGGGGAAACGCGCCCATGATCGGGGTGGACACTCCGTTGGTCCACCGACTCTGCGGAGTACGGATCCGCCAGACGCCAGATCCGCTGACGGGCGTAGATGGCAAATCCCGCTTGACGCAGGCATTCGAAGGCAGGTGAGTCCTCGTCGACCTCGGCGATCAGATTATGGGCGCCATGCTCGCCGGCTGTCTGGGCCAACGCATCAAGCATCGCTTCACAGGCCGGGCCGGCAACGGCTTCCGCCGGCCCGATGAATGCAAGGCGGGCGTGCGGCTGGCTGTTGTAGTGCAACATTTGGCCGACGATCGATTCACGCCCGATGCGACCGACGACGGTCAAAGCGCTCCGCCCGGGAATAAACACGTCGAGCAGGGCGTTCTGAAGCGCATGTGGGCCGCTGGTGTGGGCCAGCTGGGAATCGAAGCACAGACCGGTATCGCGAACACGGTGGAGCAAGGGCCAATCGCGCCAGTCGAGGGGTCGGAACGTGTTCGCGTCAGCCATCGGCCATTGCCATGAAATAACGATGAAGCCGCGGGTCTCCGGTCAGTTCCGGATGGAAGGAAGTCGCCAGCATCCGCCCCTGTCGCGCGGCGACGACGCGTGGCTCGGAGGCGCCATCGGAGCCCGACAATGAAGCCATGACGGTTACGTCGGGGCCGGTGTGCAGGATCAACGGGGCCCGGATGAAGATGGCGTGGAACGGCCGCCTCGGGTCTTCGATGCCGGCGATGCTGAGGTCGGCTTCGAAGCTCTCCACCTGGCGGCCAAAGGCGTTGCGTTCCACGGTGATATCCATAAGACCCAGCAGGGGTTGCCGCCGTTGGGCGTCACACGACAGGAAGATCGCCCCGGCGCAGGTCCCCCAGATCGCCTGGCTTGCGCCGAACCGACGGAGGGGCTCGATCAAACCATAGGTCGTCGCCAGCTTCCCGATCGTCGTCGATTCGCCGCCGGGAATGATCAGCCCGTCCAGGCCTTCAAGCTGCGAGGGGAGGCGCACCTCGCGTGCCTCGACCCCCAGAGTGTCCAGCACTGCCCGATGCTCGGCGAAATCACCTTGCAGGGCAAGCACGCCGATCTTCATTCTGCAACACTTTTCCTTTTTCCGCTCCAGGCTTCGATGTCGATGGCGAAGACCGCGGTGCTGTCCATTTCATCCGTCGTTATGCCTCGATAGTCCTCGCCCGGTTTGAGGTCGGGGAAGTACTTGTCGAGCAAGCCCTGGAGGGCGCGGCGTTTTTCTTCTACGTCTCCAAGCACGCGCGCCCGTCCGAAGGCGCACACGCCCGAATACTCCATGCTGAACTCGAGGGCGGTATCCGCTGGGAGGAGGCGCCCCATCTCGGCCAAGCCGAAGCAGACCTGCGGGTTGCGCTCGATGTTGTGGCGGGTCCGGCCTTCGAGGGCGGTGTGGAAATAAACGGTACGCGTGGAGGCGTCGAACCAAAACGAGTTGGAATGGATAAACGGCTGCTGATCGAGGCAGGTGGCGATGAATCCGATCGCCGCCCGGTCGAGTTGCGCGGCGATCTCGGCCTCGTCCGTGACGGCACGATCGCTGCGCCGCATTCGTGTGCGTTCGTCGATCATTCCGACCGCGTTAGGTCGCCTGGCCGTCCGCTCACCACCCGCGTACGGCCAGGCGCTCGGCCTGAGGAAGATCGGAGACGCCGATGCCGATCATCGGTTCGCCGAGACCTTTGCTGACCTCCGCCAGGATTTCCGGGTTGTCGAAGTGGGTGGTGGCTTCGACGATGGCCTTGGCCCGGCGGGCCGGATCGCCCGACTTGAAGATTCCCGAGCCGACGAAAACGCCATCGACCCCGAGCTGCATCATCAAGGCGGCGTCGGCCGGCGTGGCGAGGCCTCCGGCGGCGAAGTTCACAACGGGCAGGCGTCCGAGTTCCTTCGTCTCGCGCACGAGCTCAAACGGGGCCCCGATTTGTTTGGAGTACGTCATCAACTCCTCGTCGGGGGTGTTCTGGAGCTTGCGGATCTCACCCAGGACCGCCCGCGCGTGGCGGACGGCTTCGATGACGTCCCCCGTCCCGGCCTCGCCTTTGGTGCGGATCATCGCCGCGCCCTCGCCGATGCGGCGCAGCGCTTCGCCCAGGTCCCGGCAACCGCAGACAAAGGGAATCCGGAAAGGATGCTTGTCGATGTGATGGGCCTCGTCGGCCGGAGTAAGCACTTCCGATTCGTCGATGTAGTCGACGCCCAGCGCCTCGAGGATCTGAGCCTCGACGAAATGGCCGATCCGGCACTTAGCCATGACCGGGATCGTCACCGATTCCATGATTTGCTCGATCAAAGCGGGATCGCTCATGCGGGCGACGCCGCCATGGGCGCGGATGTCAGCCGGGACGCGCTCCAAGGCCATCACGGCGACCGCTCCGGCCTCTTCGGCGATGCGCGCGTGCTCAGGGGTGACGACGTCCATGATCACGCCGCCCTTGAGCATCTGTGCCAATCCTTTCTTGACGGCGAATGTCCCTCGTTCCTTCTCCACCTTCGCCTCCTGCTCTAAGTCCTTCGAGGCGATTCTACCACGTGCAGACCGTGAGCATGATTCGAGCGTCTCGCATGACGGACGAGTCGTGGATTTGTTGGCCTTTCGATCGAGTCCGAGTGGGCGCGGCGCGGAGTATCGCCATCGGAGGCGGCCGAAGGAGGGAGACTGACTCCGGCTTGACAGACCGGCACTTTCGTATACAATGATACAAAGATACAATGCTACAATGAGACAATTAGGTCAATTGCCACGATGATGCTCGAGCTTGATTTCCGCAGCAAGGTTCCGATCTACGTCCAGGTTGTGGAACAGATCAAGCACCTCGTGGCAGCTGGGGTCCTCAAGCCGGGCGATCAATTACCGACCGTCCGCCAGATGGCGGCCGACCTGAGGGTGAACTTCAACACCATCGCCCGGGCTTATCGGCTGCTGGACGAGGCCGGGGTGATCTCGACCCAGCAAGGGCGGGGAACGTATCTTCTCGAACCGTTCCCTCCGGCGCAGGCCACAGGGCTCAGAAACGCGGCACTGCGCGGCTTGGCGAGTTCTTTTCTGGCAGACGCCGCCCGTCTGGGTTTCACGCCTCAAGAAGTGCTCAAGGCCGCCCAGGCGATGATCGAGCGCTGGAAAGAGGAAGGGTCGCCCCCCGGGGACGAGTCAAACTAGAGAGGAAGGTGCCTGGTGTTCAAACGAGTGGATTGGCAGTCAAAAGATAAGCAAGGCGAGACGATGCGCGCGGCGGGCTACCGCATTCCCGGTGCCGCCTGGGGAGTGTGGGGTATTCTGGTCGTGGTCGCCGGCTTGTTGGGCGCGCTGCTGGGATCCAGCGGTGCCGCTTCGCTAACGCTCGGTCTCAGCGTGACGGTGGTGATCCTGTTGTCCCTCGTGTTTCTTTTCGCCATCAAGGTCGCCGACCAGTGGGAGAAAGCTGTCGTGCTTCGCTTTGGGCGGTTTGTCGGGCTGAGGGGCCCGGGGATTTTCTGGCTCATGCCGATTGTAGAAACCGCACCGGTGTGGATCGATCACCGGGTGATGGTCACCCCGTTCCGGGCCGAGAAGACTCTGACGAAAGATACCGTCCCGGTAGATGTGGATGCGGTCCTCTTCTGGCTCGTTTGGGACGCTGAGAAGGCAGCCTTGGAAGTCGAGGACTACCGGGTGGCGATCGCCTGGGCGGCGCAGACGGCGCTGCGGGAAGTCATCGGACAGAAAGACCTGGCCGAGATCCTGGTCGGGCGGGCCCTGATGGATCGCGAGCTCCAGAGGATTATCGACGAGCGGACGACCCCGTGGGGCGTGACCGTGCAATCGGTTGAGATCCGCGATGTCGTCATCCCACAGGACTTAGAGGACGCCATGAGCCGCCAGGCTCAGGCAGAGCGCGAGCGCCAGGCGCGGGTGATCCTAGGAGAGTCGGAGAAACAGATCGCCCAGTCGTTCGCCGATGCCTCACAGGCCTATCGACAGAATCCCACGGCCCTGCACTTGCGTGCGATGAACATGCTCTTCGAGGGGCTGAAGGAGAAGGGGGCTCTGGTCATCGTCCCCTCCAGCGCAGTGGATACGATGAACCTGGGCGGGCTGATGGGGATGACCTCCCTGGCCCGGGAAGCGCTCAATCCTCCAGTCTCGAGCACAGAAACCTCCGAGGAGGGTTGAGTGGCCCCCAGATGGGAATACCAGGTCCAGATCCTGGGGAGCTTCTGGCGCGGCCCTCGAGCGGAGGATGTGCAAGAGTTCCTGACACAGGCCGCCGAGGACGGCTGGGAGCCGCTTGAGCTGACGACCATCCAGAACAGCAGTAAGATGATGCTCATCTTGCGGCGCTCAACCGAGACCGCCGGTCGCACGCGGCGGGCCAAGACCTGGCCGTGACGGATGTGTTTCACGTGAAACATTCCCTCCGCCGCCGGGGGGCCAGCCTGGCGGACGGAGTATCTTTTCTCCCCTGACGGAACCGAGGCGAACCGTTCGGACAGAATGGACATCCTGTTCCGATGTCTAAACGTGGCCTTGATGCTGACGATGCCGCTAGCGCTGGGGGTGTTCCTGGCCCGCTGGCTGAAGACGGGCTGGAGACCCTATCTGATCGGGGTTGGCACCTTCCTTGGATCACAGGTACTCCACATCCCGTTCAATTCCTGGGTGCTCTCGCCAGCTTTAGACCGCCTGGGCCTTCGCCCACCCTGGGAGGGAACGGGTTTGATCGTGGCCGCGTGTGCGCTCGGACTTTCGGCCGGGGTGTTCGAGGAGGGCGCCCGATACATCGTCCTGCGCCGCTGGTTGCGAGACGCCCGGACCTGGAGGCAAGGCGTGATGTTCGGCGCCGGCCACGGCGGCATCGAGTCCGTTGCGGTCGGGGTGATCACCTTAATCGCCCTTTTCCAGGCGGTCGCCTACCGCGAGGCCGACCTCTCCGGCCTGGTCCCGCCTGATCAGCTGAGTGCGGCACAGGCACAGCTCGCCGCCTACTGGGCGGCGCCGCCGTCACTGATTGACCTCGGCTCAGTCGAGAGGGCGATCGCGCTGTGCGTCCAGGTCAGTCTAGCCGTCGTCGTGCTGCGAGCGGTCACGCGTGGCAACCCCGCCTGGCTGGCGCTGGCGATAGGCTGGCACGCGTTCATTGACGCCCTGGCGGTCTTCGTCGCGACCAAGTACGGGCCGTATCTGACCGAGGGCTTGCTGGCCGTCGTAGCTTTCATCAGCCTGGGGATCCTCTTCAAGCTCCGGACCCCCGATCCGTCTGAGCCCGCCCGGCCTGCCGTTCCGTCTCAAGCCGAGGGCTTTGAGCCATTCACTCACGCCACCACTCGAAATAGCGAGGTTGAAGATAGCCGCTTCCTCGGGTAGCCTCATGACCGGGGCCAGACCCAAGCCCGGACGGACGATGGGAGGACGGATCACGGAGCTCGAATGATCAAGACCGAGAAGCTAACCAAGCGTTTCGGCGACAAGCAAGCTGTCGACGGGCTTACGCTCGAGGTGGAGTCGGGTGAGGTCTTCGGATTCCTCGGCCCCAACGGGGCCGGGAAGACGACCACGATCCGGATGCTTGCGGGGTTAATCGCCCCGACCGCAGGTACGGCCTGGATCGGAGATCTGACGCTGGGCCAGCAGGATGACGCCATCCGGTCCCGGGTGGGGATCCTGACTGAGTCACCCGGTTTGTACGATCGGCTGGGGGTGGCGCGGAACCTGGAGTTCTTTGCCGCTCTCTACGACGTCGAGGATATCCCGGCCCAGGTTGAGAAGTACCTGCGCATGCTCGGTCTGTGGGATAGGCGGCACGATCCGGCCGGGACCCTCTCCAAGGGCATGCGCCAGAAACTGGCGATCGCCCGTGCCCTCCTCCACGAACCCGCGGTGCTCTTCCTGGACGAGCCGACCAGTGCGCTCGACCCGGAAGCGGCTCGCCTAGTGCGCGAGTTCCTATCCACGCTCAAACACGAAGGCCGAACCATCTTTCTGTGTACCCACAACCTGGATGAGGCCGACCGGCTGTGCGACCGGATTGCCGTCTTCAATACAAGGCTCCTTGCGCTCGACACCCCGACCGCCTTGAGACGCAATCTGTACGGCCGGACGGTCGTCTTTCACCTGAGTCAGATCGAACCGCGTTTCGCCCGGCGCCTCGAGGATTTCGACTTCGTCCACGGGGTTCAGGCGATGGACAACAAGCTCGTCGTCACCCTGGACTCGCCCGAAACGCAGAACCCGCCCCTCATCCGAGCCCTGGTCGAGGCCGGGGCCGACGTGCAATTCGTCGGCGAGATCCGGCGGACTCTCGAGGACGTATACCTGCAGCTGGTCGAGCGCAGCGGATCGCCTGAGATCGCGTAATGCACAAAACATGGGTGGTGACCCGTAAAGAATGGGCAGAGGTGTTCAAGAATCGCTTCGTGCTCTTCACAATCGCGTTCCTCCCGCTGATGCTGACCGCTCTTCCCCTCGGGATTCTGTATGGGATACGGTCCAGCGGCGACGCCGGTCTGTCCTCGACAGAAATACCGTCTCAATTCACCCAGATCTGTGAGGGGCTGGTTGGCGAGGAATGCGCGCAGTACTATCTCGTCAGCACATTCATGGTCCTGTACATGCTCATGCCCCTGGCGATCCCGGTAACGATCGCCGCCTACAGCATCGTCGGTGAGAAGGCCACCCGTACCCTTGAGCCGGTGCTGGCGACGCCGATATCGACCCTGCAGCTGCTCGGGGGGAAGGCGCTAGCGGCCTCGATCCCGGCGATCCTGGTGACCTGGCTTGGGTTTGGGATCTTCGCCATCGGAGTCCGCCTGATGTCGGTAAACCCGGCGGTGGCGGCTCGCCTGCTCGATCCGGTTTGGTTGGTGGCGGTCTTCATCGTTGGGCCGCTGCTGGCGCTGGCTGCAGTCAGCGTGGCGGTGATGGTCTCCTCGAGGGTCAACGATCCGCGGGTCGCCGAGCAGGTCTCGATGCTGGTCATTCTGCCGCTCCTGGGCCTCTTCTTCGGCCAGATCGCCGGCCTGATCTACGTCAACGGGCGGCTGATCTTGCTGATGGCCGGGGTCCTGGTCGTGGCCGACGTAGTCCTCTCCTTCTTCGCCACACAGCTCTTCGAACGGGAAACAATCTTGACTCGGTGGAAGTAGGCCGCCGTGCGCCGATGCCTGCGTTTCTTTGTGGCCATTGTCGCGTTGGGGTTCTCGGTTGTGGGGGCCGAGGCTCAGACTCCGTCCTCGGGTCTGGGCTTGCGGATTTCAAAGATCTTTGGTTTCGACCTCGCCGGGCGGATCCAGGGCGCCTTCCGCCTGACCGCTTCCGGGCATGATGATCTGGAGCGAGTACGGTTCGTGATCGATGGCGACACCCTCGGCGAAGTGACGGCACCTCCATTCAGTCTCAGTTTCGACACAACTTCTTACGCGCTCGGAAGGCACGTGCTCGCGGCAATCGGTACTACTTCTTCTGGACGGTCGCTGGAAAGCCCACCGGTTACCGTCGAGTTCGTCAGCTCGGATTCGGCGTTCGGATCGATGATGCAGATCATCGGCCCGGTACTTGTGATCGCGCTCGGGGTGAGCGTTCTGACGATTGTCGTCCCCCTGATCGGCGGCGGGCGAGTGGCGCACCGTCCGGGCGAATATGGGATAGCGGGCGGCGCCGTTTGTCCAAAGTGCGATCTCCCCTTCAGCCGCCACTTCATTGCTCCAAGCTTCTTGGGTTACAGGCTTGAAAGATGCCCGCACTGCGGCAAATGGTCGCTGGCTGCCAGGGCGAAGGCGCAAGATCTGGTTGCGGCCGAGGCGAGCCTGCAAGCTCAGGCCGATGCGACGCCTGCGCCGCCGAACGGCGAAGACTCGATGCGCCGGATGATCGACGAATCGCGCTTCGAGGAATAGCGTGCCCTTGGCTGGCCTTGCTCGATGGCCGCCGGCCATTGACGCAGTCCGAAGCGCGTTCACCGCGACAGCCCGGGGCGCATCAAGTGTACAATCCTCCGCCGGGCAACACTCCTCGGAGCCCCCGAAGATCGATGACGAACAACCGCGCGCCTATCCCCATCTGTGACTATGAAGGGTCAGACTACCAGGAACGGTTCTGGGAGGAGGTGGACCGCGCCTATGAGGATCAGGCGGAGGCGCTGGCGATCAAACGACTTCTACCCGAACGCGGAGAGCGCCTGCTGGAAGTGGGTGCCGGTGCCGGCCGAAACACGCCCCGCTATCGCGGTTACCGTCAGATCGTGTTGCTCGACCATTCGCGCAGCCAGTTGGAGAAAGCGCGTTCACGCCTAGGATCAGAAGCTTCGCACCTGTTTGTCGCGGCCGATGTCTACCATTTGCCTTTTGCTCCAAATGCCTTTGACGCGGCGACGATGATCCGGACGCTGCATCACATGCTCGAGCCGGACGCGGCGCTGGCCGCGGTCCGCGAAACCCTCGCCCCCGAGGCCCTCTTCGTCCTGGAATTCGCCAATAAGCGCAACCTCAAAGCCATACTGCGCTGGCTGGTTCGGCAGCAAGATTGGAATCCTTTCATGCTCGGCCCGGTCGAGTTCGCGGCGATGAACTTCAATTTCCATCCGCGAGCGGCCCGTCGCTGGCTCATGATGGCCGACTTCGCCATCGGTCGACAGCTGGCGGTCTCGTACTTTCGATTGCCGGCAATCAAGAAGGTGCTCCCGCACCCGCTAGTCATGGTAGCCGAAGGACTTGTGCAGTGGAGTGGCGCGGTAGTTCAGCTTAGCCCGAGTGTTTTCGTGCAGGCGCGAGCTCTCGGCAGGCGCCGCCGGCCGCTGGCCGAAAACCTCTGGCGATGCCCCGCTTGCCGGTCGTTGGCCATGCGGGAGCGGTCGCGGGCGGTCGTGTGTGGGGGTTGTGGCCGGAGCTGGCGGCTGCAGGATGGGATTTACGACTTTCGTCTCGAGCGGTAGTGACGGGATCTTTTGGAGATCGAGCGCGGCTCGGCGGATCCCTGCATTCGATCGTAGGCCTGCTTGTCGGCCTCGGCCGCCAGCCGTGCCAGGGTTTCAGGCGAGGTGAGCTGACGCGCAACGGACTCGAGCGAATCTGGCTCGAGGCGGTATACGCTATAATAGCTTTCAGTGCTGGCGCTGATCAAACCGGCGTGTTTGAGACGTGCTAGATGGTGTGACACGGTAGGAGCCCCCAGCCCGAGCAGAGCCGCCAGTTGCTCTCCGGTGTGGGCGGACTGAGAAAGCAGTCCGAGGATCCTGAGGCGGTTGGCGTCGGCCAATGCCTTGAAGATCCGCAGCAGTACCTCCGGAATGGCAAGCGGGTCCATTTTGTCCTCTGTAGAACTAATTCGACCTTTCTCGAATTAATCATATCCGCTTCCGATCACCGGTCAAGGTCGGGGAGGAACGCCGGAATGCTGCCTGAGCGAGAATCCTATGCCGTCGACATCGCCGGCTTGAAACGTCGGCTACCTCTATTCGAGGTTGCCCCTGGACTGAGGATCGCCGTCCTGAACATCTTGGGGGACACCGAGCTCGTCCAGGCCTGCGCCCGAGCGCTGGCGGGCAAGCTTGAAGACTTAGAGTACGATGTCTTGGTGACGGCCGAGGCCAAGAGTATCCCCCTGGCGCACGCGCTCTCGCTGGCTACCGGGAAGCCTTATATCGTGCTGCGTAAGATCTACAAGCTCTACATGGGTGAGGCATTGCAGGCCCAGACGGTCTCGATCACCACCGGCCAACCCCAGACTTTGTATCTGGACGAGAAAGACCGGCATCTGATTGAGGGCAAGCGAGTGGTGTTGGTCGATGACGTGATAAGCACCGGCTCGACTCTCAAGGGGATGCAGAAGCTGGTGGAGACAGCCGGAGCCGAGGTGGTGAGAACCGGAGCCGTGTTCACCGAAGGTGACCCTGACTCCTGGCGGGATGTAGTCTCCCTCGGTCACCTGCCGCTCTTCAAAGACGGTTGACCCACGCGGGCCGGTTGAGGGGGACGATCCTGGAAGGGCGCCTCTCGAAACGCCCCGTGTTTAGTCTTCATCGGCCCTCTCTACCGAAGCATCACTCGATGAGGTGACCTCCATCGTCATTCGGAGCTGCGGATGACGCCGCAGCCCGGATCCCGCGCAACGCCTCCGCCGCTGACGTGATATAACTTGGCGGCGATGCCCGGACTACTATTCCCCGATTACGCCTTGGCAATTCGTGACTTCCAGAGCGCCCGGCAACAGGCCGCCCTGGAGGCGATCTTGGCCCGCCTGACAGGCAGGTCGATCGACCTGCTGTCGTACGATGAGGTGCGTCAGAAGCTCAGAGCACGCGAAGTTGCGGTGCGCGAGCTCAAGGACATCCCGATTGCGGCCATTGTGGGAAGCGTGGGGCGCTACTTGGATTTCACGCGCAGCTTCCTGCCGAAACATGACAGCGACGGGGATCGTTGGGCGCGCGTGTACGTCGCCGTGGATGGCCAGAGCGGCCTGCCGCCGATCGAGGTCTACCAGTTGGGCGAGGCCTATTTTGTGCGCGATGGCCATCATCGGGTATCGGTGGCGCGCCAGCTGGGGGCGGAGCACGTTCAGGCGTACGTCACACCTGTGATCAGCAAGGTCCCGCTGACTCCCGAGACCGATCTTGCCGACATTCTCCTGAAGGCTCACCTCGCCGAGTTCCTCGAGCGATCCCATCTCGATCTCACTCGTCCCGAAGCGGATCTGACCCTGACTGCCCCGGGGGGATATGACGTGCTGGAGGAACACATTCTGGTTCACCGCTACTTCATGGGGTTGGATCAAGGGCGCGAGGTCTCCTTCGACGCGGCCGCCAGCCACTGGTTCGACACGGTCTACCTCCCGATCATACGCGTCATCCGCCATCAAGGCATTCTGCGCGACTTCCCGGATCGCACCGAGGCCGATTTGTATCTTTGGCTCTCAGAGCATCGCGCCGCCCTTGAGGCCGAATTGGGTTGGAAGGTCGAGATGGAAACCGCCGCCGCCGACCTGGCTGCCCGCCAGCAGATGACTTCATCTCCAAGCCTGGGAGGCAAGTTGCTGAGCGCGGTCACGCAAGATGAATTCGAAGCCGGGCCTCCGCCCGGTGATTGGCGCAGGCGAAAGCTGGAGCCTCGGCCGGACGATAGGGTTTTCGTCGACATCCTGGCACCACTCAGCCCGAGCGATCATGAATGGCATGCTCTGACCCAGGCGATTGAGATCGCCCAGCGCGAAAATGGGAGGATCCTCGGTCTGCACGTGGTCCCGGCGGCGGATCAGCTCCGCGCCGGGCCGGTCGAGGCATTGAGAGTCGAGTTCGACCGCCGCTGTCGAGAGGCTGAGGTTCAGGGCAGATTCGCCGTCGAAGCCGGCAAGGTGGCAGAGACGATATGCTCCAGGGCTGGCCTGGCGGATCTGGTCGTGATCGACCTGGCCCATCCGCCGGCGAACCAACCGATCGCCCGGCTGGGCTCGGGCACGCGGACGCTTATCCAGCGCTGTGGGCCGCCGATCCTGGCTGTTCCCCATGAACCGGCCGCGCCCAAACACGTTCTCCTGGCGTATGACGCCAGCCCCAGGGCGCGCGAGGCGGTGTACTTGGCTGCCTACCTTACCGCGCGCTGGAACCTCGAACTCACCCTGCTGATGGTCGAGGAGAAGGGGCGTGCCAAAAGGTCGGAAATGAAAGTCGCCCGACGCTACCTGGAATCCCATGGTGCTCAGGCCACCTACCTCACGAAATCGGGCAGGGTGGCGCCGACAATCCTGGAGCTCGCAGACCAGGAGAGTTGCGACTTCATCCTCATCGGAGCCTACGCCGCCCCGCCCGTCCTCGAGGTCACCCTTGGAAGCACGGTTGACGAAGTGCTGCGCGGGGCGCACCTTCCGGTATTGATCTGTCACTGAGGGATACCCACGCGCCTGCGAGGATCTTGTCGGACCGTCTCCTGCGGGGCGCTGCCGACCGTCTGATCACACTTGCGGGTCGCCAGGTCTGGGGAGCGGCATGATCGGCGATAGGCCGGTGACGCGCCGAGAACTGATGAAAGGAACCGGCGAGCGTGGAGGACGATGCTTCGTCGCGCACGCCGGTATCGTCTACGATGTCACCGATTGTCCGAAATGGCGCACCGGGCTCCACGAGCAACTGCACTTCGCTGGGCAGGATCTCACTTCGGAAATCGCCGAAGCACCACATGAGACCGACGTCTTCCTGCGGCCGTGCGTACACAGGATCGGCCCCCTGATCGATTGAGGGCCGGTGGCCCGACCCTCCTCGTCTCTGTCGCTGCTCAACCGCACAAGGCCTGGATGGCCAGCCACTCGGCTTCGAACGACCCACGCAGATTCCGACCTCCCGACAGGCCAATCCTCCACTTCCCATTCACAGCGCGACTCCCCTCGGAGTTGGCCAGTTCGATCTCCCCCCACTCGACCGACTCACATGCACCTTCATCGTTGCAGTAGGTCCCCTCTCCCTGCGGATGATCCGCATCGAAGCGGACAAGGGCCGGCGGCGTGACGAGTGAGCCGGGCCACAGATTGAAGGAAATCGAGGCCGGACTTGCAACCGCGTGCAGATCGAGGATGACGGACGGCGCGTCAGTGGGCGCGCAGCCTGAGCTCATCGTCCCGTGATACTCGTTGGGGGTAGAACCGCTCTCGGGTAAGACGTCCGGCGCCGAACCACAGGCCGCGGGAAGAGCCGCCAGGGCCATTCCCAGGATCACGCAGCCTCTCTTGAGCATGCCGTCCTCCACGGTCTACGGCCAGATGTAACGCACGCCGTAGCTCACCCGTGTCTCGCCGTTGGCCGGGATGTTCACTCGAAACTCGATCGTTGAGGCATCGAGCTTGGTGTAGTCGGCCGTCGAGCTGAAGATCCTCCACTCGGTCCAGCGCGAAAGGTGCTCGACTACCCGCACCTCAACGGCCTCATCTTTGTGGTTGCGCAGGGTGATGGTGTAATCCTCCTCCATCCGTGTCTCCGACGGCCGGCGGAAATCCGTCCGCACGCGCGCCCCCACGATGTCGAAGGCGTCGCCGATGTACAAACGCAGGTTTTCGCCCTTCGGGGTGTGATCGATCGCATCCTCACCGATGAGAAGTGCCGCGCCATCGATGTCCTCCTGGTAGACACGGACTCGACCGCGTGGCAGATCGGCCTCGACATCCTCGGTATCGAACTCGACCATCACCATGACTTTGGGGTTTGAAGTGACGCCGTAAGACGGATCGGTCTGGGGATAACTCGAGGCATAGCAGTACCAGTATCCGTCACGGCACTGCAGTCCATCGTAGACGAAGAACTTTTCGGCCGGGATATCGCCGGCGGATACGAATTCGATCTGCTTGGTTTGGTTGTCCTGGATGGTGACCGGTCGAGGTACCTGGTAGAGATGGTACTCGAAGAATTCGCGCTGTTGAACGGCCGCCTCCGTAGGCGTCGGCGCCCCTTGCATGTAGAGGTCGCGCGCCGCCATTCCGGGCTCGGGGAAGCGTTGCAGGTCGCCGGCGATCAGCTTGAGTTGCGCCTCGGGGAAAGTAGCGCCGCTGGTGTTGGTCAGCGTCACCCAACCGTCCAGGTCGATCGCGCCTTCATCGGCCGCCAGAAGCAGGACATAGTCCGCCTGCCACGAGATGCCTCCGGTCAGGTGAGTCACTTCAAGCTCTTCGGGGCCGCTCTGGCCGGCGCGCACCAGCCAGACCAACGTCGGCCGGGTGATCAGACCCTGGGGGAGCTCGGGGAAGGAGAACTCCTGGACGTTCTCGACTTTGATCACCGTCACCCGGCCGCCGCTTTCCTGCAGCACCAGGTCGCCTCGGCCGCTGAGCAGTTTGCCGCGGTACTCCTTCCCGTCTTTGGTAACTACAAGGATCTCCTCGTCCAGGTACTTCTCCAAGAGGGCCGCGGCGCCCACGAGGTCGAACTCGTAGTTCTGCTCGAGGATCGAGGTCCCGCGAGGGCTGGTGAGCGGTTTGATCAGGACGCTCGTGGGATCGATGGACGCGGCCACATCGCTGAAGGGATCCGGTTCAAACCCTGCGAGAGATCGAAGCGTCGGCGGTCCTGAACCAGGGCAGTGCCCTGGTTGTAGATGGTCAACGCCAGCCCGCCGTTGGCCGCCTCGGCCGTGGGCGTGTGGACGGGTCCGGAAGCGCGGATGCTGCCCAGCGAACCGCATGCCAGCAGCAAGAGGCCCAAGCCAGCAGCGGCGAACCCCAGTCGTCTGGCTGGTCCCGGAGAAGTAGTCCGAAATCCAAAGAAGATGCGCCACAATGGGTTCATGCCGGCTTCCTCCTGGTCTGAATGCTGCACTCCAAGGACGTCCGCCGTATCGCCCGTGTTCCCATCGATGGCCTTCTGGACCACGTGATTGGAGAGTCACCGCGTAAGAGAACCATAAGGACCCGTCTGCTATAATCTCACCGTTCCCAAGGAGATCAGCAGCGTGTTCTCGGACGTCATGAAACGGCGCCAGGACGAACAGCGATTGCGGGAGGAAGGACGACTGCCCCCCGGACAGTCGTTGACTTATAAATTCCCAGTGCTCCACTATGGCCCGGTACCGAAATTCGATCCAGTGACCTGGGATTTTCGCGTTTTCGGTGAGGTTCAAGAACAGAAGCAATGGTCGTGGGAGGAGTTCCAAAAGCTCCCCCTGAAGCAAGTCCGGATGGACATCCACTGCGTCACACGTTGGAGTAAGGCCGACACCGAGTGGGGCGGGGTCTCTCTCCGCCATCTGGTCGAAGAGGGGATCGTCGTCCTCAAACCCAGCGCCAGGTTCGTCATGCAGCACTGCGAGTACGGTTTCACCGTCAACATCCCTCTCGAAACGGCCTTGGCCGACAACTTCCTCCTGGCGACTCATCTCGACGGCGCGCCCATCTCTCCAGATCATGGTTATCCGGTGCGCGGTGTAATCGGGCTTATCCCGGGTCGGCCCGAGCTCAAGACCTCCTACCTCTGGAAGGGCGGCAAATGGCTGCGCGGCCTCGAGTTCATGCCCCAGGATCGGCTCGGGTTCTGGGAACAGGCCGGCTACCACAATGAGGCCGATGTGTGGAAGGAACAACGCGTGACGCGCGGATAAACGCTCCCTCTGCTCCGCAGACGATCAACCTCTTCCAGGCACTCCTCAGCCAATCACACTACCCCGACATCCCTTCCCCTAGGGCCTAAGCAGTCATCTTTCTTACCACCGAGCACCTTGGTTGCTCTGCAGGTGTGTATCGGTTCAATGCCCTGCCTCACATCAAACGGATGGCCGGGGATCGAGTTCGCTCATGGCCCATCGGGGCTCCGACCCCACCCCTTCCCAGATTACCTCAACCCCCTCCCCCGGCTGAGCTCCCCGCTTGAAGGAGTGCTATTTCGAAGGCAAGCGAAACCTCTGGAAATCCGTCGATGCTGAAGGTCAAGCTCGACCTATAATCTGAAGTGGGGGGAACATGAGCGAGTCCGACGACCTTGCCGCCCGACGGCGAATGGTGGATGAACAACTGCGCGAGCGCGACATCACTGACGCGCGCGTGCTCGAGGCGATGATGACAGTGCCCCGGCACCTGTTCATCCCGCCTGAGTCGAGGCACTTTGCCTATTCGGACGGCCCACTCCCGATCGGTCAGAGACAGACGATCTCGCAGCCGTACATCGTCGCTCTGATGACCCAGCTCCTGGAATTGGTAGGCACGGAGACGGTCCTTGAGGTGGGCACGGGCTCGGGGTATCAGGCAGCGGTGTTGGCGCGGCTGGCGCGGCAGGTGTATACCGTCGAACGGTCGGCCGAATTGGCCGGGCTGGCGCGGCAGGTGCTTGAGAGGCTCGAGGTTGAAAACGTGGCAGTCAGCCAGGGAGACGGCTCGCGTGGGCTCCCCGAGTTCGCTCCATACCAGGGGGTCGTCGTGACTGCCGCCGCCCCGCGAGTGCCTCGGCCGCTGTTGGACCAGCTTGATCTTGAGGGCCGGCTGGTGCTCCCCGTTGGAGGACGTGACGGCCAGATCCTCGAGCGCTGGAGGAGAGATGGAAAGGACTTCCGAGTCGAGCGGATCGTCCCGGTGGCCTTTGTGCCACTGATCGGCGAGCACGGCTGGGCCGACGATGAAGGAGAGTGTCGATGGATTTAGCTCGCCCCGTCCGAGAAGGGCCCCGCGTCGCTTCGGGCGCGGCCACTTTGATCGCGGCTCTGGTAGCGGGCTTGCTGACCGGCTGCATCGTCGGCCGTCCCGCCTCCACACCAATCCCTCCGACTCTGACCGCGGCGCCCAGCAGACCGTCCGCCACCCCGACCGTGCCTCCGCCAAGCTCGACGCCACAACCTCCGACGCCGATCCCGAGCGACACGCCGACTGCAACCCTGGCACCGGGCGAGGTCCCGGCCCTGGGTCGTGTGTTCTTCTTGATCTTCGAGAATCGCGAGTTCGGCCAGGTGATCGGGAATTCCACTGCACCAAACTTCAACGGACTCGCCGCGCAGGGCGCGCTGCTCACCGAGCACTATGCCATCACGCATCCGTCATTCCCGAACTACCTGGCCCTGGTGGCTGGAGATACCTTCGGTATCACGCGCAACTGCGAAGACTGCTATCAGGACGCGCCGATTCTGGTGGACCAGCTGGAGGCCAGCGGCCGGACCTGGCGAGCCTATCTCGAAGGGATGCCCGAGCCCTGCTTCGACTACACGGTTCACCCCTACGCCAAGCGGCACAATCCCTTCATGTACTTCGAGAGCGTCCGCTCCGATCCGGATCGGTGCCTGTCAAGCGTCGTGCCCTTCGACCAATTTGGCGCGGACCTGAATGCGGGGAGCCTTCCCGATTTTGTGTGGATAACCCCCGACATCTGCAACAGCGCTCATGATTGTCCGCTGGCGACGGCGGATGCCTGGCTGGGGACGGTGGTCGGCAGTATCCGAGGTTCCCCGGCCTACGGCCCGGACAGCTTGATCATCATTACCTGGGACGAGGGCGCCGGGGAAGCAGGCTGCTGTGAGCTGGCGCACGGAGGCCGAGTCGCCACGGTGCTACTCTCACCGATGATCCAGCCGGGCGTCGAGGACCCCACTCCCTATACGCACTACTCGATCCTGGCGATGCTCGAGAAGGGATGGGGGCTCGAGCTTCTGGGTCTGGCCGGGGATCCGCGTACGACGCCGGTTTCTGAAGTCTGGAGACTAAGCCCCTGACAGAGGAACTCAGCGTGCACGGCGAATTCGCTTCGGCAGCTCTCCGTCTCAGCCGACATTGCGATTGGATACCGTGGACCGAGTTGGCCCTCCGCTCTTCGCAGGCGCTGATTCCGATGTTGTTCGTTCTCGCGGATGGACAAGGGGGCAAGACCGCCACTGCCGGTCTCGGGAAGAGGGCACGTTAGGCCCCTTGTTTTCCAGGACCGTCCCCAGTGCCTTCTTCGTGCGCCGTTGCTAGATAGGCCATCGCAGTCCCAGCCTCGCCGTCCATAACCAGTTCGAGCAGCGCCCCGTCTCCGGCGGCTGGGATGTGTATCACGCGGACGGCTTGTGACCAGGAGGCGGCCTCAGGCAGGAGCTCGGCAAGAGCATTCGGGGCTTGATCGAAAAAGGCCTGATTGAACTCCGCCTCGGGGTCACTCAGTGCCAGTGCCAATGGGTAGATGCGAGCTTCGACCAGGTCCTGAAAGAAATGGGTGCCATAGGATGGTTCGGGCGCCGACTCATCGCTGGCCAGTTCAATCAGCGCCCGCGCCCGATAGAGGTCGCCGTACTTGACGGGGATCCCCAGATCCGGATTGTCGCTGCCCCAACGCCCGGGACCGATCAGGATGAAGACCTTCTCGGCCAATCGTTCATTCAGGTGCCCGATCAGGCGGGCGAGCTCGATCTGGGCTTGGCGGTCCATAGCCGCATAGTCCGAGGGGGAGACGTAGACCACGTACTCGATATCGGTCACCCGACCGTCAGGCACCAACCGCTGACTGACAAAGATCCGTCGCGAAGCAGGAATGTCTTTGCGAAGTTCGACCGCTTGTGACTTCAAGCGACTTTGCGGCCGGCATTGAAGGAGATAGATCGCCGGTTGACTCCGCAGTTCATCCGTCTCCTCGAGAAGGACCAGGAACTCTACATCCACGGGGACCGCATAAGCACGTTCGAGGGTCTGGAGCATATGCCGCATCAAATCGGCGAACGCTGTCCGCCGTAGCAGGCCGTCATAGGTGATCACGACCTCTTTCGGATTGAGATCGATGGGCGTACTGACGAACTCCTGGAGATGACCGTCGATAAAACGCTGAGCCAGCAGACGCAGGTGGGGTAAAGTCGGGCGGATGAGCTCCTCGATACCCACGCTGCGAAGCGAATTGGTTTTGAGGTCGATCAGGTCGACATGTCGCTGCGAATAGCGCCGGACATGGTCCGGGTTCGAGTCGGGCTGAAGAAGAGGATGGCTCAGGGCAACGAGCCTTGGGTAGTCTCCCCCGAGCTGTTCGACGGCCCGGGTGCCCAGACCCCACACGACCCTCACGAATCCGGCCCGCCGGTCAATGCGAGGGCTCCAGCGAAACTGATTGCGGGAGAACGCTACCCCGGCCGCGTCCGGCAGGTAGCGATCACCGAGACGGATGCCCTGGACCTCCTGGATCAGGATAGCCATACGCTCGTCGTAATCCAGAAGGTTGTTCAGCCGCCGATAGAACAGGACATCTGGGCTGTAGACGCTCGCATACACGTTCCGGATCGCGTCTATCAAGCGCTTGAGGTTCTCCTCGTGCGAGCCCTGGTTCGGGCAGAAGTAGCTCTCGTACTTCCCGGCGAACGACGTGCCGAAAGAATCCTCAAGCAGGCTGGACGAGCGGACGATCAATGGCAGGCTGCCGACCTGATCCAGGACCGAACGCAGGCCGTTGACGATCTCGTTCGGGAATCGACCGGCCTGGAACTGCTCGCGAATTACGTCGAATTCGGCGCGGATCTGAGTCTCGCTCTTGTACTTCTGGTTGGCGAAGCCGACCATCCCGTTGAGCTGATTGAACTGGTAGAAGATATCCGCACCCAAGAACCATGAGCGCGGGACGTGCAGACGGTCGAGCAAGGCCTGGTTGGCCGACTTGCGCAGGATGCAGTCTGCCAGGACGATCCCGGCGGCCTTCCCACCGATCTTGCCTCGGCCGATGCGGCGGTCAAGAACGCCCCGCAGATCGGCCATGTCGAACCATTCCTTGGCGATCCCGACATACCCTAGATGGTCGCTGATCATGGCCTTGGTTAGGACGACCTTGATTTCCTTCAGGTGATGCTCGACGCGAGCGCGTTCCTTGGGAGGCAGAGTCTCATAAGCCTCACCCTGGGCGAAGAGCATGTCCCAGGGCGCAAGCTCCGGATGAAAAGTGAGCACCACGTCCTGAGAAGGGCCGCGCTCGGCCAAAGTCCTGCGGACGATCTCGACAAAGCGTTCGTGGGGAAGGTTGTAAGCGAAATAGAAGTCGGTGAGGTTGTCCTGGATGAGGGCCAGGCGCTGGGCCCACGTGTCCGGGTGTTCCTGTTTGAGCGGATCAATCAGCCCTTCCCGCCGCTGGGATTGGATGGCCTTCTCATGGGCTTCGGCTTCAAAAGCCTCCTGGGTGATGACCCCGGTCCGGAAGATTTCGCGGCGCATGCGCTCCCGAATCCGACCGGCGAGGATGGGGTACTGGGTCAGTTCAAGGTAGAGCGTCAGGGCCTTTGGGAACCCGGTCGGGTCGAAAACCACTTTCTCAACTCCAGGCGTCTCGCGATCAGGCCCCTTTCCTGGCGATCGGCCCCGCAAGTGCCATTCTCCACGGAACTTGGAGCCTCCCGCTGGACCGGCACTTAAGCGCCGTCGATTGGGTGGATCTCCGAAGGGATCTGGAGTATACGCGCTCGCGCGGGTGAATCATACCGCGCCCGATGTGCCAGGTGCATTCCAAGAAAGTTGGCACTTGAAGCGAGGCAATCACGCTGAGCGGAGCGCAGTCGAAGCGCGATAGCCACATCTGGGATGGTCCTTCGACTGCGCTCGGCTTCGCCTCGCTCCGCTCCCTGGCCTGCCCCGCACGAACTTAGCGGGGTGAGTCTTAAGATGAAATAGGTGAAGGCCCATCTCATCGCCGCCCTATCGCAAGTGCAATGTGAGGTTTCATCTAGCGGGGTGGACAAGACGAGGCAGCCAAGGCTCCACGCCCCCGCCATCGTCGTGGCGGGAGACCGGAGGCAAGAATCCTGGGTGGGCGGGGTGCAGAGAGGAAGTCGGCCGTCAGCGGCCGATATGCATCGGCATGATCACGTGCAGGAAGTCATCCCGGCCGACGGGACGGATAACTCCGGGGGCAGAGGCGCTGGTTGTCTCGAGCGCGACGTTCGGCGTGTCAATGACATTCAGGACGTCCATCAGGAATCGGACGTTGAAAGCGATCTCGATGGGTTCGCCTTCGATCGTCGCGTCGACTTGCGTCTCGTTCGACCCAGTTTCGGCCGACGTCGCTGAAACCAACACCCTCCCGGGCTCCAGCTCGCTCCCTGGCGCCACCCGTACCCGGGCCGAGTGAGCCGACTCGCGGGCGAAGATCTCGGCGGCCCGGCAAGCCTTGAGGAAGGCCGAGGTCGGGAGCACGCTGCGCGTGGCCTTGCTGGTGGGGATGATCCCCTGGTAATCGGGGAAACTCCCGTCAATCAACTGGGAGACGAGCTCGCTGTCCTTGGTGCGAAAGATCACCTGGCCGCGGTTTTCCGGAAGGAGCATTGACACGGTTTCCTGGCCGTCGGCAATCATGCGGGCCAGTTCGTTCAGCGCACGGGCCGGGATGATCGCCCGCAGCGGGCCCGGCTCGGGCGAGGTCAGGTGAGACGAGCGGACGGACAGCCGGAAGCCATCAGCGGCAGCCAGGGTCATCTCGCCGTCCTTGATCTCCGCCAGAACGCCCGTTAATACCGGGCGGGCATCGTCGCTGGAGGCGGCGAAGGCGACTTGACCGATCATCTCTCGCAGATCCTCGGTATCCAGCGGGACGCCTCCATCCATATCGGCCGGGGGAAGCGGTGGAAAGTCCTGAGCGTCGATGCACTTGATGTCGTTGGTAAACGGGCCGCAGACCACGTGCAGGCTCTGCGTCCGGACGGAGAACTCCATGTCGACTCGCTCGTTGGGGAAAGTGTTCACCAGGTCGACGAATGTCCGAGCGGGAACGGTCGTGGCCCCCGGCGCCTCGATCTTGGCTCCGATCCAGCATGTGATTCCGAGTTCGAGGTTGGTGGCCGACAGACGCAGCCGTCCGTCTTCAGTGGCAAGTAGCACGTTTCCCAGGACGGGCAGCGTGCTCCTCGGCGCAACGGCCCGGGCGACACTCCCGAGAGCGCGGGACAGATTCTCTTGGAGGCAGGAGACTTTCATGGTTTCTGAGCCCTTGGGGGTCGGATGGCGGATTAGAAGTATACAACGAAGGATCGAAGTGGACAAAGGGTTGGCAGGACTCGACGGGAGACGCTGCGGAGAGATTTTCGCGCCAATCTCAAACGTCCAGTTCCACGACTTCGAAACGCTCAGGGGGAAGACGATCGGTAGACAAGGTCGCGCATATCGCATACACTAGCAACAATGTCCGTGGCCAACGGAGACATGGAATTGGACAACCCCCGGTTGCGGGAGATGATCGCCAGGTTGTCGCGCCTGGTGGAAATCAGCGTCACCCTCAACTCCAGCCTCGAGCTCAAACGCGTCCTGCAATTCATCATTGACTCGGCCGCCGATCTTCTGGAGAGCGAGGGGGCCTCGATCCTTTTGGTCGATGAGCGGACGCAAGAGCTGTACTTCGCCGCCTCGACCGGCTCCGATCCCGAGGAGCTCGCCCGCATCCCGGTGCCGCTCGAGGGCTCTATTGCCGGTACGATCTACCGTGAGGATCGCCCATTGATTATCAATAACACGGCGGCCGATCCGCGTCACTTTCGGGAAGTCGGAGAGCGGATCAAGTTCGAAACGCGTAGCCTGATCGGGGTACCGATGCGCATACGCGACAAGGTGACCGGGGTCTTGGAAGCTGTCAACAAGAAGCGCGGGGAATTCGACCAGGCGGACGTCAAGACGATGTCGATCATTGCCTCCCAAGCAGCCGTGGCGGTAAACAATGCCCGGCTCGTGGAAGCCCTGCGGAAGGCTTACAGCGAATTGGGCAAGCTCGACCGCATGAAGAGCGATTTCATCGCGATCGCCTCCCATGAATTGCGCACACCGCTCGGTCTGATCCTGGGATATGCGGCGATCCTGCAGGAAGAGGCGGATGCCGCCGCTTCGGAACACGCGGCCGCGGTCTTGAACTCTGCGTTGAGGATGCGGGCTCTGATCGAATCCATGACCAACATGAATCTGATGAAAGTCGGTTCAGGGGAATTGGTCTTCCAGATCCATCCACTGAGCGACATTGCCAAGGCCGCCTACGACGAAGTTGCCGGCCTGATCCGTGCAAAGGGGCAACGGTTTGAGCTAGACCTTCCACATGAATCGATCTCGGCGAGCGTCGATGCTCATAAGCTGACGATGGCCCTGACCAACCTCCTGAACAATGCCATGCGCTTCACGCCGGAGGAGGGTCACATCGGGCTGGCACTCTCGCGGCGTGGGTCGGAAGGTTGGTTCAGGGTTGGAGACGATGGGGTCGGCATCCCCGCCGACGAGATCGAGCGTATTTTCGATGAGTTCTACCAGGTCGAGAACCACTTGACCCGGCGGCATCAGGGTCTCGGCTTGGGTCTATCGATCGTGAAGGCGATTGCCGAGGCGCATGGGGGGCGTGTCTGGGCCGAAAGCGCCGGCCGGGATCAAGGCTCGGTCTTCACCATCGCTCTTCCGCTGCAATAGACGGCGCAGCAGGCTGTGTCTGACAGACTCCACGTTCGATCCTTCGCAATCTACGCGACGACGTCTTCTGGGATGTAGCGCAGGCCGCCCGGCCGGAGCTGCTGACCGCCTCCAATCCGTGCAGCATTCGCTCCGCACCCGGCCCGGACTACCTTGCGTGGCGCCCCCAGAAGGCCCGCCGACGATCAGGCTGAAGAAGGTGGCCGGTAGAGACCATCCCCCTGACGGACACGCTGGGTTACCTTCAGCGCGACCTCTGTCCCCGGCGCGGCCTCCTGGACAGACGCATGCTCGATTTGCATCGAGGTGATGTCCTGCTGGAAATCCGTGTGCTCGCCGTGAAAGCGGACGCGATCCCCCAACGCCAGCCTGCCGGTAAGCCTGACCACGGCGACCAGGATCTTGTTATAGAAATGGGTTACGACTCCGATCCGCTCGTCCTTTTCCATGGCCACTTTCTCCTCTCGCCCCTGTCTCGCAGTCGGCCCGCCATGAGGGAGAGAAGCCTCCCTTCACTTCATTCTACGGCAAGTTCCTGGCTCGGTCCGGGTTGAGATGGACGATCACGGATCATGATCGGCGGTCAAGATCCACGGTCGGGGGGAAGCGCAGGATGATCACGGTCCCGACGAGAAAGGCCAGAGCGGTCAAGGCATAAAGGGTCAGGTAGCCGGTCGCGGGTCCAGCGCCAAGGCGGTTGATCGGGTCGATCAGCAAACCGCCCGCCAGTCGGGCCGCGGCACTTCCACCGGCCGAGGCGATGTTCGCCAACCCAAGGTAGCGGGCGGCTTCGGCTTGCGGGACGATGTCTGTGATCAAAGCCCAATTGGCACTGAGAAAAACCCCAGCCGCAAGACCTATGGCGGCGCCGGCGACGATAATTGCGCTTGGTGTGCGCAGGATCAAGATGAGGGCCGTACCGGCGAAGGCAACCAGGCCGGAGGCGGCAACAAGTGGACGGCGGCCAAGCCTGTCGGCCAGCCAACCCGAGGGGATCGTCACCAGTAAGAGCCCCAGGCCGATCACGGTTGACAGCTGACCTACGAAGCGCTGAGCTTCAGCCTCCCCCATCTCCATCACGTCGATCATGAAGAACAGGAGGAACGTGTTCAGCGCGATGAAACCCGCCCAGAAGAGAAAGCGGTTGATAAACCAGGCGATGAACCCTGGGTTGGACCGCCACTGGATTGAGAACGCCCCCCTCAGTCCTCCGGCAACGCCCCCAGGCGTGGCCGCCGGAGCAACCAGCCTGTCCTCCCTGGCCGCCAGGATTGTCAGGACCAGAGCCAGCACGTACACCGCCGCGGCCGCGGAGACGGCCCCCGAGATGTTGCCGGCGGCAACCAGACTACCGGACACCCGGCGGCCGAGGACAAACCCCAGAATGTCGAAGGCAGCCTTCATCCCCGAGGCGAGACCCCGCCGTCTAGGCGGAACGAGGTCCGGGATCAATGCCTGCCATGGTCCCTGGATCGTGTTCGAGGCAATCTGGAAGGACAGCAGGCCAAGCACAACCAGTGCAAAGCTAGGGACCAGCGCAATCGTGTAGAGACAGGCGATCACCACAGGCGTGCCGATCAAAAGGAAAGGGATCCGTCTCCCCCAGCCTGACCTGGTTCGATCCGACACGGAACCGATGATCGGCTGCCACAGGCTGGCGGCGATCAAGCCGGCGAAAGTCATCAAACCGAGGGCGGTGTTTTTCTGTGCGGGTACCAGTTCGAGGAGCCTGTGACCCAGAACCGCAGGCTCGAGGGTATTGATGGCCATCCCTAACGCCAGCGAGAAGCAGGTTACCGCGATCAGACGGATCCATCCGGTTCCGATCCGGGTCTCACCTGGCCTGGCTTGCTGAGCCGCGCTTACTCCAGGCATTTGCCGCCCGTGGGGCTCACTTCGGGGATCGTCGAGTGGGCTGCCGGCCTGCGCGCTCGCGTCGGTAGTTGCACAAGTCACCCAGAATGCACTCGTCGCAACGCGGCCGCCTAGCAAGGCAAACCTGACGCCCATGCCGGATAAGGTTGAGGTGGGCGTCAACGAACGTCTCGGGAGGAAAGAGGCCCTGCAGGAGGATGTGAGCCGCTGCTTCGCCAATATTCTCGGGCCGCAAACCCAGACGCCCGGTGACCCGGAAGACATGGGTATCGACGGGGAAGGCGGGCTTGCCGAGTGAAAAGAGCATGACGATGGCGGCCGTCTTCGGCCCTACCCCCTTAAACTGGAGCAACCTCTTCCGGGCATCTTCGGGCGCAAGTTCGCGCAAGAACTCGAGATCGATCGCGCCGCGTTCCGCGGTGATTTGGCGTAAGACGGCCTGGATGCGTGGACCCTTCTGGTTGGCCAATCCGGCCGATCGGATCGCCTCGATGATCTCGACCTCCCTGGCATCGCGCACCTTCTCCCAGGTCGGGAACTGCTGCCGGAGTGCCTCGAAGGCTCGGTCCCGATTTATGTCATTGGTGTTCTGGGACAAGATAGTTGAGACGAGTTCGTCGACCGGCGGCAGCGGGCTGCGCCAGACCGCGTGGCCGTAGGCCGAAAGCAGGCGGCGGTTCACAGCATTGGCTGAAGTGCGGGACGGCCGCATGCGGCGATTATACTTGCCGGGATCAGCCAAGCCGGCCGGAAAGCTCTTGATCCGGCTCCCGCCCGCGGAAGTTGACCTCCGGGAGAACCCTGATATACTCTCTTTTAGGTCCCTCACCTCTATTTGCAGATCCCTCCCGCGCTTGCCTCATCGGATGTCCTTTCCAGGTAATGGCAGCGCGCTTTAACCTGTCGGGACGAGCCCTCAGCGGGCCCAGTCGCGCCATGCTGTAGTTTTCAGCACAGCCCTCTCGCAGCTGGGGCAGCCCTTGTGCTGGTGCGGTCAGCGCTGCCGGCCAGCCCCCATGGTGACCTTCTTGAACGATCGCCACAGCCGCATCGGCAGGCGCATGGAAACTTCGGGGCCATCCGCAGGCGAAGACCTCGGGATGTGGCCGGGCTTCGTAAACCCCGCTTGGCCCTCGGCCTTCCTGAGCTCTCCCCCAGCCTCCTCGCCGTCTGTCCCCCGCTCGTATCCTGCCCGAACGACCAACCCTCAACAGCCAAGCCGCCGACACCGATGGTTGCAGTTTCGAAATGCGACCGGGTCGGTGGTTCAGGGCATGTTCGTAATCGGAGGCGTCGATTGATGCGCCTGTTCTTCGCAACCGATGTTCATGGCTCAGAAGTCTGCTGGAAGAAGTTCATCAGCGCCGCCGGCTTCTACGGCGCCGATACGCTGATCCTGGGCGGCGACATGACCGGGAAGGCAATCATCCCGATCATCGCCCAGTCAAATGGCAGGCACAAAGTCACCCTGCTCGAGCAGGAGACAATCCTCGAGACCCAAGATGACGTGGAGCGGATGGTTCAGACGATTCGGAATCGGGGCTACTACCCGTATGTCACCGACCCTGACGAGACAGCCGAAATCGCCGGTTCGCCAGCCAGGTCAGATGCATTGTTTATCCAGGAAGCGATCGCCACCGTTCAGAATTGGATGGAGTATGCCGATTCCAAGCTCGAAGGGACCGGCATCCGCTGCTACGTCTGCCCGGGTAACGACGACATGTTCGAGATCGATCCGGTCATTGCTGCCTCGAAGAGCGTCCGATCGATCGAGGGGGAGGTGATCCAGCTCGATGACCACCACGAGATGGCCAGCTCGGGTTGGTCGAATCCGACTCCGTGGGACACCCATCGGGAAGAGCCCGAGGAGGCGCTGGAGAGACGCCTGGAGTCGGTCATCAGCCATGTCCAAGATAAGTCCAACGCCGTCTTCAATTTCCACCCGCCGCCCTATGGGAGCGGGCTGGACGAGGCGCCGGAGCTAACCAAGGACCTGCGGCTGGCCTACGCCGGCCGATCGATGGTCTCAGTCGGAAGCAAGGCCGTCCTCAAAGCCGTTGAAACCTACAAACCGCTCCTGACCTTGCACGGTCACATCCATGAAGGCAAGGGTTCTCGCAAGTACGGCCGGACGTTGTGCCTGAACCCGGGAAGCATGTACGAACAAGGTGTCCTGCACGGAGCGTTAGTGGAGTTGAAGGAGAAAAAGGTCGGGACCTACGTTCTGACCACAGGCTGATCGCGCCGGCGCCGGCGAACCGGGTCTTGGCGAGGAGGAGGCTATTGATACGGAACCCTCGATTGGCGTGTCGCTAGAGTCACGCTGCCGGCAAGCGGGTTTCGGCAGTGGATCTCGGCGGATCCCGAATGTCAACTCCAGTAAAGGAGCATCTCAATGAGCGAAGCCACGCTCTTTGTTCGCAAGGCGAGTGGTCTGGTTCGATCGTGGTCGGGTTTCGATGCTTTCATCTACGCCACGTTCTCGATCAACCTGATCACCCTCGGCCTGTTCATCTTTTCGTATTGTTGGTACTTCTCGGGCAACCTGGCC
>MGOM01000113.1:0-19117 GCA_001797105.1 Chloroflexi bacterium RBG_19FT_COMBO_62_14
GGCGAGCGGATCAAGGCCTGAGAGGGAGGCCCAAGGCTGGTCGCCGGTATTCACGATGTGACAATTGGGGTGTGGCGGGGCGAGCGGATCAAGGCCTGAGAGGGAGGCCCAAGGCTGGTCGCCGGTATTCACGATGTGACAATTGGGGTGTGGCGGGGGTAGCCGGCCCGTCACACCCCGTGGGTTGTCTGGCGGCCAATGACGAGAATGGACGGGGCGTGAAGCCTCCAAGACGAACGACGGACATCACCGGAATTGTGCTGGACCTTGATGGGACCTTGTGCGTGGGCGAGCGCCTGATCGATGGGGCGAGCGAGGCGATCGAGCGAATGCGCGCGATCGGCCACCGCCTGGCCTTCGTCTCGAACTCGATTGATGGGCGAAGGCTCTACGCAGAGCGTCTGCAGCGGGAAGGGGTCGCCGTCGAGGTTGAGGATATCTTGACCGCGACCGAGGCGTTGCGGCACTATCTGGAAACCAGCATGCCAGGGGCGACACTTTTCGCCATCGCCGATCCGCCTCTGCAAGAGATCCTGAGCGAGAGTTTCACGTTTAGCGACGACCCTAACCGCATCGATGCAGTCATCGCCGGGCCTGACCGGAACCTGAGTTTCAAGAAACTCAATACCGCCTTCCAGGCCTTGAAACGCGGCGCCCGCTTCCTGGCCACGAACACCGACCCAACCTGTCTCACCGATCAAGGAGAGGTCCCGGATGCCGGCGCAGTAATTGGGGCGCTGGAGGGTTGCAGCAGGCGAAGGGTCGAGCTAGTGGTCGGGAAGCCTTCGCCGTTCATGGTCGAAAGTGCCCTGGCACACCTCGGATGCGCGGCGGGCGAGGCGATGATGGTCGGAGACAGGCTCGAGACGGATATTCTCATGGGACGCCAGGCGGGAATGGCGACGGTCCTGGTCTTGACCGGAGTTTCGCGAGGCGAGTCGCTGGCTTCAGCCCCAGCTCAGCCGGACTTCGTGTTGCAATCGATCTGTCAACTCCCTGGGCTACTTGAATTGCTGGCTTGAGCTCTGCGAGTGCCGACTTAACTGGGACCGTCCCAAAAAGGCGCCGCCCAATTGCCCTGCGCCGAGGACGGCGCAGGGAGCGAGATAAGAGACGCTCGGGCCGCCGGCCTCGGCGGCCCGAGCGGTCCTGCGTTGCCTGTGGCTATGCCCTCATCGGGGCCCGCCCAGGATGGTCTTCCCTGTGACAGGGGTCGGGGCCGGCACCGGGCTCAACGTTCGACGCGGCGGCGGTCAGCGCGCCTGGCGCTTCTGCCGTTTGCTACCTTCCGTTCGAGAAGTACTCCACCAGTTGTCTTGCGTGCAGGACGCCGTCGAAGGCGAGGCCAACGCCACCCTGCTTCAAGACACCCTTCTCACCATCCGGGTCTCCGAGACACGAGACGACGATATCCGCCTCGTGGAGATCCTCCTTCTCGGTGTAGGCATTGGTCGTAGCGACGACGTGCATCGCGGCGGCCTTGGCAGCCAGCACACCGTTGCGGGAGTCTTCGATGACGATGCACTCTTCAGGTTTCAGCCCGGTCCGTTGCAGCCCCAGGTTGTAGATCTCCGGGTCGGGCTTCTTCTTCTTGACCACGTCGCCGGCCAGGACGAAGTCGAACGGGATATCCGCAAGGATCTTGTGGGCGACGGCCTGGGCGGCCTTCTCGTTGGAGGTAGTACACACTCCGATCTTCAGCCCGGCTGCCACGATCTCCTTCATGAAGCGCCGGATTCCCGGTCGTAGCGGTAGTCTTCCAGTTTCAATCAGCTCGATGAAGACCGCCGTCTTGCGTTTGTGCATCCGGGCGATCAGGTCGTCGAGTTCTTCCGGTTTGACCTCGGCACCGAAGCCTCTTGTCTGATAGTAGTGCTTCATGCGCTCCTTCCCGCCGGCAACCTGGAGGAGCTCGTGGTATTCGTCGACGTCCCATTCGAAAGCGAACCCGAACTCCTTGAACGTGTCGTTGAAAGACACGCGGTGGCCGTCTCGTTCGGTGTCGATGATCACGCCGTCTTGATCGAAAAAGACGCCTTTGATCTGAGCCATCAATTCGGTCTCCTCTCCGGGTTAACCCAGGTAGAAATCGCGGATCAGGTCGACGGCCATCTGGTTCTCTTCTTCAGATCCAATCGTGATCCTGAACCAGCCATCGCTATCGTACATGTCGCCTTGTGGCCTGAAGATCATCCCCCGGCTCTGGGCGTATTCGACCATGTCCTTGCCCTTCTTGCCGGTCGCCTTCCCGTCGAACAGGATGTAGTTCCCATAGGAGTGAAAGACGGTCAGCCCGGGGATCTCGCTCAACGACTCTTCGATGAGCATGGTTTGCTCGTTGTTGAACCGGACGCGTTCTTTGAGTCCGGCGGCGTCTTCAAGCGCGGCCGAAGCCGCCCACATGGAGATCGTCCCCACATTCCACGGGATCAGCATGGCCGAGATCGTTGCCACCACGTCCCGGTCGGCGATCAGGTAGCCGAAGCGCAGCCCGGCCAGGCCATAGGCCTTGGACAGGGTCCGCGTGATGATGACGTTCTTGAACTTCTTTGTCAGGCCGACTTGCGAGCGCTCCAGACCGGCGTATTCGACGTAGGCCTCGTCGATGACGAGCGGGACGCCGGTTTCGGCGATACGCACATAATCCGGCGACGCCATGAAGTTCCCGGTCGGGTTATTGGGATTGGCGATCACGACGACCTTGGTTTTTGGTGTAATCGCTTTCAGGATCGCCTCGGCATCGAACTCGAGCTGCTTATCCCGGTAGATCATCGGAACCGAAACGAGCTTGCCGCCGACGGCGGCACAGCGTAGCTTGTAGATCCCGAAGCACGGGGTGTGCTGGATGACCTCATCCCCCGGTGATACCAGGCTGCGCCAGATCAAGTCGTAGATCTCGCTCGAACCGTTCCCAAGCATGACATTCTCAGGACCGGCGACGCCGTTGATTTCGGCGATCTGGCCGCGCACAACCAGACCCTGGTCTGGGTAGCGATTGGCCATCCGGGCGTACTTGTCGATGGCTTCGAGGACCTTTTTCGATGGCGGGTTGGGATTCTCGTTCGACATCATCCGGTGGAGCTCGGGCTGCTTCCAGGCAAGCTCGATGTGGGATGAGACATACATTTTCTGGCCCTTGAGCCAGGGGACGAAGTAATCTGCCATGGGTTTCATACGGTTTCTCCTGCGAGGAATGGCTTCAGCAACTGCCGGGAACGACAGTCGCCAGCTCTTGGGCGGACCCCCACCCCGACCCCTCCCCCTGCAGAAGCGCAAAGCTGCACGCCGTATTGGATGGCAGGGGGAGGGGTGGAATCCCTCAAGGGGAAGGGGGACGGCGCAGCCGTCCCCCTTCCCCTTGAGTTTGAATCCCCCTCTCCGCCAAGGCGACCCCGGTTATAGCGCTCGTCGAGGGCGGAGAGGGGGTCAGGGGGTGAGGACAGGGTCTTCTTCACGGAAAGACGCTCTGCCGGGCCCGGGAGGCCTACGCCTTCCCCGGGCTCTTGAGCATCTCCATCCAGTGGATGACGACTTTGCGGGTGGCGTCGCGCACAGCGGCGTCGATCTTCCCCGGGTCGTACTCCTCCCGCTTCCCCCCAATGTAGTCGAACGTGGTGTCGATCAGCGTGTACTTGAGCTCGGTCGAGACATTGAACTTGGATCCGCCGACGGCGATCAGGCGTTCGACGTAGTCCGGCGGCAGACCGGTGCCACCATGGACGACGAGCGGCACACGCACCCCGTCGCCGTTGAGAATCTGGTGGATCTTCTCCAATCGGTCGAAGTGAACCTTCGGCTCCTTGGTCTTGTAGACGCCGTGGGCCGTGCCGATGGCCGGGGCGAACAGGTCGACACCGGTGCGCTCGACGAACTTGACCGCTTGCTCGGGATTGGCCAGTTGAGCCTCGTCCTCGGCCACTTTGACCTGATCCTCGACGCCCGAGACCGTGCCCAGCTCGCCTTCGACCGAGACGCCGCTGAGCTTGTGGCAGTAGTCGGCAACCTCCTTCGTCTGGCGGATGTTCTCATCGAACGGCTGCTTGGAGGCGTCGATCATGATGTTGGTGTAGCCGGCGTCGGCGCAGGTCTTGCAATAGGCGACGTCGGTGCAGTGGTCGAGGTGGAGGGCGATCGGAACCGGCGCCGTCTCGGCCAGGGTGTGATAGATCGCCACCATCACGCCCGGTTTGTAGAACTGTGACGGCTTGACCGAGGTTTGAATGATGACGGGCGATTTGGTCTCAAGGGCGGCGTCGACGACGGCCTCCATCTGAACCAGGCTGGTGATATTGAAGGCGCCGACGGCGTACTTCCCTTCGGTGGCCTCAAAGAGCATGTCTCTTGCGCTAACGATGGACATTGTGCCTCCTGTCGTCCATTGGGTGTAAGCAGTGCTGGAGAACGTTGCCGACCTCAACTGAGCATGCTGTAGTTCATCTCCCTCCGATACTCGCCAGTCTCGACCCGGAACAGATATCGATCCCCGCGATAGTAAGATTGAAGAATCTCGATGCATTTGTCTTGGGCGGTGTAGGCCAGGCTCTCGATGTACATGCATGGCACGTCGTGGCTGGTCGCAAGACGGCGTGCGATGGCGCCGGGTGGCCGGACGGCGCGTAAGGTCTGGGTAGAGTGATGCAGATCAGCGTTGAAACGCGAGGTGAGAATCTGGTACATCGAGCCGCGGATTTCCATCTGGAGCAATTCGCCGAACTGGCGGTGGGCATAGAACTGGCTCTCGAAGACGAGAGGCGTCTTATCGGCGATCCGCAATCGTTCGATCTTGACCAGATCTTCGCCGGGCTCAAGGCCGAGCTTCGCCGCCAACTCGGGTGAGGCCGGGAGCCTATCCTTGGATAGGATGCTGTCTTCGATCAGCACTTCACCCAGGTTGAAGTCGTCGAGAAAGCTGGTCAGGCGGTCCAGACGGTGGATCGGGGAGAGGGCCTGGCTTCGCCGGACGAAGGTGCCGACGCCCTTTTCTTTGGCCACCAGGCCGCGCTGGACCAGGCTGGAGAGGGCGTGACGGACGGTGTTGCGATTGAGTTGAAACGAGCTGGCCAGCTCTCCTTCGGGAGGAAGCTTCGACCCCAGGGGAAATTGGTCGGCGGCAATCCTTCCTTCAAGCCAGTTCGCCAGCTGAACGTAAAGGGGTATCGGGCTGGAGCGGTCAAGAACGGGTTCAAATCGATCGGACATGTCTACCTGTCTACATATATACACAAGACCGGCTCGGTTGTCAACCCACGCTCTTTATGTGGACCCAAGCCCGATGTCTTCGGAAACCCCAAACCTCATTGAGTCTTCGCTGAGAGCTCTTCCAAGGCAGGAGGGACAGCCTACAACCCTTAAGGCCTCAATCCCCCCACTTCGGCGCAGAGCGCCGCGGTTGCTGTCCGCCGGAGACAGATGTGATGGCTTTAGATGACCCGGGCGAGGCCGGGGGGAGGTCGTCGGTCTATCTGACTTTCGATGGGTCGATACGGGTGGGCGTCCGGGGCCGGGGGGGCGGGAACGCGCATCTGTTGCGGATCATGCAGAGGAGGGACGCCGGTCGGGTGCGCTCATCGCATATGCCGGTTGACCGCCTCACCGAACTCGGAACACTTGAGCAGGGTGGCGCCTTCCATCAGGCGGTGGAAGTCATAGGTGACCGTGCGCGCGGCGATGGCGCCTTCCATCCCGGCCAGGATCAGATCGGCGGCCTCGCTCCATCCCATGTAGCGGAACATCATCTCTCCGCTCAGGATGACCGAGCCCGGGTTGACGACATCCTTATCGGCATACTTGGGTGCCGTTCCATGGGTTGCCTCGAATATCGCCGCACCGGTCTCGAAGTTCAAGTTACCGCCGGGGGCGATGCCGATGCCTCCGACCTGCGCCGCCAGCGCATCCGAGAGGTAGTCCCCGTTGAGATTCATGGTTGCGATGACATCGAACTCGCGCGCCCGGGTGATCGTTTGCTGAAAGGCGATATCGGCGATAGCGTCTTTGATGAGCAGCCGACCCGATCGGATGGCCACGGCCTGAGCCGCGTTAGCGGCTTCCTCGCCCTGAGCCTGCCTGGTTCGCTCCCACTCGGCCCAGGTATATACCTTGTCGCGGAATTCGCCTTCGGCCAATGCATAGCCCCAGTTACGAAATGCGCCCTCGGTGTATTTCATGATGTTGCCTTTGTGGACAAGCGTCACCGAGCGACGCCGGTTATCGAGCGCCCACTGAATGGCGGCGCGCACTAGCCGTTCCGTCCCCTCCCGCGAAACGGGTTTGAGGCTGACCCCCGATGTCGCCGGGAAACGGACTTTGGCATACTGGTCGGGCTGGTTCGTCTTCAACCAGTCGAAGAAATCGCGGTTGGCGGGAGTTCCCATCTCGAACTCCACGCCGGTGTAGATGTCTTCGGTGTTCTCGCGGAAGATCACCATGTCGACATCTTCGGGGTGCTTGACGGGGGATGGCACGCCCTGAATGTAGCGAACAGGCCGTAGGCAAACATAGAGATCGAGCGCTATGCGCAGGGCGACGTTCAGTGAACGGATCCCACCGCCGATGGGTGTCGTCAATGGGCCCTTGATGCCGACGCGAAACTCGGCGAAAGCCTCGATCGTCTCGGGTGGAAGCCACTCACCGTATCGATTGTGGGCGAGCTCGCCGGCGTACACCTGCATCCACGCGATCGACCGTTTCCCGGTATAAGCCTTCTCCACGGCCGCGTCGAAGACACGCAGCGCGGCCCGCCAAATGTCCGGGCCGGTACCGTCGCCCTCGATGAACGGCAAAATGGGACGATGGGGAACGGAGAGACGACCAGCGGACAACGTGATCTTCTCTCCGTCCGAGGGCACAACGGCGTAGCGATAAGGCATGATCAACTCCGAAGGATCGGTGCTGTCGCTTGCGGGGCTGAGCGCGGATTATAGCATGCCGAGTCGGCACGGGGTGCGCGCAGGTTGAGGATCGTTTTCACGAGGATCCTGACCGTCAATCGAGGTAGCCGTCGGGGTGATCGCGGTGCCACTCCCAGGCACTGGTGACGATTTGCGAGAGGCCGGGGAATTCCGGGGTCCACCCGAGTTCGTGGCGGATTCTTTCTGAGGAGGCGACGAGGTGCGGGGCGTCGCCGGGTCTGCGCGGGGACTCCTTCACCGGGATGGGATGCCCGGTTACGCCACGGGCTGTCTCGACGACTTCCCTCACCGAATAGCCTTGGCCATTGCCGAGGTTGTAGATCAGGCAGTCGTGATCGCTCAAGGCTTCGAGGGCCAATAAGTGCGCCCGGATGAGATCGGCGATGTGGATGTAGTCTCGGATGCACGTCCCGTCCGGCGTCGGATAGTCTGTGCCATAGATGCCGACCGATTGGCGTTGGCCGAGCGCGACGCGCAAAACGAGGGGGATGAGATGGCTCTCCGGCTGGTGGTCCTCTCCCTTACCGGGCAGGGCGCCGGCGGCGTTGAAGTAACGCAGACAGGCGTAGTGCAATCCACCGATCCGGCGGTACCACTCGAGCACCTGCTCGATCATCAGCTTCGTCTGTCCATAGACGCTGGCCGGGCCGAGCGGCGAGTCCTCCGAGAGGGGAGAGACGCTTGAGGCGTACACGGCGGCCGACGAAGACAGGACAAATCGCGGCACCTCCGCCTGGGCGCAGGCCTCGATCAAACCGATCGAGAGCGCGAGGTTGTTCTTGAAGTATTTTCCCGGATCGGCCATGCTCTCGCCGGCCTCGATGAAGGCCGCGAAATGCATCACGGCTCCGAACCCGCCGTCGCGCACGGCCGACGCAAGTGCCTGGGAATCGGCCAGGTCGCCCTGAATGAACTTCGCTTGCATGGGAATGGCGCTGCGATGGCCGGAGACAAGGGAGTCGTAGACCGTAACGTGGTGTCCGGCGGCCAGCAAGGCCTGCGCCGTGGCCGATCCGATATAGCCGGCACCACCCGTAACGAAGATGTTCATGTCAGTTCCTAGACTCGATGTGCATCATCTGTCTTTGCGAAGGCCCGACCGCCCCGCACGCCCCTATCGGGGCCGCCTGCCCCGCCAGCTCGCGGCGCGGCCGTTCGCCCCGCACGCAATTAGCGGGGTCCGCTCCGTAAAGGATTTGGCACGGATGGGCTCGAAAAGGAGCATGGCGATTCCCTCGGGTCAGTCATCGTCTTCCAGGACATCCAGCCTGGCGAGCGACGCCGCCAGGCGCTTCACCCCCTCCGAGGCGAAGGTGATCGTGACCTCCTCATCGTCTCCATCGAGGCGCGACGACATCACGATGCCCTCCCCGAACCGGGGATGGCGGACGTGCATACCGACCCGGAAGCGCGTCGCCGCGGGAGCGGCTGTCCGGGTATCCCAGCGCGTCTGCCTCTGGAACGAAGCTTGGGCCGCCGTCAACATGCCGGCGTGATCCCCTTCAACCAGATCGGCGGGGATGTCCAGCAGGAAGCGCGAGGGCTCGCACATGGCCGAGACGCCCGACGAGCGTCGCCGGAATGTCCGGACGAGGAACAGCCGATCCTTGGCCCGTGTAAGACCGACATAGAACAGGCGCCGCTCTTCCGCCAGCTCTTCCGAGTCTTCGAGGGCGCGCTGGTGCGGCAGCACGCCCTCATCCAAACCGATGATGAACACCACCGGAAACTCGAGTCCTTTGGCCGCGTGCAGGGTGAGCAAGGTAGGCACATTCATCGAGTCGGTCAACGTATCCTGATCGGAGATCAGGGCGACGTGCTCCAGGAAGCCGGTGAGATCCAGCCCCTCCATCTCTTGCGCCACGCCGCGGAGTTCCATGACGTTCGCCCAGCGGTCGGCGCCCTCTTCGGTCCCGTCATCGATGTGGGACCGATAGTCGATGTCGTTCAGGACGCGGTCGATGAGCGATGGCAGGGGAAGACGATCGCGATCATTCAGCCAGCCCTGGAGCGCGCGCCCGAACGATTGCAAACCTTTGGTGGAGCGGCCGAGCCCGGCAGTGCCGGCTGACACCTCATCTTTCGCCAGGTCGAGGGCAAGAGAATAGGGCGCCCGGGACTCACGTTCGGCGGTCTCGAGCATACTCTGGACCGCCTTGGCGCCCAGCCCACGCGGCGGGACATTCAAGACACGCAACAAACTGACTTGGTCGAGCGGATTGTGGATCAGGCGGAGGTAAGCGATCAGATCCTTGACCTCACGCCGGCCGTAGAAGCGTTGGGCTCCCACTAGACGATACGGCAATCCCGCCCGCAGAAAGGCCTCTTCCAGGGCGCGCGATTGGGCATTGGTCCGGTACATCACGGCACATGCGCCCGGCTCCGCCTCACCCCGCATCGTGAGCATGGCGATCGCCTCGACGACGTAGCCGGCTTCATCCTGCTCGTCATAGGCCTCGTGAACGACCACTTGCAGGCCGCGGCCGCGATCCGTGAACAACCGCTTGACCTGACGGCCGGGGTGACGATCGATCACGGCCATTGCCGCGTCCAGGATTGTTTGAGTCGAGCGGTAGTTCTGTTCGAGCAAGATGATCCGAGACTGCGGGTAGTCCTCCTGGAATCTCTTGACGTTGCGGTAGTCGGCGCCTCGCCAACGATAGATCGACTGATCGGCGTCGCCGACGACGAAAAGATCCGGATCCCCTTCGCCGGCTAGCAGTCGGAGTAAGACGTATTGGGCAGTGTTGGTGTCCTGGAACTCGTCAACCAGGATGTGGCGCAGACGTTCCCGGTACCGGTGACGCAGGTCATCGTTGTCACGCAACAGCGCCACCGCTTTCATCAACAAATCGTCGAAATCGAGCGCATTGTTGGTTTCTAGATGCCGTTGGTAGGCCTGGTAGACGCGCTTCACCACTTCGGCGAAATACGTCGTCGTTGCGAACTCTTCCGGGCCGACGAGCTCGTTCTTGGCGGCGGAGATCGCCGCCAGGATCCTCCCCGGCGGGTACTGCTTCGGATCGAGGTTGAGGTCCTTGACCGCCCGACGAACCAGCGCTTCCTGGTCGGACTCGTCGTAGATCACGAAATCGCGGGTGACTGACAAGAGGTCGGCCTCACGGCGCAGCATCCGAGCCGAGAGGGCGTGAAAGGTGCCCAGCCTAATGGGGCGCGCAGGTGAACCGTTCGACGATCGCGAGTCGGCAAGCAAACCTGCAATGCGCCTGGCCATCTCGCGGGCGGCCTTGTTGGTGAACGTGACGGCCATGATCTCACCCGGAGGGATGCCAAGCTCCCCGAGCAGGAAAGCCACCCGGTATGTCAGGACGCGAGTCTTCCCGGACCCGGGTCCGGCGAGCACCAGGACCGGGCCGGGAGTCGTGCTGACTGCCTGGCGTTGCTGTGGGTTGAGATCGTCGAGCGACGACATCGAGCTACGACCGGTGCGGTTTGATGTCGAGTGTCCCAGCCGACGCCAACAGCCCGCCCAACGGTTGTGCCGGGAGGGCCATGACACGGCTGTCGGCGAAGTACGGGAACTCGAAATGCACCGGATCGCCAGCGGCCTTGCCGGGTATGGGCATGAGCCGGGCCGTAAGCGGCTTGTTGAGGCGCAGCGCGATCGCCCCGACATCGACGAGTAAGGCCGTCAAGGCCTCGGGGGTAGTGTCCCCTGGCAACGGAAGCGTATCCAAACCGGCGCCGCACAGGGTTGAGCATAACAGCAGATCGCTGATGGACAACTCATTCCCGGCACGGGCGGCCAACGTGGCGTCCTCGAGGACCGGCAGCAACAACGCGCAAAAACCAGTCCGCTGGAACTGGGCTTGATCGAGACAATCCGCCAGGTAAGCGAAAGCCGCAGCCGTTCCGGGTAGACCGGCCGCCGGCACCCCGAAGTCTTCCAAGGCAGTCCCGATGGATCGGACATGCTCCGGATAAGGAGCCATGGAGAAGTCGATCCCCAAGAACCGGGCTTCGTTTTCGGTGGCGATCGGTTGGAGTACCCGGGTGATCGAGGCGGCGTGGGCTTCGATCATGCTCACCAGCCGTCGCCTGGCGGTGGCCGGCGACGGGACATCGCGCAGGGCGTCGACCGCCAGCTCGGCGGCTTCGGTAGCCACGGCCATGGCCGGCATCCCTACCCGGTGGTAGGCGGCTGGGAAGAAGGGCGACCCGGCGGGGACGTTGGCCAGCGCGGCAAAGCGCAAGTTGGCGAAGCCGTTCTCGGCGATGGTGGCGATCTGGTGGATCACCTGGCCGATGGCGGCGGCCGCCTGAAGGTTGAGCCCGCCTTCGGGATCGGCGAAAAGCGCTGAGGCGAAGATGTTCTCAGTCGCTGCGAGTATGTCGGGGATCACACCGAAACCATCCGGTTCATCGGGCAAGACCGGGCCGAGTGCAGCGTAGTCCAGCCCCTGAACGAAACACTCGGCTTCGAGCTGTCCGGCAAGATCTACGCGTTCGCCCGGAGGGACTCGTTTGGTCATTTCTGCCGGAGGCGGCATTGCCAGACGAAGCGTTTGAACCATGTAACCGGCCTGGGCCAGGGCATCGCGAGCAGCTTTCAGCCCCGTCGCCATGGAGGCGATCAGGCGCGGCTCCAAAGGCCATCCGGGATCGAGGAAACCAGTCAGAGCGCGAATATTCATGTCGGCTCCCTTTGGCGCACGACTTCGAACAAGATGACCGCGGCCGCGATGGCAGCATTCAAGGATTCTGCTGCGACGGCCATCGGGATGTGAACCTTGCCGGAGGCGATCCGGCGCAAAGCCTGACCTGGTCCGCGGGCTTCACCTCCGATGACCAGCGCCGAAGGACGACGCCAATCGACGGCCGTGTAGGGCTCACCCCCGCCTGCTTCAGCGAGCCAGATGGTCAGACCCTCCAAGCGATGTGCAAGCGTCGCATCTTCGAGCGGGATGATCGGCAAATGAAGATGGGCCCCCATGGCCCCTCGCACGACCTTGGGATTGAATGGATCGACCGTTCCGTGAGTGATGAAGACCGCCTGGACACCAACGGCGAGCGCTGTGCGCAAGAGTGTCCCCATGTTCCCGGGATCGGTCAGACCGTCCACTACCAAGGCCAGGGTCAGCGAATCGGCGACAACCAACTCAGGGATCGGCAACACGGCCAGGATGCCGGGAGGGCTCTGGGTATCGGTGCAGGCCGCCATGACTTTGTCCGAGACAATCCTCACCTCAGCCCCGAGCCGGGCCAGACTGTTTACCAGACCTCGGCCGCGCTCATCCAGGTGATCCGTGTGCAGGACTTGTCTGACCGGCAGACCGGCCGCTACGACCTCCCGCGCCCAGCGAATACCTTCCACAACAAAGGCCCCTTCACGCTCACGGGCGAGCCGCTTCGTCTGCAGGGCATGCACCTGTTTGACGTGGGGATTGGTTGTGGAACTGATCATATCTGGAGAATGCTTTCCGGCCAACGCCGCCGGAACTCCGCCGTGAACACATCCAAAGATGGGTGATCATACAACACTAGGCGGACTTCCCGAAGCGAGCTCTGAGGGTGACTGCTCAAGAAATCGACCACCGACTCAACGATCAGTCGAGCGGCCCGCGCCTTCGGGAAGCCGAAGATGCCGGTCGATAGAGCTGGCATGGCCAGGCTGGTCAGGTGGTGCTCGGAGGCAAGGGCCAGCGCTCCCAGGATAGCCTGCTTGAGCTTCTCATCTTCGTCGCCCTCACCCCAAAGCGGCCCGACGGCGTGGATCACGTAACGGCAGGCTAGGCGACCGCCGCCGGTCAGCGCAGGCTGAGCATGGCTGACCAGGCCATTCTTGCGGACCCAGGCGTCACTCTCCGCCTGGATTTCGGCTCCCCCACGGCGCACGATCGCCCCCGCCACTCCGCCGCCGTGCGCCAGGTGTGCGTTGGCCGCATTGACGATGGCGTCGACCTCTTCCTCGGTTAAATCACCCTGAACCAGTCTCAGATGTCTGTCGCCCGGCAGGGTCTGTTCGCCGATCATGCGTGACACGTTACCTCACCCCGGCGCTGAAAGGCGGTGTAAAGGTGATTGTATCATCCGCAATTCGATCGGTCCGAGTTCATATGCACCCTGACGACGGGTGACCACACGGCCAGGCTCGATGGAAGGTGTAGGTCGTCTGTAAGGAACCCTGAGACGGCGCCCCGCTACAATGGCATTAGGAAGAGGAATGTCCTGTAGATCGAGATAGGGACACCCGGTCAAGCAGGTCGAGAGAATATCCATGAATGCCGGAAGCGATGTTTGTGCGAAATCCGATCTTCACCCTGCCGAGAAGTGTTGAGCGGTCGAGATAGGAATCTGACACCGATGAGCGTTGTCTGGACAGTAGCCGACTTCATGATCAGTGAGATTGCCGATCACGCCATGGCCAGGATCATGGAAGATCCTTGTCCGATGTTCACCATCCCAGAGCATGAGAGGCTCAGGCTGAAGGCGAAGTGGGAGGCCAGGGCTCGCGTTTTTCGGAACGTCCGTAGAGGTTTCAGCACCGCGCTGGTTTGTGCCCTGTTCTTGATCGGAATGAGCGTCCTGCTGACACCTGTGTGAGCGGGGCGTAACGAGGGCGGACTCAAGCCGGAGGTTCTCTTGACGAAGATGCTGAGCTTTCTGCCCAGCGGTTAGACCGTCGAGAGTCTCGCTCGATTCTAAAGCCAGTCGTGCGCCACCGGGGCGACGGCTGGAGCAATGACCGGGGGCCGAACGTAGGGAGGGAGGAAGCAGTCAATGTGGCTGCTCCTTGATGGGGTGAATCGCCGATGGCAACGCTGACCGGCCAGAAGATAGGTCGCTACCAGATCCTTGATCGCGTGGGTCAAGGCGGGATGGCCACGGTTTACAGGGCCTATGACCCGCTGCAGGACAAGCACGTTGCCGTTAAAGTCTTGTCGTCATTAGCAGCGGACTCGCCGCACTTCAACGCCCGTTTTCAGCGCGAAGCCCAAGTCGTCAGTGAACTCCAACATCCGAACATCGTCCCCGTTTGGGGCTACGGCGAGGATAACGGCCAGGCCTACCTGGTGATGCCCCTGCTTGAGGTCGGCAGTCTGGCCGACCGGCTGAGAAGTGGCCCATTGAAGCCGCGCGAGTCGGGCCGTATCGTGAAGCAGGTCGCCGAGGGGCTCGACTACGCCCATCAACGTGGCGTGGTACACCGCGACATCAAACCCTCCAACATCCTGCTCGACAGCGACGGGAACGCCCTGATCTCCGACTTCGGCCTGGTCTATATTGAGAATGCGTCGGTCAGCCTGACGGGTTCGGCGCTCATCGGCACGCCGGCCTACATGTCGCCCGAACAGGCGCGCGGGGAGAAAGTCACCCCCCGCACCGATCAATATGCGTTTGGCATCGTCCTCTACGAGCTAGCGACCGGTCAACTTCCCTTTGATGGCGAAACCCCCATGGCCGTCGCCATCAAGCACATCACCAGCCCCATCCCTCTCCCGCGCGAGACAAACCCGAACGTTCCTCAGGCTATTCAGAATGTGATCCTCAAAGCCACCGCCAAGGATTCCAACGATCGTTTCGAATCGATGGCCGATCTGGGGAACGCATTTCAGGCGGCGTTGGAGTATGCGCTCGACCCGAAGTCCAATCCGCAGCCGAAGATAGAAGTCCCTTCTTCAGTGATCGAGTCGCACATGAAGGATCTTAGGGGTGAGGAGATACCTGAGCGGCGACGACGCAAGCCGGTCATTGCCTGGTTCACGGCGGCGATCGTGCTCCTGCTGCTCTTCTTCCCCGCCCGGGCGTTTGGTCTGCTGGGAAACTTCGATCGATCTACGGGATCGGCGGAAGGCACGGGATTGACGGTCGCCGATCTGAGCGCCCCGCAACTGACGGCGATGGCCGGGACTCTTGAGGTCATGTCCACACAACTGGCGGATGCCCAGGGTACACGTCTCAGTCCGGAAGAAATGCAGACGGCAGTCGTCGTTTCCTGGCTTGGGACCCAGGAAGTCGCCCAAGGCGGCTTGCTCGATCTCGGCGGTCCCAAGACTTCCTCCACCCCGACCATCGGTTCGACTGCGAGCGAGTCAGCGACGCCCGGCCCAAGCCCGACCTTGGGGCCGTCGGCCACTACCGCCCCGACGCTCCCCGGGGCGCCCAGTCTGACGACGGCGCCCAGCGCCACATCGCCCGGGTCGCCTACGGCGACGAACCCCGGTCCCACGGCTACGCCGCCGACGGCCCCGGGGCCGACGACGACAAATACCCCCGTGTCTCCGACCGCGACCAGAACACCGGGGACCACCGCCTCACCGTCCGTCACCACAACCCGGACCCCCACACCGAGTGCCACTCGGACCCCGAGTGTCACGACCTCACCGACGTTTACGCCATCCTGGACTTCCGTACCGACCTCGACGAATGCGCCTGAACCGACCGCCGTGACCGAAGAAGTCCCATGCTCGGCGCTCTGGTTGGGCGGCGGATCGGTGAGCGGAAAGAAGGTCGAATGGGATCTCGGGAATGACGGGGGATTCGTGGTGAAGATCACAGCCATCTACATCGACTGGCCTGCGTCCAACCAGAAGCTGGATGAGGTCTCTTTGGATGGGTCGAAGATCTGGGATGGCAACGACAATGACCCCCCGACCACAATCGACTCAGCATGGCGACCCGCGAGCCGAGAGATCTCCCCCGGGAGCTCCAAGCCGCTTACGTTCACTTTCAGTGACAATGCCGAGCCAAGTGGCTATGCGGTGGGTGTGACCATGAACAACGGGTGCGTGGTCACCGGCGGCCAGTAGTCACAAAAGACAAGACCTCAGGCTCGCTCGGTAAAAGCCGGCGCAGTCGGCCTCGGACCAACGGTAGGCCGGGTGTGTCTGGATTCGAACGCGCGTCCGCGATGTGTCACTTGCGTGGGAAGACAATGCTGCGGAAAGCGAACGAACGCCCCGGATGCCAGTGCGTGATTCTGCGCGAACGTTGGTGAAAGGACGAGACTAGTGGAAGATCGCCCCGAGAAGGGCCCCAACGCCGGCGAGGATGATGAAGATCGGCCAAATCGTCCCCCAATTGAGACCGAATAAGAAAATCGCCGTGACAGCCAGCAACGATAGACCCGTGACAAACGAGCCGGTGACGGATCCGGAGAAAGCCGTGCCGCGCTCGCGATAGCGCTTCCGGGCAGAGTCAAAGGCTCCGAATGCAGGGATGAGCAAGAATAGGGCCCACCAGTTTGTCAGCTGAAGGCCGACCAACCGCTGAACCAGAAGGATCCCCCCGAGGGCGACAAGCACGATCCCGATGATCCAGCTTCTATCGCCGCGGTAACTGTCGCCACCTGGAGCCGGGGACGACTTTGAATCGGATCTAGGCTGATTCATTTCACTCACGGTGTTCTTGCTTGGGGCGGAAATCGACGGCGCCGACTTGCGACTGCTGAGCGATGGCCGTGGTAATCGCCGTCGCTCAGCCGCCTGCAGCTTCGGCGACCGCCCGGAAGGCTTGCGGGTCGCGCACGGCCAGGTCGGCCAGCATCTTGCGGTTGAGCCGAATGTCCGCCAGTTTGAGGCCGTGGGCCAGCCGACTGTAGGTCGTCCCGTTGAGCCGGGCCGCCGCATTGATGCGCGAGATCCACAGGCGTCGCAAGTCGCGCCTTCGCACGCGACGGTCGCGGTACGCGTACCAAAGGCTCTTAAGCATGGCCTCATTGGCCCGGTGGAAGAGCCGATGCCGGCTGCCGTACATCCCCTGTGTCAGTCGAAGGATCTTCTTGTGACGACGGCGGGTTACAACCCCGCCCTTGGCTCTGGCCACGATTGGTTCTCCTGGGGACTGCTGGGCGTCGGCGAGACGTTTTCATCCTCCCCGCAGTCTTCTGCCATCTACAGAGGTGCGGGGCCCGCCCGTTTCACGCCTCAGGGTCCAGCAATTCGCGGTGGGTTGGCTACTTTGACGATCCGCCTGTCCGGGCGTTCGGATTGGCCTTATACCGACTGAGGTAAGGGGCAAGTCGCCGCACGCGCTTGATGATCGATGACCCTTCAACCGGCAGCATTTCACTGAATAGCCGCTTCGAGCGTTCCGAGCGGCGCCGGCGGAAATGGCTCTTGCCACCTTTGGTTCGCACGAGCTTGCCGGCGCCCGTAAGACGGAAGCGCTTGGCCGTCGCCTTGTGGGTCTTCAACTTGAGTTTGCCGTGAGACTTCGCCTTTCGTGGCACTGCCTGACTCCTGAGATCCCGCTTGAAACTTCCCTACAGATGGCGCCGCGGACGAGACTTCCGTCCGCGGTAGATGCATCTGCGATGGTGGTCTTGCGCGCTGCGGTCTACTTGGCCTTTCCGGGCGCCAGCAGCATCAGCATCGTCCGGCCTTCCATCATCGGTGCCTGCTCGATCACGCCGAGGTCCGCCAGCTCTTCCGCTATCTGCTTGAGATCGGTCAGGGCGATCTCGGGGTAGGTGATCTCACGTCCCCGGAACCGGATTCGTACCCTGACCTTCTTCCCCTCTTCAAGCCAGCGCCGTGCATTGCGGACCTTAAACGAGCGGTGGTGGTCCGACGTCTTCGGCCTGAGGCGGATCTCCTTGACTTCGATCTTGGTCTGCGCCTTGCGAGCCTCCCGGTCCTTCTTGGCGCGTTCGTATTGGAACTTCCCGAAATCCAGAACGCGACAGACCGGCGGGGAGGAGTTGGGCGCGACCTCAACCAGGTCGAGACCTGCCTCTTGGGCAATCTTTAGTGCATTATCCGTCGACACGACCCCATGATTTTGACCGTCCGGCCCAATCAGGCGCACTTCAGGGACGCGAATGCTCTCGTTGATCCGAAACTCTGTTGTGCTGATCTTGTGCTCCTAGGGTCTTCCGGTCACGGTCGCCCACGAGGTTGACAGGCCAAGCCCATCAAGCGGGATGTTACCATGAGTTGAGCTTGAACGTCAAACCCCAATCCGCCTGGGGGGAGCCAGCTCGACCTTGCACGGCCGTGACCCCCTCCCCACCCGGAGGAGAGGCGGACCGCATTGGGCATCGAAGTTGTCCTATGTAGGGGGCCGCAGCCGACGTGTGGGCCGAGGTCGGGGAAGGCAAGCACTCCGCTCGGTCAGGCTCGCGGGTGGTCTCGACGCCCGATCAGCCAGGCCGCGCCGAGCGTGAATGCGAGGATGGCACCGATCCGCATGGCGAGGACCTCGGACGGCGGCCCAAGGTTGCCTTCCTCGGCGGGAGCACGCTCCATCCGTACTGTGCTCGATCGTGCATTCTGACTCAGGTAGGCGGCCAACGCCTGGCATTCCATCTCGTCAAGGTCGCCGGGCCGCTGAGGGGGGTGACTCGTCCACAGATAATCGGAAAGTTCTTCCTCCGAGGTGAATCGGGTCAGGCTGGAGGATGGCCCCATTACCGGAGGGATATAGCGTGGGATCCGGAAAGCCTGATCACCCGCCTTCCCGCCATGGCAGCCGCGCGACCAGCAGTCCTGGTGATCCTCTACCCATACCAAGCGCCATTCGTCGGTGAGCCCTTGCCCTTTGTCGCCGTGACACGGCATGCAGTTGTAGTAGTACGCCACGCGACCCACATCAAGAGGGCCGGGGTTTTCCGGCAGAGTGGGGATGGCCAGCCGATCGGGCTCAGGGGTTGGGGTCGCGGTCTGGGTGTCCGACGAGGGGGCTTCGCCCGAACTTGCCGGCGCCTGGAGGCTGAAACTGAGCCCGGCGACGAGCGTAATCGGGAAGAGCATGAACAGCCGAAGGGCGCCGGTCCGGAGCCCTGTTCCGCTCGGTCGTCGGGCGGCGGACATCGCCCTGCCTCTTCACCCCTCACCTCTTCGATTGTATCCGTTCGATCATCGATCGGACAGGAGCATTGTCCTGGCGCGGAGTGTCGAAAGGCAGAGTCAGAACCCAACCGATATCCGAGGGTTGTTGGCGATGATCCTCTCTGAGCAGAATGAGGGGGCATGCCGAGCGGAAAAATCAAGGCATGAGAGGGCCATACTCTGGGGCGGTGATGGCTTACTTTGGCTTGCCTCTCGCCGGATTTGAGGACCTGCCCTGGCTCGGGTACGGGCGAGGGAGGGAGAAGAACACGAGGGCGATAACGACCTGGAGGCAGGGGGAGGCAGGCGAAAGTCGGGCGAGGCGGGGATCCGGTTGACGCTCCAGGATCGGGCCGCGGGATGTCCGCCTTCGTCTGAGATCGTGTGCTCTGCCGTCCTTGCGTTGCATCTGGAAAT
>MGOM01000113.1:19133-19975 GCA_001797105.1 Chloroflexi bacterium RBG_19FT_COMBO_62_14
GCCCATGTGGCCGGTGATGACTGCCTTCCTGATTCGAATGTAGCATACGTCTCCCCGCGTCGAACTTACAGCCACCTTTCGATCACCCGGCCTTCTGGGACTCCGGTACGCCCCCATGCGTACACCGCTCCAGCAGCAGGAGGTCTGTGCCGGGGAGTGGGCGTGGGTCGAGTGGGAATGGTGGTGGAGTAAGGCCGTTGGGTTGTCGATTTTTGCGCTGCCCGAGGGGGGTTTAGAGCAAAGATGGGCAAGATGACGGTTTGCCACGCGGGCTGAGGAATGATACTCGGCCTCAGTCCTCACGTGTCATCAACGGCCCGAGGGCTTCGCCCACCGGGATCAACCCGAGTGCCACGAACGGGGACACCGCCCAGGTCGCCGCCAGGGAGATCAGCCAGAGCTGGGTGGTCGTAGCCTCGACCTGGAGCGCAGTGGTTAGCAGCAGGTATGTCCACAGAGCCAGAAGCGGGAAGGCCGCCAGTGCGTTCAGCAGAAAGGCCGGGGTGCGGCTGGATGGATCCGGAGCCTCGGCGGCCCGGCTGCGCGTCCAGCGCCAGACGAGGGCCGACCAGAACGCCAGGCTATAGGCCAGGGCGACGAAGGCCAGGACCAGGAGCAGCCCCGGATCGGGCCTCCACCCTTCGATTTGTCCCCGACTGAAGAGATAGCTCGAGATGGCCAGGGCGTTGGCGACCAGGCCAACCAATCCGGTGACGATCAAGAAGGCGTTTGGACGACGCATGCCTTTCCCTCTCAGGCAGCCTGGCGGGTAAGGGCGAAGCACTCGCGCTGGATCTCGCGGAAAGCAGAGGTTGCCAGTAGCGAGTGCTCCGCCCCTACCG
>MGOM01000113.1:20053-34568 GCA_001797105.1 Chloroflexi bacterium RBG_19FT_COMBO_62_14
TCTGACCGAGAAGCCAAGTCTCGAGTGTGGACTGATCCACACCCACCGGCGCCAGCAGGCTCTCGATCGCGCGTATGAACAGTTGGAGATACGCCTGACGGTCGTAGGGGATCTCTCCCTGGATCAATTCCCAGGCGCGCGCCTTTTCCGGCCCTGGAACGAGAAGGAAACGCAGCTTTTCGCCCGGGCTGAGCGACACGCCGGCCTGCGTCAGTTCCAGAGCGACCCGAGCGGCGACGGTGCGGGCGATGTACTCATCGGGCTGGCGCGACAACCGGTGAGTGACCAACAACTCGCGAACGGGGACCTGGCCGGAGCGCAAACGATGCAGCTGACGGGCAGCGTATTCGATCGCCGCCGGCACGGCCGCCCGAAACCCGGCCACGCCCTGCCCTTCGGCCAGGATTGCCAGCATCCCTAGTTGGGTCTCTCGGACGAAGTTGGGTGTGTCATGACGGCGCGCCTCGATGCCGCGTACTTTGGTCGAGCCATCCTCGAAAGTGCCGAAATAGCGGTTGGCGACGGGTACACGCGCTTCGACCCGCGACGGCAAAAAAGCCAGCCAGCGGTAAACGCCTTCCAATCCGATTTGCAGCCCGGTTTGGGCCCGGATCTCGTCGAGGAGCGCCTCGTAATTGGGGCGTTGACTGGCCCCTGGTTTGTCGATCCACAGGCCGTCGACATACAGGTGCAGCACGCGGAAACCACGTGCCTCGACCAGCTCCTTGGCCCGCAGCAGCACCTCCCGCCCGTAGGCCGTCACCGCTTCGTGGGCCTCGATCCGGCCGAAGCGGGCGTTTTTGTAGCCCAGGTAGCCGAAACAAGTCACCAGCAACCACTTGTGGGCCGAGTAGCGCCGGCGGAAGATCTCCTTGCGCGGGTCGTCCTCCGGTAACTCGCGGATGCGCGCTTTGTACTGGTTGCGTTTTTCCAACAGTGGGGCCAGCGTCTCCGGCACCAAACCCTGGCGGTGGTTGCAAACCGGTGTGCCCAGCTCAGGCACCGGCACGCCCTCGCAGCACTTGGCTCCGACGGTTTCCGGCGACAGGTTGAAATGCACCATGATGCTCGGGTACATGGCGGTGAAATCGAGTTCGGCCACGTGCTCGTGCAGCCCCATCAACGGGGCGTAGACCAGACCGCCCTTGTCGGCTGCCAGCAGGTCGAGCCCGGTCTTGAGCGATTCGGGCTGGCGCTTCTGCCAGGGGACCAATACCCCGCGGCGCCAGGCGGTGGAAACCTGCATGGCGCTGATCCCGGTGCCGGTCGACACCCGCGCCACGGTTTGCACGGGCAAGCCGGACAAGCGGGCGATCTCCAGGGCTCCGTCCAGGCCGTAGTCGTCGCCCAGGAAAGCGTTTTGCCGGTCGACATGCCAGCGGCCGAAGAGCAAATGTTGTTCGTCGCTGAAGACGATCCGCCCGTAAGAGAAGTAAGAGCGGGCCGGTTTGTGGGCGATCGCCTGGTCGGGGTCCCGGTTCAGGGGTAAGGAGATGCCGTAGTGGCGCGCGAGTTCGAGCAGCCGGGGGAGAAGATAGGAATCGCCGTAGGCGGTAACGAGCACGTCGGGGTCATGTCGCTCGAGCAGATGGCGAATCCCCAGCACCATCTCACGGCTATGCTCGCGCTTGAACGGGTATTCCTCGCCCTCGACCTGGACCAGCAAGTCACCCCGATGGCCGCGGGCCGGGTTGCGCAGCTCTCCTCCCAGGCGCATCGCCATCACCCGCAGCGGAGGCAGGCGGTAGTCGATTTCCCAGGGCGTGTCGAGGGCCTGAATGTGGCGGATCTGGCCGGCCTCGTGCTCGACGGCGCAGTGAGCCAGCGGGAAAACCTGGCGGGTGAGCACATAGCGCTGCGGGAGCGGGATGTCGGCGTCGTAATAGGTCAGGTAAGGGTTGAAGTCGGCTACCTGTCGGAAAAGGCGCGGCAGCAAACCGGGCGAGCGCACCCCGACCCGCAGCACTTCGACCGGATGGTCAAGGAAGAGGTCGATGCGCTCCGTTCGATCGAGCTCGACCGGTTCCCGCCGGGCGCGCAGCATCTGACAGAGGTCATGCAGATCCTGGCGCGGGCCGCGCACGTAAAAGACCGGGGTGAAATCGTCGTGAAACATGTGGGCTTGCCCATCGGCGTCGATCAGCCAGACAGCCATTCCCGTACCCGAAGGGTAGGCGTCGAAGAGCCAACCATACAGGGTGGGCTTGTTCGAGGGAGAGGCGATTGCCAACGGGCGCCCGGAGAGTTCGGTCACGGTTTCGAATGCTCCTGGCCGCGTCCTGTCTGTCCCCCGGACGCAGGCCGGGGGGAGCTTGTCGAAAGGCTGCGGGCATCCCAGCGTAAAGTCTCCAACTCCTCCCGCAGGCGGAGGACCTGTTTGTGCTCCTCGACCAGCATCGCCAGCAGCATGATCTCGAAGGGGAGCAGGTGAGAGGCATAGGCGGCTTCGGCCAGGTGATGGCGGGAGGCGGCCAGCAGGTCATCGAGCGCGCGTTGATCGTCCAGGCGTAGCGCGCGCCGGAAGCGGGCCAGTGATTGCTGTTCCTGGAGAAAAGTCTGGGTGATGGAAGGTAAGGTGCGGCCCATGTCAACCTCGTGTGCTTCGAATCGGGTGATCGGGATCAGGTTCCTGTTTCTTGCTCATTCGCGCGTTTCCCTTCTTGCGTCAAAAGAGGCTGGGTTGAAGAGGCCCGATCTCTTCCGGCGCGCGCAGCAGCCAGGTGGCGTCGGCGGCGGTCTGAAGCCGGTCGAGCAGTATCCAGCGATCCTTGACCAGGCTTTGAGGTTCGCGCGCTCCGACGATCACCGGGCCGGTCGCCGCCAAACGCTTGAGATGGGCGATCGTCGTTACCAGCAGGCGTTCGGTGTCGCGCAGCGGTACGCTCTCGTCGTAGAAAGTGGCCAGCAGATCCAGCACGAACAGCGGCTGCAGGTCGGTCGGTGTGTTCTCGATCAACTCGGCCATCTGGAAGCAGGTGAAGGCGCGCGACAGGCGGATGTGTTTCAAGGTGGTCTGGGGATCGGTGCTCAGGCGGCGCGCCAGTCGGGCGACGAAATAGCCGTCGAAGCGGTTGCCGCCATCGAAAATGCGCAGCTCCTGGCCGCGCGCGGCCAGGGTCGTGGCCGCAGCCAGCAGGGTCCGGGTCGGCGTGTGGGCTCCCCAGAAGAGCGCCAAGCGCGGCTGGAGCAGTACCTCAAGCAGGGCCGGATCGGCGGCCGGGTAGGGCAGGCTCTCGGCCTGGGGGTCGATGAGGCTCGTCGTCCGGGTGGTCGCAACCGGTATGAGTTGCGTCTGTTCCTTGTCCATGGGAGACCTCCTATGGCAGGGACGGTGCGCTGGGAGTGGAAGGCGTGGAGGCGCTGTTGGTAGCGCACCATCCCTGACTAGAACATTTGTGCTAACAGTGTAGGCTGGAATGGGGGTGGAAGCCATCCCACTTTGGGTGGAATCGCGCGGGGGATCGCGATCTCCCCCGCGCGGGGGAGACTAATAGGACTACCGACCTTGCGGCGTGACTCAGAGGAGAGGAGAAGGAGTGCCGCACTGGGCGGCCGGGCTCATCATGGTGACTGGACACAATCGGCAATCGTCGGCAAGCGCAGCGACTGCAATGATCGGGGGATTGAAAGACGAGTCGGATCCGGCCAAGACCTGTCGGCCAAACAGGCGGTCAGGGGTGTCAATCCTGGAGCAGCGACCGGCGGGTCGCCGCATCGAATGGGTCCAGGCCATTCTCAAGCGAGACGATCCATGCTTGGCGGGTGGCGGAGTAGCGTGCATACGCAGAAGGATTGCCAGTCCGGATCCGATCAAGGAAGATCCGGAACTCGTCGATGGCTTCCAAGTGCCGGCCAAGCATGGCCAGGGCGACGCCCCGGCTGTCGTTGCTTAGGCCGGAGGGGTCAAGCCGGACCGCCTCATCGCAGTGGGGTAAGGCCTGGTCTGGCTTTCCGGCCAGGCTGAGATCCCAGCACAGGGCATTCTGGATACCAGGCGAGTCCGGCTCCAGTTCCTCTGCCTGTTCAAGCAACGCAAGGGGCTCATCGAAATCGTCCGGATTGTCCCGCAAGAGTGATATTGCCAAGTTCAGGTGAGCGGCAGAGAAGTCAGGGCCCCAGCCGATGGCCTTGCGAAAGTCGTCCTCGGCACGGGCGTGGTCACCCTCCTCAGCACGCTCGAGATAAGCCACGCCGCGATTGTTCAGGGCGGAAGGAAGCCGTGGGAGAAGTTCGATGGCCTGAGTGTAATATGCGATCACCTTGTCCAAATCAGGAGTGGTTTTCTGGGTCTCGAGCGAACCCAGGTAGTTGAATACCGCTCCGCGTGCCGTGGGATCTTCGGGGAGATTGCCGAGTGCGCGCTCGAAAACCGCCTCCGCCTTCTCCACCCGCCCTGCCCGGTAGTGAACCTGTCCCAGCGTGTACAAGGCCATCCACTGAATGTCTTGAGGCAGATCGGTATTGATGGTTGTGCTGAGTGCTTCGCTGGTCTCCAGAATCCAGCGTCGTTCCTGGCTCACCGTCGGAGCTCCTTCGCCCGGCGCCGTAACGTGAGCAATAACCCGTCCGCTGTCGTACTCACCCCAAATCACCAGGTCTGCGGCGAGCTGCATTCCGGACCGGCGGGCGCCGGCCTCATTCATGATTGTCTCGGGTAGGACCTCTATTCGGACCTGCTCGAGGCCTGATCCGCCAAAGACTTCGCGCAATGCCTCCTGAAGACGGCTAGCAACATTGAAGCCGATCTGCCCGCTGCCATAGTTTGCGAATGGACTGACGAGGATAAGAGTCTCATCGAAGGTCGCCGCCACCGGCTCCATGGGCGTACTGCCGGGGATCATCAAGCCAAGTCGGGAGGCCAGCGATTGCCAAACGTCAGTGGAGGTCAAGCCGATCACGAGCACGATCAACCCGGCAAGGGCGGCAAAGAGCCATCGCCGTCGAAGCACGGGTCGCAGAAAGGTGGCCGCGGCCGGCCAGGCAGGTCCGGCGGGAATATCCCGGAATGGCTGTTTTGGGTACTGAGTAGCGGGTATCGGTCCGACGTCGGTCTTGCCGACATCTCCGACCGGGGCAACAACCTCCGGACGAAATCCGGCTGACATCAAGAGCTGATCGCGCTCGTTCGCTTCAAGCCGCAGCTTTGTGGCGAGCGCGATCACATCTTCCCTATGCCGGGGGCGTTGCGTCTGACCCTCACGCCAGCGGAAGACCGTCTGACGGCTGACTCCCAGCCGGCGGGCCAACTCGGCGTCCGCCACACCGATGCGGTTCACGTATTCAGAAAGGAGCTCCGAGAAAGATCTCACTTTCCTCCGAGTACTGTACCGGCGATGTTGCACAGAATGTAACACACCTGGCAATTGAAGTGTACCGGAGCAACGAGAGAATGGGATCGAGATGCCCAATCCTATCTTTCGGAGGTTCCCATGTATCCACGAACGCGATTGCCATCAAGACTGCTCCCCTTGGTATTCGCCATGAGCCTGGTCAGTGGATGTGCGGCAGGTGTGGATGCCTCAAAGGCCTACAGCCGCGGGGTCATCAACCGGGGGGACATCGTCCCGGCCGAAGCCGTCCGCATCAATGAGTACCTCAACTACTACGAACAGCGGTTCCCGGAGCCGGCCGATCAGCCGCTTGGGCTCGACCTCCGCCTGGGAAACCCGCAAGTTCCTTCGAGTGGAGGCGAGGTGTGGGTGCAGATCGGGCTGCAGACCCGGAGCGACTCATCCGAAGGGCGCACACCCCTCAACCTGGCATTGGTGCTCGACACCAGTGGCTCCATGGTCAGTGAAGACAAGATGACCTATCTCAAAGAATCGGTGAGGGTGTTCCTCAAGAGCCTTGGCGCCGATGACTGGGTGAGCATTGTCGCCTACAACGATAGAGCCTGGGTGTTGCGCCATTCCCAACCCGTTGGGGACGGATCCTGGATCCAAGAGGCGGTCGAGCAGCTCCAACCTGGCGGCAGCACCAACCTGTATGACGGCCTGATGACCGGCTTCGACGAGGTGGACCGCAGCTTTGATCTCCGGCGCAACAACAGAGTCATCCTCCTCACCGACGGTTTGGCGAACGTGGGAATCACCAATCCGGAGAAGATCGCCGCCGATGCCCTGGTCTTCAGCCAAAAGGGAATTTACCTATCTACGATCGGCCTGGGGATGGACATGAATGACCCGCTCCTGGGGGTGTTGGCCCGGCAAGGCAACGGAGCATACCACTTCGTCGACTCGGCCCGCGAAATGGAGAAGGTCTTCCTCGAGGAGGCCGAGGGCCTGGTTGAACGCGTGGCGGATGATATCCGGGTCAGCATTCGACCTGCGCCGGGTGTTCAACTGTTGGCAGTCACAGGCATGGAAGGGCCCCCTCCGGCGGAAGGTGCACAGGTCAACATGCCACCGATGGGTGCGGGTGACAGCCAGGTCTTGATGATCAGGCTGCGGACCCGCCCAGCCGCGTCCGGGCCGCAGGCACTGGCGGAGATCGACGTCAGTTATGCCGACGCCTTCGCTCAGCGCACAAGGGACATCCGCCGACAGGTCGAGGCATCGGTCGTGCCGATCGACAACTATAACTCCCTGGCGGATATCGAGGTCCGGCGGAATGCGACGATTGTGCGTTCGGCGGAAGCCCTCAGGGTGATCGATCGGATGTTTGGCGAGGGTCGCTATGCCGAGGCGTGGCAGGTGGCGCACGCCATGGAGCAAGAACTGCGGTCGGTGGCGGCGATCGCCGGAGATTCCCAAATGGTACAGGACGCTGACTTGTTCCAGCGCTACCAGCTAACCCTGGCCAGCGCGCTGGGCTATGACCCCTCCGTCGAGCCGGCCGAGCCGCCTTCCGACTCAAGCGGCCAGCCTCAGCGGTGGGGCGCATCGCCTGTCCCGTTTGAAATCGTCCTTCCCACGATTGAGGTGCGCTGAGTCGGCTCGGGCATGCGGCACTCACAGGCGCTCGGTCAATCGCGCCGTCAGCCGGCTGGGATCGCCTCGGACCGAGGGGTCCCAGCCGCGTGGCGGCGGTAGCCGAGGATCACCGAGGCTCAACATACAAAGGCAGATTCGATGCACTGGCCGAACGCTGGGGACGGAGAGCTCAGGCGGAGAGAAACCCCAGCCCAAGGAGGACGTTCGCCAAGGCCACCAGCAAGAGCGGCGGCCGGTAGCGTTTCGAGACGAGGGCTAGGCCAAGCCCGAGAACCGCAGCAGGCAAGGGCAAGCGGCTCCAAAGGCTCCCGGGTGTGGAGCCCAGGAGAAGCGAGAGTCCGCCCAGACAGGCGGTGAGTGTAAGTCCCCAACCCCCGAAGGCCCCGACACCGCGCTCGGTCAAACCGCGTCCGAGCTGAACCATGGCCACGACCACAGCCGAAACCAGGCCGATCCCCAAGGTCAGGCGCACATTTGCGAAGGTGCCGGTCCACATGCCGGCGGCCAGCAGGAGAGTCGCCAAGCAGGCCAGCCCAACCTGCACGCGGTAAGACCGAACCATGGCGGCAAGGACGACCGCCACTGCGGAGGTGACCAGGATCAGGAGGGGACCGATCGAGAAGCCGGCCAGGAACGCCATCGCGTCCAGACAGGCGAGCAGGGTGAGCGCCGCCAAAGGAAACGAAGCCGTCTCACGGCGGCGAGACGACCGCACCAACTGCACCAAGGCGCCGATCGCGACCAGCACCAGGCCATAAAAAAGGAGCGTCAAGGGGTGAACTGGAAAGGTCGTCATGCGAGGTCAGGTCGTCGATGGTATCACCCCAGATTGGGGGTTGTGAAGCAAAAGACGCAGATCAGTGAGTATCTGGTCGAGGAGAGAGCGCGACCTGGACCGAAGCCGATGGCTCCAAGAGCTCGGCCAGGCGGGGATGGTCGCGATACACGCCGCGATACTCAGAAGGCAGCATCGCTGCGATACGGCACATGACCTCATCCGTGTCGCGCCGCAGGGCGGTGGTGCGCTCACCTGGAGGCGGTGGCGACAGGTGGATCGGTTCGCCGACGCGCACTCTAATGACTTGTCTGCGCAGACGGAACAACGTTCGGATCGCGTCTTCTGTTCCGGAGTGCGCCAGCGGAAGGACCGGGACGCCGGCCTCGTGCGCCAGGTAAGCGACGCCGGTCTTGCCTCGGATCAAGGCTCCGGTTCGGCTGCGTGTTCCTTCCGGCGCAATGCCGAAGATCTTTCCCTGGCCCAGCCAGCAAATGGCTGCGTCGAGGGCCCTTCGGTCCACCACGCCGCGCTGGATGAAGATCGCCCTTCCCAGTTTGAGGATCGTCCCGAAGACTATGTGACGCTCCCACTTCTCGGCCGCCCAGCCGCTAAAGCGTTCGTCACCGATCAATCCGTAGATCAGAGCCGGGTCGTATAGGCTCAGGTGATTTGTCGCCAGGATATACGGCCCGTCCGCCGGAAGTCTCTCGAGGCCTTTGACATCGCGGACGGTGAGCAGCGCAAAAAGCGCGTTGAAGAGCCAACGCAAGAAGCGGGCTGTCACCCCGTGTGGGTTCCCTGCCTGCATGGCGGACAGATTGTAGGCGGTTTGGCAGGGTGTTACAATGGGTCGAACATCCTCCCGAGGCACCCGTGTTGAGCGTTGACCCCGTGGATGTCGGCGACCGACGTGATGTCGGTCGATTTCTGCATCTCCCTTTCCGACTTTATCGGGGACACCCGCTGTGGGTGCCGCCGATCATGATCGACGCCGCCGCCCAGTTGAGCCCAGCCAAGCACCCATTCTACGAGCACTCCGAGGCGGCCTTTTTTTTGGCCCGGCGCGCCGACGAAGACGTCGGACGGATTGCGGTCCTCAACAACCGGCCCTTCAATCACTATCATGCCCACCAGGACGCCCAGTTCTATCTCTTTGAGTGCATCGAGGACATCGAGGTCGCCCAGGCTTTATTCGAGAGAGCCTTTGCCTGGGCCAGGGGGCGGGGCCTGGATCGGATGGTCGGTCCAAAGGGCTTCGGGGCGCTGGACGGATACGGGATGCTCATCGAGGGTTTCGAATTCCGGCCGGCCATGACCATGATGAACTACAATCCTCCCTACTACCCGGCATTCATGGAGGAGCTTGGCTTTCAGAAAGAGGTAGATTTCATTTCGTGCTACCTGGGCGCGAACCAATTCAGACTTCCCGAGCGCGTGCACCGGATCGCCGAGCGAGCTGCGGCGCGGAGTGGGTTGACGGTGAAACGTTTCGAGAGCCGGAAAGAGCTTCGGGAGTGGGCGGGCCGGATCGGACGGATGTACAACCAGTCCTTCATCAACAACTGGGAGTACTACCCCCTTTCGGATCGCGAGATTGCGTTTCTCACCGACAACCTGCTCACCGTCGCCGACCCGCGTTTGATCAAGCTCATCACGCATGGCGATGAGGCGGTCGGCTTTCTGTTCGCCTTCCCTGACGTCTCGGCCGCGATCCAGCGAAGCCGGGGAAGGCTATTCCCTTTCGGCATCATCGATCTCCTGCTCGAGTTCAAGCGGACGAAATGGGTGGCGCTCAACGGGGCCGGGATCTTGCCCGAGTATCAAGGGCGAGGTGGGAACGCGCTGCTCTATTCGGAGATGGAGAAGACCATCCGCCAGGCGCGCTTCGTTCATGCCGATCTGACGCAGGTGGCTGAGACTGCCGTCCAGATGCGGCGCGACCTTGAAAATATCGGCGGTGTGCCGTATAAGAATCACCGTGTATTCAGCCGGCCAATGTGAGACGGTTCAAGATCAGCCTGGGCGTTCGGTCCCGGGCGGCGTGGTTATGGATGAAGTGTGAGGTGGGATGATGGGTGTGGCCAAAGAAGAGATCGAGGCGAAACATCTCCACACGTGGCTTCGGACGCTTCACGTAACCTACGTTCCAGGCCCTGAGTCGGCCCTAACAGCCGAGGTTGCCGGCGGGATCCTGGATCAATTCCGGCTCGCCGGACATCACCTCCAGCCCAGACCGGACGATGAGACGGACATCATCCTTACGACGGCCACCTTCGGGGAGCCGGTAGGCTGGCGCGATTCGCTGATGCTCTCGGCGCGCCGACGTTTTGGGCTGCAACGCTCGCCAACGATCTATACGCTGCTTCACGTCACGCCGCCGCAGCTTGAAAGGACGCTGGATCACTTCCGCTCGGCGCTCTCGAAAGACCCACCGGATCCCGCCGATTTCGCCTTCCCGGGCATGGCCCCGCAGGCCTATCGGGTTCTGATCGAGCAAGGACGCCGGGGGGGGCCGATCATGGCCCTCGAGCGCCTGGTGCAGTCTCAGACCATGAGCATCCACGTCCTGCTCCTCGTCGGGGATGACACGCCGCACTATCTCTATCACTTCGACCTGGTAGGGGCGCACCCGAGAAGCACGGCCGACGACCCGGAGTCTTTCTTCCGCGATATCGTTCTGAGAATCGTCACGGTTGAAAGCACGCACGAGGTGACCGGGCACGAAGTCGCTGGGGACATGATCAGCGATTCGATCTGGAAGGGACTCGCCGCGCCCAAAGCGATGCGGGCGGCGGCGCTCGAGCTCGGCCAACGCCAATTTTTTACCGAGATGGTCCGTGTTGCCGATCTTGTTCAGGTTCCGGCATTGCATGAAGCGGTGGCGGACCAATACAGCGAGGGCTGTTTCGCAACATGGGAGCCGGCGCTGGGGGCGCTTGTGGCGACGGTGACCGGAAGCGCTCGACCGGTGGACAAGGGGAGGATCAGCGATGATGATCTCGCCGTGATCGTGGGTGTACGTCCGGACGGAAGGGGCGCGCTCATCCGTCAGGTTGAGGGAATCCGAAACGATCCGCCTTCATCGGAGGCGGTCGAGATGATGGAAATGGACATACGCCTGCCGAAGAGCGTCCTGGGTCCGGCGTGGGGACAAGGTGGCGAGGTCCCTGTCGCGCGCTCGAAGCTCCACGGACATCGCGGGGTCGCGGCCTACGATCCGCGTTACGTCGAGTTTCTTCCACTCGACCCTCCCTACTATCACTACCTGGTGTCTTGCGCCACGGAGGCGCAGGCCAGGGGGATCAAAGAGGCCTTTGCACGCTCGACCGCCCTCAATCGTCCGGAGGATCCGCGCCAATTAGCGTTCACCGTGCTCCCGGGGCATGGGGTAGTGATCGTCGAGAAGTGGATCCCCGGCAAGGCGCCGTTCCAGGTCATGTGGGAGGCTATGGACAGCGGGAGGCTGGAGATGGCCAACGCGATCCCTCAAGGACCGATGGAATTCGTAGCTGGCGAGGACGGGAGGATGGTCCTGCGCACCGGCTGACCGCCCGAAGTACTCGACTGCCGAATGAACTCGACACCTGGGCCCACGACCCGGGTGTTTTCTTTGGGGTCAGGCGGGAAGCTTCATCTTCATCCAACCGCTCGTATTGTGGAAATCGCTAACCGCGCTCCCGGGCGGGACAATAGCATCCAGCTCGCTAGTTGCCAGCGGATCAAGCTGCATCTCGAGCACAGCCAACGCCTCGGCAAGGTGGGCTTGTGTGCGCGGGCCGATGATCGGGGAGGTCACGGCCGGCTGATTCATGACCCAAAGCAAAGCCAATTGTGATCCCGGCATGCCGTACCGGCGGGCAACGTCTCCCACCTGCCGCGCCGCCGACAATCCGCGTTCGTTGACACGCTCAGCCGCCCAGGCTTGGATCCGAGCCGCGCGCGAGTCGTCGGGGAATTCACTGGCGGTGGCATAGCGCCCGGCAAGCATCCCCATCGCCAGAGGCGACCAGGGAAGGAGCGCCAGATTATAGCGCTCGGCCAGTGGTACGAGCTCGTTCTCGATTCGGCGGTCGAGTAGGTTGTAGGGAGGCTGCTCGGAGACGAAGCGTGCCAGCCCGTAACGCTCGGAGATGGCCAATGCCTCCATGATGCGCCAGGCGGGGTAGGTCGAGCAGCCGATATAGCGCACCTTCCCCTGGCGGGTGAGGTCGTCGAGCGCCCGAAGGGTTTCGTCCTGTTGGAGTTCGAAGACCGGGCGGTGCATCTGGTAAAGATCGATCCACTCCGTCCCGAGACGGCTCAAGGAGTTCTCGACCTCCATGAGGATGTGCCGGCGCGAGGCTCCCTTGTCATTGGGATCATCCGAAATGGGGAAATACACCTTGGTGGCCAGGACCACGTGATTGCGCTTCCCGCCATCGAGCGCTTTCGCCAGGACGCGCTCGCTGCCTCCCTCAACGTACACATTCGCCGTGTCGATGAAATTCAGACCGGCGTCGAGGGCCTTGTGCACGATTCGGATTGCCTCGGCCTCCGGCGTCGGACCGCCGAGATTCATCGTGCCGAGGCACAACGGTGAGACGTAAACTCCCGTCCGTCCGAGAACACGATATTCCATCCTGACCTCCATTCGTCGGCGTTAGCCTCTCCGTTGGCTTGCGTCCTCCATCCACCGAACCCCCTGACCTTCGTCTCAGTACGGTTTGGCGGCACGGGGAAGGTCATCGGGGGATGAGGTTGACCGATGAGAATCTGTGCAGCGAGCCTGGCAGATGGTTAGCTCCTGCCCGCCGGTCGGCTCAGCCATTCGGCCAGCTCTATGTGGTCCTTGGCTCGGGCTACATCCTCCGGGGTCTGCTGATCATCGGTTTGGACGTCCGTTAGCGCTCCGCGCTCAACGAGGAACCGCGCCATCTCCGCGTCACCGAGGTCTGCGGCCTGATGCAGGGGCATGTATCCGCCGGTCTCAACGGCGTTGACATCAGCGCCCTGCTCCACCAGCCGACGCGCGGTCGCCCAGCTCCCGCCGGCTAGGGCGGCGTGCAGGGCTGTGTTGGCCAGATTGTTTGTCGAGCGCGCGTCAACCTCGGCGCCGCGCGCCAGCAGAAGGTCGACGACTTGCAGTTGACCGAAGTGGGCGGCGAGGTGAAGCGACGTCCACCCGTCGTGGCTGTAAGCAGCCAATAGCTCGGGCTGGTCATCCAGGATCTGTCGAACGCGTTGAGCATCCCCGAGCGAGGCTGCTTCGAAGACGGAGACGGGCGCGCCTCGTTCAAGCAGGAGTCGGATCAGATCCTCGGCGCGGTAATACGTCGCTACCAGGAGCGGCGTGTCGCCGTTTTCGCCAAGCCCTCCGACCAGGTCTGGCTGCTCATCAAGAAGCCTCCGTACCTGGTCGGCGTCCCCGGCTTTGATACCGGCCAGGATGGCGGCCATCCCTTCGACGAGCTCAGGGCGCGGCCCTTCTATCGATGGTCGTGCGCTCATGGTGATTGCTCCTGTGTGTACGGTCTGGTCCCGCCCTTCGGCAAGCTCCCCCCGGCCTGCGTCCGGGGGACAGGCAGGGCGCGGCCTTTTGGCAAGCACGGGGCGTTGCTCGGGCTTCCCTCGCATGATCGCTGTCTTGCCGCTCGGTGAGCCGTGAACCTCTCCTCGTCCATTCTAAGCACGAACCGGGGGGATATCAAACACGAGGGGTGTACTAAGGTGACTTGTGCGTGTCAGAATGCTGCTGGGCTTGCGCCGTTACTACCGGCCGCTTTCCCACCAGCGCACACCCAGGTCGAGGAGACGCACGCGCAGTTCTGCCTTGCTTCGCACGCCGAATTTCTCCAGGACGTGCGCCACGTGGGTCTTGACCGTCTCGGGTGAGATGATCAGGGCCTCGGCGATCTGGGGGTTGGTGTGGCCGCGAGCCGTTAACCAGGCGACCTCTTGCTCGCGCGGGGTGAGCGAAGCCAGCGCGGCTTCGGCCTGCGAACGCAGCCCATCCTGCTGCAGACCGCGGGCGATCAGGTCGGTGACCAGCCCGCCTACTGTCTGACCCCGGGTGCGCGCCTTCAGGCTGAGTTGGGCTGACAACTCACCGTCGATCTCGAGGGCAAGTCGATTCCCCCGAGGGTCTTGGGCCTCGAGTGAGTGTTCCTTCGACAAGCTCCCTGGCCTGCCGGCCTGCCTGCCCACCTGTGCCTGCGCCACCCTGGCCCGACCGCCAGGGCGGGCAGGTGCAGGCAGGCCGCTCCCTTTCGGCAGGTTCAAAACGTCCCCCTCCGGGGGGCGACGCCTGGCCGGCCTTCCTTCGACAAGCTCCCCCCGACCTGCGTCCGGGGGACAGGCAGGACGCAGCCCTTCGACAGGCTCTCCCCGACTTGCGTCCGGGGGACAGGCAGGACGCAGCCCCCCGGTAGGCTCAGGATGTGCTCCATCGGCGGGCTCAGGACGGAACCACACATAGACCTCCCAGGAAAGGTGTGTCATGATTATATAGAACAAACGTTCTGATGTCAAATGACATTGGACCGGTTAGACTCGATTTAGCTGACGAGGAGATGGCCATGAGACGAGGGGCGCTGACCACAGCCTGGATCGTGATCGTGCTGCTCGGCGGGTGCAACTTCCCCGGGCCGCAGCCAGCCGAGCCCACGGCCCTGCCGCCAACGCCCATGCCGCCAGCAGCCACGGCCACACCTCCGCCAGAGCCGAGCCCCACTCTGGAAAGCGCCACACCCACATCTGAGGCTACCGCTCCCCCGGTCAGCGGCGCTCAACCGGCGGAGGCGATCCTGATCCTTGAACCTGGGCCGGC
>MGOM01000113.1:34692-37453 GCA_001797105.1 Chloroflexi bacterium RBG_19FT_COMBO_62_14
CGGCCCATTCGAGACCGATATGTTCCTCAACGTTCCCGGCGGAGGCAATATATTCATCCAGGTGTTTAGCCAAAGTGCGCGGGATGGAGGAACGACCCACCTGGCCTCGGTCGCGGTCGTCCTGGGCCAAAGCGGGCCGGCGATGGTCGTCCCGGGCCGACCTCACCCCGACGACATCAACATCGAGCAGCCCAGCTCGGGGCAGACGATCAGCGCTGGAATGCTGCACGTGCAGGGGATTGCGCTGGCCTCGTTCGAGCAGACCCTGTTGATCGAGCTGCACGACGCCGATGGAAACGTGATTGCATCTCAATCAGTGATCGTCAATGCGCCGGATTTGGGTGAACCAGGACCGTTTAGCGCCGACATCCCTTATAGCGTGAGCGCGCCCGGTCCGGGACGGGTGGTCGTGCGCGACCTGAGTCCGGCCTTCGGGGGCGATGTCCACCTGGCCAGCGTCGAGGTTGACCTGAACCCCTGACCAACCGCGGGGTTGTCCACCACAGCGGCGGCCGGTCGTTGGACCCACCACACCATGGAGAAAACATGACCCACGACACATCCGGCGGCCGGCCCAGGCCGACGGACGTCGAGACTGCACGCTCCGACCAGGGACAGAAGCCCAGATGGAGTGGGACTCGGCTGATTGCGGTCCTCCTCCTGATCCCGAGCATTCCGATGCTTCTCGGCTCGGTCGGCGCGTTAGCCTTGTTCTATGTTGCCCCCGTCCGCTTCGGAGGACTGATCGCGCGGCTCCCGGGGGACGAGTTCATTCAAACCGTGCTGTTCTTCGCCCCGGCGACGCTGTTCGCCGTGGTTGTCCTGGCATTCCTCTACGCGCGCGAGCCGGGGCCGGCGGTGGCTCTCACTCCGAGCCAGGTAAGTGCGGTACGGTCCACCCCGGCCCAGTCCGTCGCCCGGTGGGCGCTGGGCCTGATCACCCCCGCGTTCCTGGTGGCGGTCCTGGTTCTCCTCCTATCCCTCGTCGCCCCCGGCCGCTTCTCGAGGTGGATAGAACCGCTACCAGGTGATCGGTTCCTGCGCCCGCTCGTCACGGCAGCGCCCTTGCTCCTAATGATCGTTGGCGTCTTTACCGTGCTTGTCGCCTTCCCCCGTAGGAGGGCACAACCACCGGCTGCCGCCGCCGGCCGCTGGGCTCGGCTGGCGCGTAGGGCGGTCGGACTGATCCTGCTCTCGACCGTCCCGATGCTCGTCCTTTCTCTGCTTGCCCTGGGAACCTCCTACCTCGAGCCCGAGCGTTTCCAGCGCTTGATGAACCGCCTCGATCCGGACGCTTTCCTGCGACTGGCTCTGTTGTTCGCCCCGGCGATACTGGCCGCGGTCGTTATCCTGGCTCTGCTCTACCTGATCGGACGTACTTCGGGTGAGCCGGCCCACCTGGTTGCAACAGCAGAGACACAGGCCCGAGCCGCCGAGAGGCGATCGACGCTGGGTGTGTCAATCCTGGTGAGCGGGTTGGTGCTGTCGACGATCGTTGCGCTCGGCCTGCTGGCCGTGCTGGTCATCTTGCTGTTGCGATGATGGAGACGAGCATCCGAGGAGAATACGGGTCAGTAAGAGGATGTTGGCCGAATCCCGGTCAGGGTCTCCGCGCCAGGCGATAGATCCCCCCGCCGTAATCGACGACGTACACCGCGCCTTCGTGATCTGTCCCGAAGCCCGAGACACTGAAATGCGTATCGAAGAGCTGGTCGCTGTGCCAGCCGCCTCCGCCCTGCAACAAGCCCCAAATCAGGCCCGAGCAGTAGTCGCCGTAAAGAAAGACCCCCTGCCATTCGGGCAAGGTGGGATCTCGGACGACGATGCCCCCCGTGACGGAACAGCCCTGTGCATGGCTGTACTCGGTCACCGGATCGACCACCTCGGGCGCCTCTCCGCCCGCGAACTCGTGCATCCCCTCGCGCAAGTTCCACCCGTAATTCGCCGGGGGTGCAGCACGAGCTGGTTGGAAGTCAATCTCTTCCCAATTCCCTTGCCCCACATCGCCGATGAAGAGAGAACCGGTGAGCGAATCGAAGGCGAAGCGCCAGGGGTTGCGCAGTCCATACGCCCAAATCTCCGGCAACCCACCACCGTCGGCGAAGGGGTTATCCGGAGGGATAGCATAAGGATCGCCGGCGTCGACATCCACGCGGAGCATCTTGCCTAGAAATGTGTCAAGCCGTTGTCCGTTGCCCAGCGGATCCCCCGCCGACCCTCCGTCGCCAAGGCCGATGTACAGGTAACCATCGGGCCCGAAAGCCAGGCCGCCGCCGTTGTGATTGCGGTACGGCTGTGCGACCCTTAGGAGATTGACTTCACTGGACGGATCCGCCCGGTCCGGGTTGGGGCTCAAGCTGAAGCGCGAGATGAAGGATGCGCCTTCAGCTCCGGTGTAATTGACGAAGAACAGCCCGCTGCCCGCAAAATCGGGGTGGAAGGCCAGCCCGAGCAAACCTCGCTCACTCCCGCTGGCGTTGACGCGATCGCGCAAATCGAGGAAGGGCTCCGGGAGAAGTTCGCCGCCGCGCACGATCCGGATGACGCCGCCCTGCTCGATCACAAACAGCCGAGCGTCGCCCGCGTTCTGTAGGTCGACTGGAGCGACCAAACCGTCGGCGATCAGCACCCATTCGAATGCTTGTGGATCGGGAAGGCCGGCCGGTGGTGGCAGAGTTGGGGTGAAGGTCGGCTCGGGCGATGGAGTGATCGTTGGGATCGCCGACGAAGTCGAGGTCGGCGGGATCAAAGGCGTGTCAGC
>MGOM01000113.1:37461-40134 GCA_001797105.1 Chloroflexi bacterium RBG_19FT_COMBO_62_14
GAGTCGGCGGCGCGAGTGTTCCGTTGAGCAGAGTACACGCGAGAGAAGTGAGTGGAAGAAGCAGAACCAGTCGCTTGAGAGATGAGTTCATCGAATGCGCTTACAATAATTGTACCGTACCTCGGATGCGGGCGACCTGAGACTGAATCTCTAGAATTGCCTGCGTTCCCGCGATCCAGAGGTCACCAACCTGGAGCCGATGACAATTGAGATTCAGCCCCTACGGACCTGAAGCGGTGTTTGCGCTACAAGCGGTCAGGACGGCTTCGCGCTTTGTCCGCCACATCCAGAGGCACATGGTCGTGCCGAGCATGGCCAAGAACGACGCCTCGCCGGTGACGGTCGCCGACTTCGCCTCGCAAGCAGTCATCGCGGCTATGCTCGAACAGACTTTCCCCGATGACCCACTTGTAGCGGAGGAGGGCAGCGAAGCGCTGCAAGGCGCAAACGGCGCGCAAACCCTGAAGAGCGTGGTCGACTTCGTCACGCAGCTTCGCCCGGCTGTCGATGCCCGGGCGATCTGCGCCTGGGTCGATCGCGGGAAAGCCGCTCCGGCTGACCGCTTCTGGGTACTTGACCCGATCGACGGGACGAAAGGATTCCTTCGCGGTGATCACTACGCTGTCGCCATGGCGCTGGTTTGCTCCGGCCAGGTAGTTGTCGGCGCGCTCGGATGCCCGGGACTTGATCCTCTGGAGGGGAGCGCCGCCGCCGGGTCTGCGTATCTGGCCGTGAGAGGCCAGGGGACTTGGGCGGCCGATCTGGATGCCGGGAACCTTGCTCAGGTCCACGTGTCGGGTCGCGCAGATCCGCGCCAGGCCCGCCTCCTGCGTTCTTTCGAAGCCTCCCACACCGACGAAGGCCAGCTCGACCGCCTGGCGAGCGCCCTGGGTTGCCTGGCGCCTCCCGAACGGATGGACAGTCAGGCGAAGTACGCCGTGATGGCCTCAGGTAAGGCGGACATGCTCTTCCGTCTGATTTCGCCCGCGCGACCGGACTACCGGGAGAAGATCTGGGACCAGGCGGCCGGCTCGATCATCGTCGAGGAGGCCGGCGGGCGAGTAACCGACCTCGAAGGTAAGGCGCTCGACTTCACACCCGGGCGCGAGCTGGTCAAGAACACCGGCGTCCTTGCCTCCAATGGAGCGCTACACGACGCCGCCCTTCGAGCACTGGAGGAGGTCGGGGCCGTCGACGGGCAGAGGATGGCGTGAAGTCGCGCATCCCGGCGGCAGGCGCAGGTCTGATCGCGATTGCCGCATTCTTCTTCTCGGCTTGGGTGGCCGACCACATCTACGAACGCCTTCCGCATCTCGAGGACGACTTCGCAAACCTCTGGCAAGCACATGTTATTGCCCGCGGGCACCTCGCCCTGGCGACGCCTCCCGAACCGAACTCGTTCCTCGTCCCGTTTGTCGTCGATTACAACGGCCTGCGTTTCACCAAGTATCCCCCGGGCTGGCCGGCCGCGCTCTCACTCGGGGTCCGCATCGGCGCTGGCTGGCTGGTCAACCCCCTTCTGGCCGCACTGGCGCTTTGGTTGACCTTCCGTCTCGGCTCGAAGGTCTGCGGACCCTGGGTTGGCCTGCTGGCGACCATTCTGATGTCGGTCTCGCCGATGTTCGCCATGATTTCCGGCTCATTGCTTTCGCACAGCCTCAGTTTGTTCCTCGGCCTGGCATTCATTCTTGCCTGGGTGGACCTCTTCCTTCCGCTGGAAGATCCGGCGGAGGCCAACCGCTTGCCGAGGTCGATCCCGGTGCTCGCCGCCGGCATGTCGCTGGGCTTGCTGGCTCTGACGCGGCCCCTCACCGCGAGCGGCGTCGGCCTGCCCTGTGCGGCTCACGGTTTATGGTTGCTCGTCCACGGCCGTCCCGCGCAACGCAAGAGTGTATTGAAAATCGCGGGCGTGGCCGTGGCGATCGCTGCCCTTCTTCCGGTCTGGCAGTGGGCCCTCACCGGGAATCCCTGGCTGAACTTGTACACACTCTGGTGGCCGTACGATCGCTTGGGTTTCGGAACGGGGATCGGTGTGACCGAGACCGGCCACAATCTTCGACTGGCTTACAGCAACGCCCGCTTCAGCCTGCGGGCCGGCGTTCACGACCTGTTCGGCTGGCCGTACCTCTCGTGGATCTTCCTCCCGGCCGGGCTGGTTGCGCTGCGAGGGGTACGAAGGGCATGGCTTGCTTTCGGCGTCTTCATCGGGCTGCTTCTGGTCTATGCGTTCTATTGGATCGGATCTTGGCTGTACGGACCGCGCTACTACTACGAGGCCCTGCCCGGCCTTGCGATTTTGAGCGCAGCCGGGATCACCTGGATCGGCGCGTGGAGGAGGCAGCCGGCGCGATGGCGCGGGTTTCGGCGCAGGGCCATGGCTGCGCTTCTCGCAGGGCTGATCGCGACGGATCTTGTCTTCTACCTCCCGGCGCGATTGGGCGTCATGCGTCATTTATACGGGATCTCGCGCTCCGCCATGGCCCCCTTCGAGTCGGCTGATCTGGGGCGGGCGCTGGTCATCGTCCACGTCGAGCAGCACTGGATGGAGTACGGCACTCTGCTCATGCTGGCACCCCCGTTCTCGGCCGATGATGACACGCTCCTGGTGATCGATCGCGACGGCGATCAAGACGCACGGCTGGCGCGCGCGTTCCCGGATCGATTGATTTATCA
>MGOM01000114.1:0-5442 GCA_001797105.1 Chloroflexi bacterium RBG_19FT_COMBO_62_14
CGAGCCGATCCGTGAGGCAGCCCAATCGCACAAATCCAGAGTCCGACTAAGCGGCCCAAGCTCGTATTGGGTGTTCCCTACGACGACCGGATTCCCAGCTTGAATACAACCGAGCATCTGCTCGAGCCAATCCGGGACGTAGCGCACATCGGAGTCGGCGAAGACGAGGACCTCCCCCTTGGCCAAAGTCATCGCGTGGTTCTTGGTGCGGTAGTAGGTGAGACCCTCTATCCCGACGATCTCGACCTGCGGCAGCGCCTGGCGAATCCATTCGGTTTCTTCCTCCGAGGCTCCGGAATCGATGAGAACCAGGATCTGGCATTGGCGCACCGGATAGGATTGATCGAGGATCGATTGCAGAGATCGCTCGAATACGGCCCGGCTGTGCAGGTCGCGAGCGTTCCAACCCTCGATCGCCAGGGTGACCTTCTCGGGCGGGGGGGTTTCCGAACTAACGGACATGAGTTTCTCCCTTTCGACGTCGGCCGAATCGAATCCCCCTATTCAGGTCCCCATTCGTTATTCTATCAACGCCGGGGCGACTCTGGAGTCCAGAAGCTCTGCTTCTGGGCACAGGCGAAGCCTGTGGTTACTAGACTGCAGCCTTGAAGGGCTCCGGTTCTGATGTGCGGAAGCTCCGCTTCCGAGCGCAAGCAGAGCTTGCGCACTCCACAAATACAGTTCGCATGTCGGAGACCTGCGAGTACCAGATCCACATGGCGGGGGAAACGGGCACGGGAGACCGGATCATCTCCAGGCTCCGGGAGCCTTCGAGGCTCCGGCAGCCTTGTCCTCCGCGCCCTTGAAGAACACAAGGACACCCTCCGCCCCGCTTCGGGTGCAGGCAGGCAGGTCGGAGATCTGCGGCTACCAAACACCCTTTGACGCGCGGTCTGGTAGCCGCACCCTTTATGGGTGCGCCTACGGCTTAGCCTTCCCGGGGGAGCGAGGCTGGAAGAGATCGGATTGGCGAGAGAAATGGGGTTAGTGAGCGGGGATCGGCTGAGGCTCGGGCTCGAACACGTACCCCGAGCCGCGCACGGTCAGGATGTGGATCGGGCTGGAGGGGTCAGGCTCGAGTTTCGTTCGCAGACGGTAGATACATTGCTTCAACAAGCGACTCTCACCAATGTACTCCGGCCCCCAGGCGAAGCTCAGGATGGCATCGGAGCTGAGGACCTTGCCCGAGTTCTTCAACAGATACTTGAGAACCTCGAACTCCTTCGGTGTGAGTTGGATCGCCTGACCGTTCATGAACACCAACCGCCGGCTGGGGTCGGTGAGCATGAGGACGTCCCCCGACGGTTTAAGCACGGGCGGGAGCGAGCCGGCGGTGCGCCGCCGCAGCGACGACGTCAGGCGGGTAACGAGCTCCTGGTAGGCATAGGGCTTGATGATGTAGTCGTCCCCACCCATGCGCAGGCCGCGCACGACGTCTTCCGTCTCATCTTTGGCCGTGACAAACACGATCACGGCCTCCGTCATCTCGCGCAACCGCCGGCAGACCTCGAAACCGTCCATCCCCGGGAGCATGATGTCCAGGATGATCGCATCCGGATGCTCCTTGTAGGCGAGCTTGAGCGCCTGCTCGCCGGTCGTCGCAGTTAGCACATCAAATTTGTCCCGCCGCAGGCTCATCGCCAACAAATCCAGGATCCGGATGTCGTCATCGACGACAAGCACCTGCGTCCGGCCCGGCATCAGCGCTCCTTCTGAACGCAGTTTCCCGTTCACGCCCCCTCCGGTCGAATCGGGCGCGAATCCCCCGAGAGTTGACCCTCTCCCCTCCGTCGCGCCCTTCCGGAGTGCGGCTTCGAGATTCACTTGTGTGGGTCTGGCACGCAGCCCCTGGGTCGAGGACAATCGGGCCCGGCGGCACGCCTTCCCCCACAGGTATGGTACTGGAGTACTGGGGACACGAAAAGTCTAACACACACGCGCGGCGAGTGTCAACGCGGGGCTTGAATCGCCTCAAGATGCCGCGGGATGCCCGGGGTGGCAGCTGATCCTGTGGGCAGTCGAACATGTTCGGTGGACAAACGGGGGGCTTGGATGATTGATCCTATGGCGGGGAGTTACTCGGGATCAGCGGATGCCAGTGTCATATGCGAGTGTAACTTGGGTGTAATTTCCGCCCTCGACGGTCACTTCAACCCGGGGAGCACGGGGGTAGGACCCGTCGGACTCGCCTTGCAGGATGTACGTTCCCGGCGCCAGTGACAACCGGAAAGTGCCGTCCGCCTGACTCACAATGCGTGATACGATCTCCCCGGTCGAGGCAAGCACGGTGATTGTCGCCTGGTACGGCCGATCGGGGCAGGGGTTCTCTGCCGCGACGACAGGACACGTCGGCCCAATCACGACCTCGCCCGCGATTCCGGAGTCACCCAGGCCCGGTGTAGGCTGAGCGTCCGACATGAGTTCCGCCACTAGCAGGCCCAAGAAGTCAGCGATCTTACCTTGGTCCGTTTCCGAAGCGGTCTGGACCCCCATGCCACTAAAGGCGAGCTTTTCGGTGAACATGTCGGCGGACCCCGTAGGCGGAATGGATTGCCATATGAAGGGTGCGTATTCCTCCCTCCAACGCTCGATCTGCGCAGTCGCTTCGGCTGGAACCAGACCTGTCGATTGAGCTGCCCCAACACAACTGTCCTGAAGCCGGTAACCTCCCCGGCTGTCTATCACGAGGCGCTGGCAGATCCCGGCGATCCCCCCCGAGCGTTCCCAGACAACCACGATCTGCAAATTCTTCGGCATGGGTGTCTGGATCGGTTCGACCCGTCGATACACCTCTCCGGCCTCGTCTGTGTGGATTTCGACATCACCTTGCGGCGTGGAGTAGAACAACCTGTATCCAGGTGTGATGACCTGGAGACACATCTCGTTCGCCCTGGCGGCGCCGAGACAGGCGTCCGGCCACTCGACGGCTTGGACCTCGCTTGTCAAGACCGCATCCAAAGGGAGATTCAGCTCGCGGGCCAGTTGCAGCCGCAAGTCTTCAACGAACGACGGCGTGGGCTTACCCACCGGCGAAGGTGACGTCGCTGGAGGGCCCTTCGGCGGCGTAAGGGCCGCCGGCTCACAGGCCGGAACAAGAAGAACTGCGACAGCAAGAAGAGCGGCGGGCAGCTTCGATACTCGCATGACCCATCCAGCGAAGCGCAGGGTGCTGACTCACAGACGCTCCGCCCTTCCTTCGAGTTCCCGCATTATGGGGAAAGAACAAGAGCCAGATACCCGAGGGCATCTGGCTCTCATTAAGAGGCTCTTGCGTTAGACTACGGGCTGAGCCGGCTGATGCGCGTGCCCCAGTTGGCCAGGGCGCTGCGCGTACCGCCGCAGCTCATGTCCACGAGGAATTCATCGAAGTCACATGTCTGCCCGATGTACTCCGAGGCAAACCAGAGACTGCCACCATCGACGACGGCCGCCCCATAGTCGCCCCAGCGCGGCCGGCCACCGCCGAGGAAGTACTCCGTGAAGCCATCTTGTGGCCCCAAGCCCTGGGCTGCCATCCTGACCGGACCAACGCCCAAGGCTCCGTTGATGATGGCGAACGCCGCACTTGGGTAGAAGTCCTCACCGACGAGGGTGAAGGCGATGATCCCCCTACCGCCAGGGAATGTGGCGATCGCCGGCATGATCAGGTTGTTGTTCGGGATCGCCAAGTATCCCTGAGCCAGCATCACGCCTCCGCCGGATCCAATGGCGGTCGGATCCACGACGAAGTAGGCGATGCCCGCCAGGAACTGCCCACCGACCTTCACGATCGTGCCCTGCGCACCCCAGATCTTGCCATCGGCGTACCAGACCTGCTGCATACGCGAATCCAGGCTGTCCAGTACACCTTCCTCCTGCGGCTCAGGCGGATCCCCAAACCCGAGACAGTCCTCATTGAGACAGTCAGCGAGTGGCACGTCGCCCTCCTTTTGGGCGGAGGCCGGCGGTACACCATAAGGCTCAGATGGAAGGACACCCCTTAAGAGATTCAGTGATGGTGTGGCGTCGTTCAGCGACGATGTGTTGGTGATGGCCCAGACACCCAGTCGGAAATCGAACCCGCGGCTGTTGCCTGATTCCTCCGTTGCCATGGAGCTGAGGAAGAACTCGGTCCCGTCCCGGAACCCGGCATACTCTCCGACCGGAGAGGTCGCCGGCCAAACGGTGAAGCCAGGCCTGCCGGCGATGTACAGGTTGTCGAAGTGCACGAACGCAGGCGACAGGGCCCGTTCTGCAAGCGCCGCCTTCGAAATGGCGTAAATCTGCGCCGTCGTATACTGATCTGCGAACAAGGCGTACTCGTTGGTGGAGATATAGAAGCCGTGCTTGTCGGCGCCAATGTGGGGGTAGTCGCCGATGCATGGGCCTCCATCACACTCGTGATCCGGAGTCCCATCCGTGCCGTCATTCTGGGCCGGGATGCTGTAGAGGTTCCAGTCTCCGGTCGGGTCGTTCGTATGGCTGACCGCCAGGTCCAGGTGGTTTGACCCGAGGAACTCGCCTGTCACAGGGTCCACATCAAGGGTCAGCACGACATGGAACCAGCGCTCGTGTTCCGGGTCATAGTAGCAGCTCGGATCGGTCGCGAATGGACCCTGCAAGAAGGTCGTCCTATCGAACTGTGCCGGGTAGCCATAGAACGTGTTGAGGTCCACTACCCCGCTGACCGGCGAGCCGGAGGTGTCGAAAACCCGCATCACATCGTTGACCGTCTCCAGAACGAAACCGTTCCCGACACACAGCCCCTGATCGGGCGGCTCCAAACTGAACTGGTTCCCACCATTGGCAAAACGCTGGTCGAAGTGATTCAGGCCGTGAAACGAAAACAGCGGCCCGCCGCCCCCTTCAATCGAACTCGGGGAGCTCACGGTCGGCGCACGGATTCCTGACGCCTCCCCTGACGGATCCGGTCTACGGGAATAACTGCGGTTGACCACGTCTTGGCGGAATGCATTGTCGGGGGCCTCGGGAAGGCTCAAGCCCGCCTCACCCATTGTATTCGCCCCGAACGAAGTGGAGCCCCGATTGATGAGTTGCCCCACGTGCTGACCTGGCGTTTGCTCCTGGGGCGCGCCCGAATCAGAAGCGGCGGCCGGTACAGCGCTCACTAAGAGCGAAAAGACCACAAGAAACCCAAACGACTTTCGGTTCATTACGTCCCTCCTCCGGAATGTCTCTAACATCGGGAGGCTCGTCGCTGAGCTACCCATCGGATGCCTATCGGTCGCTCTATTCCCACTCCACGTGCTTCCTTATATGCAGGTACCCGAAAACCTCCTTCCCATCTCCGTCCCGTAGATTCATGAGACCAGAAGCGCTGAACAGCCAGGTACCCCCGTCCAATGCGTCTCAGCCGCGTTCATTCCTTCCCCAATTGGTCAGACCGAGTGTCGGCGAATGACAACGACCCGACCACTCATTTGCTTGGTCGGAACGCGCAAG
>MGOM01000114.1:5490-10134 GCA_001797105.1 Chloroflexi bacterium RBG_19FT_COMBO_62_14
TTTCAGGATCACGCTCTGGGCTCAGAGCGCGTGCGCCTCACCGCTCTCACCCAGGCCTACCCCCAAATGCCGGGAGGATGATGCCCTGATGTCGCGTTGTGCAGATCGAAAAAAGTGGCGAAAGAGCCTTCTCAGACAACTATACTCTAGATACTACTCCGGGCTTCTAAACGGATTCTCTATCAGGGAGGCGACAGGAACCCGCAGACGATGGAGCGACCCTCCCCCAGATCGGAGCCCTCTCCGGACTGGCGCAAACGCCGAGTTGGGCCATGAGCCCCGACAGCCCCTCTCCATAGCAATTGCCATCGCCGGCCAGCCATTCCCCTTGTTGGCTTACGACCGAAATGGGCGGCCGCTTACGGTTCCGCTGCAGTCGGCGGCCGCAATTTGAGAAAGGCAACGACTGGGCGGTGGTCGGAGCCGCCTTCAGGGCCGACGCCTGCCCGGATGGCGACAAGGTCCGAAGAGTGCCAAACGAAGTCGATCCGCTGAAGCCGAAATGGGAAGCCCAACGGCTGCACGGTATGGCCGAAGCCCCAGCCGGCCTCGCGAAAGCTATCCTCCAACACCGCCTCCAACTTAGAGTAGGCATACGAAGTATCCGTGAAGTTGCAGTCGCAGAGCAGGATGACCGGCTCATTCAGCATCGACACCGACGCCGCTAGACTGGCGGCCTCCTCCGCCCGCCAAGCGTAAGTCTCGGAGACGTATGCCGGTCCCGAATCATCCAACACATTGGAGATCAGGGTTGGCGAGAGATGGGCGACATAGACATAGACAGACTGACCCTCCATCTCCAGCTTCACCCGCATCGCCTGCTGCCTGCGTGCGAAGGTAAGACCCACCACCGACATGATCGGATAACGGCTAAACAGACCAATCCTCCGGTCCTCGGCAAACACAAGGGGAGTGCGGTACGGATAATCCTGACTCAAGAGATCACCAAGGATGTTGCCATGGGCCGCGGTAAGCTCCTGGAAGCCGACAATTCCGGGGGAGGCGGATCGGATGGCTTCTGCCACGCCTTCCATTTCATCGTTTCTGAAGTGGAGGTTGAAGCTCATGACCGCGATGGAAGGGCCTTGGATAGGCTCAGCTCCGGCCTTTCGGGGCAGAAAGAGCTCTCCGTACAGCAACATGAAAGCCAGGGCAGGAAGGGTCAGTAACCCCAGGCTATCTTTGCGAAGTTGGATCAAGCCGATGAACAACAAGACCGGGAGAGGTATGAAGAGGTAGACGGCCATGGTGTTGACCAGGGCTAGGAGCCACGACCGATCCATAAACACCGCCCGTAGGAGCAGCCATGACGCCATACAAGCCACGTAAACGATGTTGAACCAACGATAGGCTGATCGGCTTCGCATCATCTGTGTTTTATATGGCTGGCGGCCGCTTGCCAGCGCGTCCCGCGGACCCACATCCCCTTTCTCCGCGGTTGCAGCGACCAGTTTCGAGGATGGTAGTATGATCGAGCAGCGTCACATCCAGGCATGAGTACTCCGCCAGGATGGTATCGAAACCGGATTGGCGGGGTGTGAGAGTCCTGCCTCCAAATAGGATGACTTTCTCAGCGCGCAACCTCCTCTTCGCTTGTCTCATGACCTTTGTCGTGGGCTGTTCAGTTGCCACGGGCTCTCGCACTCCGGAGCCTCTCGAATCGCAACTCCCGCCAACGGCGACGACGCCAGCGCTGGAAAGCACTTCCTTCACGGCCACCCCTTTCGAGTCAACGACGGCGGATCTTGCCCGGACGCCTCCCTATCTTTCTCTCGCCACTTTGGAAACCGGCCCCGAAGCCACGGCGCAGGCGGGTTCCATGTGGACCCTCGTCACAGATCTTCATCGACGAGGGATCCTAAACAACGCGCAGGGGAAGTATCAGGCTCTCCAGCCGTTTGAAGCGAGCTGGGCCCAGATCGATTACTACGATTTCCTGCCGACCGGACACTCTCCGGGCGATTTCGTGTTGCGAGCCGATGTGCAATGGGAATCCGCCAGCGAGCGGGCCAATTTCTGGAATTCGGGCTGCGGGTTCGTGTTCCGAATGAACGCTCGGGGGGACCATTATCTGGTTTTCCTCGGTCTCGACGGGAATCTCTACCTCTATCGAAAGCTCGATCAGGTCATTTCTCGTCTAGGCAGCGGATCGTACCGAGAAGAAATCCGCGTTTCGGGGAGCAGCCAGATAACCCTGGCGGTTGAAGGGCAGTGGATGACGGTATTCGTGAACGGAGAGCAGGTGTACCGGCAATCGGATGACACTTTCAGCGCAGGTCTGCTGGGGTATGCACTCGCCTCCGGCACCAATAAGGACTTTGGCACGCGATGCGAGATGACGAATGTAGAATTATGGGAGATAGGGCCGCCCTAGAGGTGTGACAGAAACCGATCGGCTCGTTCAGCCTCCCGAACGCAAGGTCAACCTCCTAAGGTTGTCGGCACCGCCATGGTGGACCATGGGCGATATTCCCATCGACACCGCCAGGCGCCGGCGTCAAGTGCGGCCGTTGTGTCTCCCTCCGTGAAGCTGTGTGCCCTGTCGAGGTCTGGCAAGCGTCCCGGTCCACAAACGCTGGCCTCGACGGTTATTCCCGCAACCACAGCCCTCCCGAACTCCGCCAAGGCTTCCCGCTGGTTACCCTGCGCCCAGAGGAGCGTTCCCAGGCTCGCGTAGCCGCTCACGTCGCCGGGCGCCACCTCGATGGCGCTGCGATAAGCCTGCTCGGCGCCGGCCCAGTCTCCCTGCTGGCGCAATTCGTCACCCATGGCAAGGAAGGGTTCAGGCAATCCGGGCGCGACCTGGACCGCCCGCTCGAATTGCGCCTTGGCGTCCTCGGGCCGGGTGGTTTGCTGGTACAGCCTCCCGAGGCGGATATACGCGGCTACGTCCGCCGGCACAGTCTCGATGGCCAGTTGGTAGGCTTGCTCCGCTGCCGGCACTCCCGCGACCAATCGATACCACTGGCCCATGGCAAGGTAGGGCAGCACCGAGTCAGGATCAATCGCGATGGCCTGCTCGAAATGCTGATAAGCTCCCTCAACGTTGCCCGACTGCAAATCATCGACCCCCGTAGACAGGTGATCAATAAAGTCATGGGCCTCAGACCCCGGTAGGGTTTGGCGCGCCGTCGCCTTCGCATCCTCAAACGCCTGAGCCGCTGTCTGTATCGTCACTTTCCGATCGAGATTCGCGATGTACCAATCCCCCATCGCGACGTTGGCCATCGCGCTTCCGGGGGCCAGCGCCAGCGCCCTCTGGTACTGTGCACCCGAATCACCCGGGCGATCTATCGCCTGAAAGAGATCACCCAGTCGAAGATAGCCCACCGGATCATTCGGCGAGAGAGCGATCGCCGCCCTGTATTCGCTCTCTGCGGCCTCCCAGTTCCTTTCGAGCTCATACCAACTTCCCAGGGACAGGCGCGCAGCACTCGAAGTAGGCGCGAGGCTTACGGTCTGCTGCAGCAAGAGCAATGCTTCCAGACGTAGCCCCCTGGCTTGAAGCAATTCTCCCAGGGCTAAGAAGCCTGCCGGGTCGGCCCGATTGAGGCGGATCGCCCAGCGATAGGCAGTTTCTGCCGCCGGTATTTCCGCGCGGGTCCGGAGCCAATTCCCCAGTGCAACAAAGGCAGTCGAAGAGGAAGGGACTATGCCCACTCCGGCTTCGAGAGCCGTTCGAGCCTCCTGGAAACGTCCTTGGCTTCGGAGAAGATCGGCCAGGCCGAGATAGCCGCGGATGTCTGCCGGGGAAGCTTCCATCGCCGTGCGGTACATACGTTCCGCCTCCGCCCAATCCCAGCGATCGCGATACCAGTCAGCCAAGGCCAGGTTGACCTGGGCGGATCCGGGCGATAATTGTCGGGCGGTCTCAAATTGCGTTCGGGCGTCGGCGATGCCACCCTGGATCTCGTAAGCCTCTCCGAGCGCAAGGTATCCGTCAACCCGGCCGGGCGCTACCTTAATGGCCGACTGATATGAGTCGAGTGCCGCCGCCCAGTCTGCCTGATATCGTTGTATATCGCCAAGCGCGATGAGGAGATCAACCGCGGAACGAGGTACCTCGGTGAGGGTCCCCACATCGGCCGGATCGTAGAGATCCGAGATGAGATAGGGCGCGCGCTCGAGGCCGCTCTTCAGTAGGTTCGCGGCCTCGCCTGATCGGCCCATCTTCGAGTACAAGCGGCTCAAGGCGAGGGTTGCCCCTACCTTGCTCCGGTCCACACGAGACCCATGCACTAAGAGTTCGACCGCCTCGTCAGTCCGTCCTCGGGACTCGATGAACATGCCGAACGCTACATAGATGCGCGAGTCATCCGGTGCCAGAGAAAGGGCCTGGCTGAACTCCCCCTCCGCCTCGTCGAAACGCCCCCACTCAGCGTAGGCCTCGCCGAGCCGAAGATGGGCGAAGGCCACTGAGCGATCGGTCTCGACAGCCTTCTTGTAGCTTTGCTCGGCTTCCTCGTACATCGCCAGGGTACGTTGGACTTCGGCTAAAGCAATCCAGGAGTCCGCCTTCTGCGGTTCCAGGCGCGACGCTTCTTGAGCCTCATTCAGCGCATCGCTGTGCTGAGCCAGAAGGAGTGAGAGCCGGCTGGCGGCGATGTGCAGCGGTCCCGACGCGGGCTTTCGTGAGATCGCCTG
>MGOM01000114.1:10202-10492 GCA_001797105.1 Chloroflexi bacterium RBG_19FT_COMBO_62_14
ACACCGCACGCTGAAACTGGTCCATCGCTCGGGTGGGGTCCGCCTCCGAAAGGTAAAGCTCGCCGAGCCCCACTCGCGCCTCGCCAACGCACCCGGCCCTCACCAGCGCTTCCTCGTAGGCTGCCTTCGACTCTGATCGCTCGCCTCTAGCGGCGAGGAATCCGGCCAGGTTCACAAGAGGGCGGCACAAGCCCGGCGCAACCAGCGTTGCGGCCGTATACTCGTGACGCGCATCCTCCACGTTGCCTTGAACGAGCATGATTTGCGCCCGAGCGGCGTAGACACGCGGG
>MGOM01000114.1:10509-14206 GCA_001797105.1 Chloroflexi bacterium RBG_19FT_COMBO_62_14
GAGGGCGAGATCAAGAACCGCCTGCGCCTCCTGCTGCCGTCCCATTTGGAGCAGCAGCTGCGCCTGGCTGAGAAGCGGAGAGCTGTCCCTTGCGTTCAGGTCGGCCGCAGCCCGATACGTCCCGAGGGCGCTATCCAGATTGCCCTCCCGGATCAAGATGTCCGCTAAGACCATATACGGCCGCACAGAACCCTTATCCGCGGCCATCGCGCGTTCCGCGGCATCTGTGGCTTCCCCGCTCCGTGCCCGAGCCGAGAGGAACTCTGCCAGCGCCAGCCAAGCCTGGCTCTTGCCGAGCTCGAGCTCGGTGGCCTTCCGGTAGGCCTCCTCCGCCAGATCGAACTGCCCAAGATTGGCATGTGCATCTCCGAGGGCAGTCCAAGATGAAGCTCGACCGGGGGCCAGAGTCGTCAGCAGGTGCGCAATGCCGAGGGCCTCGTCGGGTCGGCCGATTTCGATGGCCAAGGTCGTTCCGCCGGCCAGAATCTCGAGATCTCCCGGCCAGCGCTCATGGAAGGCGACGATCGCTCCCATGGCGATGTCCGGCTCTCCGCGCATGGCGTAGAGCCTCGCCTGGCCGAGAGCCAGGTTGACGGCATCAGGCGCCTGGGCCAGGCCGGAGGTGAAGGTTTGATCGGCGCTATTCAACGAGCCCTCCCCGATCAGAAGCAAGGCCCAGGCCTCCTGGAGCGTCGGTAATGCCGGCTGGAGGTCGAGGGCGCTCTGAAGAACTTGCTTGGCCGAGGCGAGGTCGCCCTGCAAGGCAAACGCTCTCGCCAGCCCAATCGACCCGGCCGCCATCATTGGTTGCACCTGGATCACTGCTGCATACAATTTGACTGCTTCTTCAGGAGCCCCACGCCTCAATTCGAGGTCGGCCAGGGCCAGAGACACCCCGGAAGAGATCTCCGGCGAGAGTCGCTGCAGTCCTTGGCGGTATAACTCCTCCGCGGCATCGACGCGCCCCTCAAGTTCACGCAGTCGGCCCAATCCAACGTAGCCATCCTCCAGAGATGGCAAGCGGTCGATCAGATTGCCGTAGACGGTTTCCGCTTCGGATCGCCTTCCCTGGCGAATTCGGAGTTGCGCCAACGCGGTATATCCGGAAGGGTCCCCTGGATCAAGCTCAACGGCTCTTTCAAGCTGTTGGGCCGCCCCCTCCTGGTCACCTTCTTGTTCGAGAACACCCGCCAGCAAGACGCGATTGACCCCTTCCGCCGGGAAAAGGTCGACCAGCTTCTCCAAGGCCGACTTCGCTTCGTCAATCTGGCCTTGAGTCAAGTAGCCACTCGCCAGACCGTGCCAGGCTGCGGCTGCGTCGGGTTGAAGGGTGAGCGCCATCCTGTAATTGATAAGCGCCTGATCCCACTTCCCCTGGTTGAGTTGGTGATCAGCCAGGGCCACCAATGGCGAGGCGTCGTACGGGCTCACGGCAGAGGCTAGCTCAAACTCATGCAGGGATGCGGCCGTGTCTCCTTGAATCCCGGACAATCTCCCCTGAGCGATCAGCGCACTCGGGCTGTATGGCGCGGCTGACTGCGCCATCCATGCCCATCCAGCAGCTGAGCCAATATCGCCATCGACTTCGGCGATCGCCGCCAGCCCTAAAAACGGTGCTGGGTTGAACGGGTTTACGTGGGCCGCATCCTGATACCGAGATGTGGCCGTTTCGCGCTCGCCCAGACTGAACTCGAGATTGCCTAGGAAAACTGCAGACTGCGAGTCAACAGGGTTCCATCGCCAGGCCTGCCATCCGGAGGCCTGCGCCTCATCGAAGAAGCCAAGGGCTTGCTGCAATCTGGCGGCGGTGATGACCGGTTCGGCGAAGCCGAGCTTGTACCCGATCATGTTCTCGATCCGGGCAAGCGCCGATTCGGTCCCATACAGTGCGCTCGAAGTTGAAGCAAGCTTGGCGATAGCAGGCGACTGCGGGTTGAAGAACAAAGCCTGTTTGAAGTAGTCCAGGGCGCGCTGTCGATCCCCGCGCTTGAGCTCCACCTCTCCGAACAAATCCCTGGGAATATCGCTCCAGAAGTTCAACCGGCGGGCACGCCCGGCAGCTCCGGTCGCGGCGTCCAGATCCCCCCGTTGGAGATAGGCTTGGGAAAGAAGGGAATAAGACGCCAACGTCTCCCGGGTCGACACCGCCCTCTCCAGGGCGGCAACAGCGTCATCGGTCCAGTTGACCGCCAGATAGACCGAGCCCAATTCGCGATAGTAAGTGGAAGTCCCCGGCGTAGTCTCAAAGCTGACCGCGCTCTCGTAGAACGAACGGGCATCTTCGAGACGCCCGAGGAACCTATATGCCTCCCCAAGGCGGGAAAGCGCCTCGGGATTCCAGTCCATGATGTCGACCACTCGCTGGTAAGCTTGTGCCATGGCTGCGTAGTCTTCGCCAAGCCAGTTGACATTGCCCGCCAGCAGCCAGCCCAGGGGCGATTCAGGGCTCTCGCGGGTCGCCGCCATGAACGCCGCCAGCGCCTCCAGCCGTCGACCTGCAGCCAAATGAGCGCGACCCTGACCGATGGAGGCAAGGTACGCCGTGTCGGCGTCCTCACTCAACAAGGGCTGATAGGCGGCGATGGCCTCATCCCATTGCCCACCTGACCACAGGGTATTCGCTTCGACGATCGGATCATGTCCTTCCCAGTGGACCTGATTCCATCGTCTCTCCACCGGGACCTCGGACAAGACATCGACACCTGTGCCGCTCTGGACCCGGTAAATGCTGTAATGACTCTCCTCAAGGACCAATTCGAAGAGCCGGGGCAAGTGACGCAGCTGGCCGCCGATGGGCTGGTCGGTGCGGATCATGATGAGTCCCACATTCCAACGCGTCAGGATATCCATGAACCTTTGGTCCACCACCTTCGCCGAGGTGAAGGTGTAGACATCATCGAAGCGTTGAAGGGCCTCCGCCAGGCGTCCTTCCGGGAAGCGATTGATTGTCGTGGTGAGACCGAATTCCACCGGATAGGCATAGGCGGCGCTGGCGACCATGCATAGATCATTGTCTGGGGTGGAGAGAACCACGGTGCCATCACCTACCAGTGCGGGTAGGAGACTGTAGACAGGCTGCAGCGTACGGCATTGAGTCGCAAAAGAGTCTTCACGATATTCCTTGAGGAAGTACACTCCCCGGTAGATGTCTCCCGCCAGGACGAGCGTCGTCACTGCCACCAGCGCTGCCGGGAGCGCCTGCCTGATCACAGGCCGGCCGAGCCGCAGACCGACGCGTTCCACCAGCACCCAGGCAGCCCAGGTGATGGCTACTGGGCCCAGTAGAGAGAGCGGCCAAGCAAGCCGGTAGAGCAGCCAAGGGGTGGCACGCTCACCCAAGAACTGGACCAGCGGCGGGATGAGCAGCAAGGCCGGGTTGAGCAAGAATGTGCCCAGGATCAACTCGGAAACGATATTCTTGCGGGCTTTCCACCAAAGCAAGGGCAGGCCAATAAACGGAATCAGGATGACTGCATCGAGAAAGATTCGCGGGTGGACGATGTAAGCTTCCGGCCCGAAGGCCGCCGAGACCAGCAGGCGCTGGTAGTCAAGGGCAAGGTTGACTCGATACCACAAGGTCGGGTCGCGGGTATCGGTCAGGGAGTAAGCCACGACAGGGGCATCAGCGGATGTCTTGGCGACAAGGGGCACAATGACACCCAACAGCGAGAAAATCGACAACAGCGCGAACGGCTTA
>MGOM01000114.1:14212-14521 GCA_001797105.1 Chloroflexi bacterium RBG_19FT_COMBO_62_14
GGCCAATTGACCGCCAGCCGCTTCTTGAGCCACCCTTTCAAACCGTCGGAGCCGAAACCCCACAGGCTGGGCGGCCAAAGAGTCTCTGGGTCGAGAATTCGGAGGTGGTTGAGCAGGTGGACGGACCCTAGCCCGCCAAGCGGAATCGCCAACAGGATGATGCCGATCGGATGTGTTGTCGATAGACCCAGCGTGCAGACGCCGGCTAGCCAGTATGTCCGCCACCTCGGCCGCCGGAGATAGCTCAGGGACCATGCCAACGCTGCCGGAAGCATGGTATACCTGGCGACAAACTTATCCTGCGCCCCC
>MGOM01000114.1:14551-22599 GCA_001797105.1 Chloroflexi bacterium RBG_19FT_COMBO_62_14
TCAAGGTCAACATGAAGTAGAGGATCGTAAGAAAGACCGCCTGGTTTCGATTCTTAAAGAAGACCAGGCCGAGGGTGTAAACCGCCAGCAGGTTCAGCAGGACGAGCGGAGTGCGGAGTAACCAGAAGGTCTGCTGAGCCGGTAGGCCCGCCATGAACGTAATGGCCGTCAGATTGATGGGCCAAGTCGTCAGGCTGCCACGCGTGCTAGGCGCGATGTCGGCCCCGAAGACAGGTTCGAACTCGTTGATATGGGGCACGACAAGGTCGTCCTGCACGTACATGACCTGGAGATTGTCATCGAGAGCCACCGGCGCCTGGAAGGATAGCCAGATCGCCGCGACCACGGACACCACTCCCAACACGGCCAGGCTCGGATTGAGACGCTCCGTCGCATCGACATGAGGCTCCCCAGAACGGCCTTCGACTTCTCCTGGGGCCATGAAGGTGCGGAGCAGAGCTCCGGCAACCAGCAACCCTGTAACCGCCCATCCGAAGAACATCAGCGCCCGAACGTCAAACAGTGCTGTCGCTGCCACCAGCAGGGATGGGAGCACCCACACACCAATCGCTGCCGCAAGTGCCGTTGGAAGGCGGGAAAGCCAGCTCCCGCCCAGACCAAGGATGCGCAGCAGCATGGCCCCGGGCAGCATGAAGATTGCCAAGCCGACACAAGTCGCAAACACCTGATAGGGATGCAACTGCCACCCCAGCGAGGCCTTCCACCCTGCAGGAACGAGGGGGTGAAAGACAATCAGGATCAGGGCGAGGGCCAGAGTGGCCCATAGTTCGGGCAGGGCGCGTCCCGCGCGCGCCAGGGAATAGAGGAAGTGCCTCATCGAATTCGCGCCTGTGACCCCGCTTGCGAGGCGGGGGAAGGTGTCACACTCCTAAGAACCTGCGAGGGGCTTCGATCTTCCGTGGAGAGGGGTTGCCAGCCAGCCAGATTTCTGGCCGATATCTTACAGGTACCCCAGATCCTCCAGACGACTTATGACCTCTTGTTCCTCTGTAGTGGTATACCCGGCCCCAGACCCGGTGGTCGCGCCAAGTGAGGCCATCTTGAACTCCTGCCGGATCGGATGGGTATCCAAGAAAGCCTCCGAGAGCGCCTCGGAAACAACACGGCCGTCCATGTCAGATGGGATGGGATAGCCGAGGAGGTGAAGGATCGTCGGTGCAACGTCGACAATTCGACTCGGCTCCAGGCGGCCTGGGCGCACCCCCCGACCGGACAGACTGATCATCCCCTCCACCCGATGATGACCGTTGAACATCGGCGACGGCTCCATCAGCGCCGTGCTGGCGAACTCATGGCCGCCGAAACCGACATACGCCTCGTCCAGCGTGGTGAAGACGATGTCCGGGGCGCGATCGGAGAATGGCCCCTGATAAGACGCTTCGCCTCGTTGGGTGGCCTGGACAATCGCCTCGCCCGTGTCCGGATCACGCCAGTCTCGAAGTCTTGCAGCGATCTCGCTGCACAGCGCCTCATACTCCTCACCCGAGGATACGCATCCCTGCGGCTCCCGGCCCTTCAGATTGACATAGATGCCGGTGAAGTTCCCGCCCAACGCATACGCCCGGGTACGCGACCAATCTACATCCGTCCACGAGAGGAAAGCGCGTTGCATCAGAGTCGTGCGGGCCGTGCGCGTCATCTGGCGCTTGATCCGGTTCGTTGCCCGATCTGCCAGACCCATTCCCAGCCGGGCTGCCATTTCGAAAGCCCGTGTAGGGGTCAAACCCAACTGGAAGGACAGCCGTTTGAGGCGAGTGAGAGGTGAGCCTCGAAAGTAAATGTAGCCGTTGTGGGCCAGCCAATTGTTTAGATACAGAAACTTGCGCAGAGGCCCGGCCCCATGGTCGGAGAGGACAATCACGGTCGTGTCCTCGTCGAGAGAATCTAACCATGGGCCAAGGGCGGAGTCGATGTGGGAATATACGTCAGGGATTGCGTCAGCATAGGCTGGCCGCAGTGCCCGAGTCTGCGGCGTGTCGTAGTCCGGGTGGGCCGGGTCCATGTACTTCCAACACTTGTGCTGGATGACGTCCGTCTCCATGAAGACCAGGATCATGAATTCGGGCGCGTAGGTCTCCCACAGATAGCGACCGACCCTGGCCCGCATAGGGATGGTTTCATGCATGCCAGCGATCGAGCGGTCAAGGCTCTCTTTGGACCGGGGTCCGAAGACCTTATACCCGCCGACGGCGGCCTCTAGCTCGGCCTTGAGCGACCCCGGGTAGGCAAACTCAGCGTCGTCAGAGGGCGTGTCCATCCCGGAAAGCATGAAACCATTGACCGGCATGGGCGGATAAGTTTCCGGAACGTTGACGACGCCAACCCTCCCACCGTGTGCCGAGATGATCTCCCAGATCGCCCTCCCCGCCCTTGTGCGGGCGCTGGTGGGCGCGATATCGTATGTGCCCGGCAACCGGCGGATATGATCAAAGACTCCGTGCTTGCCGGGAAGCATGCCTGTGGCGAACGACGACCAGGCCGCTGGCGACAGCGGTGGGAAGACGGACTCCAGAACCCCCGTGGCCGATCGCGACATGAGGCGGCCTAGATGAGGGAGTCGCCCCTCATCGACCCACCTCTGAATCCATTGAAGCGGTGCGGAGTCCAATCCGAGCACGAGCAATCGGTCAGTCATAGACCCTTCTCAAGGCTGGCCGAGCGAGTAGCTGCCGAAGAAACCAGAAGCGGGGCTGGCGCCGGTTGTGAAGGGCGATGCGCCGCTTTTCGGCGAACCTTCGAAAGTGACCGAACACGGCCGTCAGGAAGCCAAACCAGACGAACATCTCCAGCCCGAGTATGCTGAGAACGAGGCGCGGCGGTGAAAATCGTTCGGCGTAAACCAGCGGCTTGAGGGCGCCTCCGAACAGGTACAGGGGAAGACAGGCCAGCCACTCGAGCGCGTGCATGTTCTTATAGAAGACCAGCGCCTTGTTACGTTCGAGGCGGATGAGGCGTGAGGCAATCCGCCGGGTGAGGCCCATCTTCGTGTTGAAGGGATGCCGGTGGTAATACGCCGCACCTGGGACAGCCAGCACGCGATACCCCAGCCCATTGACGCGGAAGCCGAGGTCGATTTCGTCGCAATCGAGGAAGAAGTCACCGTCCATCATGTAGCCGCCTAGCTCAGGCAGGATGGTGCGGTCGAAGGCAGCGCTAGCGCCGGCGACGTGGAGCGTTGGAACTGGCGGGTGCGAGGTTGAAACCCAATGCGGCTCCACCAGTCCTAGCCAGGAGATATCGTGATAGGCAGCCCATTCTGGCTTCCGGCGGGCGGCGAGCCCATCCTCATATCCCGGGTCGCCCGGGATGACCATGGCGGCGTGGGTCACTTTGACCTCCGGGTCAGCTTCCATCGGTTCGAGCAGTGCAGTCAGCCAGCCGCGTGGGACTACAGTGTCGCAACTCAACATCACGACCCTGGTGGCGCTGGCGTGTTCCAGGCCCAGATTCATCCCGGCGGGATATCCGCAATTGCCCCCGGCGCTGACCAGCTTCACCGAGGGAAACTGATGCCGGACGATCTCCGGCGTTCGATCGGTGGAACCGTTGTCCACTACGATCACCTCGTAGGCCTCGGAGGGGAGTTCCTGGTCCAGCACCGACGACAGACAGTCGGCGATAAGATGCTGCTCGTCAAAGCTGACGACCATGACCGAGGCCCGCAGGTCCACCCGAAGCCGCCCGTTCAATCCACGTAGCCCAGGTCGCGCAACATCTCCGTTAGGGCTGCCTCCTCCTGAGGGGTGTACCCGGTCTCGGGCCGGCTTTCGACCCTTTCCAGGACGCCCTCATAGACCGGCGGCCGCTCGGCCAGGTCGTCGGTGAACGCCTGACGGAGCACCCGGCCGTCCAGGTCGGGAGGGATGGCGACACCCATCAGGTGATAAATCGTTGGCGCCAGATCCACGATGCGGGCCCCAGCGATCTCCTGGTTAGCCTTCACCTTCGGGCCGGAGAGCATGAAGATTCCATTCATGCGATGATGGGCTCGGGTCCCATACAGATCGTCGAACACCCGGTTGGATCCGAAGTCACTCAGCCCCATTGCCTTGTACTTCATGTCACGGGTGAAGAAGAACAAGTCCGGCGCCCGATCGGCATATGGCCCTTGCCATAGCTCCGAGCCACGCCAGATCTCTCCCACGACTGGCTCGCCCGATTCCGGATCGCGAAGCTGGCGCAGGGCGGCCTCGAGCTCCTGGAGCACACGTTCGTAGTGTTCGCCAGGTTCGACGCACCCCTGGGGCTCTCGGCCCTTCAAGTTGACGTACAGTTGGCCATAATTGCCGGCCGAGTAGACGCGGGTGCGAGACCAATCCACATCATCCAATGACAGGAATACCTTTCTCTGGGCGCGTTCCTGACCTCCGCGCCCGAGCCGGATGATCCACCGAACGATTCCCGTCCGGGCGCCGATCTCCCACACTAGGCGGTAGTCGTACCCCAGTCGGAATGCCAAATGGCGAAGGCGGGTCCACACGGATCGCCTCAGCTGGATGAAACCCTTGTGCAGCAGCCAAGTGTTGAAGTTGATGTACTTGACCAGTGGTCCAAAGCCATGGTCTGACATCACCATGACATAGGTATCCTCCGGAAGTAGGCGCAGCAGCTCAGGGAGGCGGGCATCGACCCGGCGGTAGAAATCGAGAATCGCCGACCCATACCGCTGATGTCCCTCAGAGGTATGTTGCGGGTGATCTGGATCCATGTCGTGCCAAAACGCGTGCTGCAGGACATCGCCACCCAAAACATGCAACATGAAGAAGTCCCAGGGCCTGGAGCTCATGAGATGTTGGGCAGCGTCGATCCGATTCTCCAGGATGGCACATTCCTCACGCAGCAACCGATCCGGGTCGTCGGTGACGTACTTCTCATTGTGTTGGAGAATATAGCTGCCAAGCGTATCGCGCAGCTCGTCGGCCAACTCCTTCGGGTAGGTGAAGACCACGTTGTCCTGTCGGGGAGTGAGCAGTCCGCTGACCAGGAAGCCTCGGACTGCCTCGGGGGGCCAGGTCAGAGGGACACTCAGCACCCCGACATGCCTTCCGGCGTCCGAAAGAACACCCCAGATGCTCCGGCCGTCGATATCGGTGCGACTGTTGAGTGCCAGGCGATAAGATCCGGGATCGCGGCGGAAGAACTCAAGCAGCCCATGGCCGGCCGGGAGCTTCCCGGTCATGAACGACGCCCAGGCAGGAGCGGTCAGGGGTGGGTAGCTCGATTCGAGCGGCCCATGGACGCCCGCTTCGAAAACTGCCCGCAGATTGGGAAGATGGCCCTGCGCCATCCAGGGGCCTAGCAGGTCGAAGGTGGCGCCATCCAGCGCCAGTACAAACAGATGGCAATCAGAGTTCACTTGGCTCTCAGGCATCTAAGGGTCCTTGAGGAGACTGCCTTCGCAAACACAATGCAGTCCGGCACATCCGACGCTCGCCGCAAGAGGTTGGGGGAGGACTAGTGGCGATCACTGACGCCTCGGCGTTTGAGCGGCCGATGGCTGGAGAAACTACCTACCCCAACCGTGCCGCTTGACCACCATCATGCTCACGAAGAAGGAGGCAAATATCGCCTGCGCACCAAGGACAGTGAAAGTCAGTGCCACGATGGACAATCGCATCGAATTCAGGATAAACAGATCTCCCCTTAGTTTCATGAATAGGACAGTGATGAAGTTGATCATTCCCAACGCGAACATCACCACTCCGACGAGGATCCCGTGTTCCATGCGGAAAGCCCGGGTGAAGAAATGAACCACCGCGTCTTCTGAGCGGTCGATGTGGCTGCTCAAAGAGAAGACGCGGGCGAAGAACCCCAGGTTGATTACCTGAAAGCCAAGAATGGCGAGCAGACTGGCCACAAACATCCAGTGAATCCCGAATGAAACAGACAGCACCTCGATGGGTCCGAACGCCAGGACGAGCACTGCGGGAAGGCCTATCGCCATGAGCACTGCGCCGGGCCAAAGGAACAGGTGCGTCGGGCTGTAAAGCAGCATAAAGCGCAGATGGCGCCAGCCATCCCGGAAAGACTCTAGCTTGGATTCGCCCTTGCGGGGGTAGTAGGTGATGGGAACCTCGGTCATGTTTAAGCCCGCCTTGGCGGCGTTAATGACCATCTCCGAGGCGAATTCCATCCCGCCGGTCTGCAAGCGCATCGCGCGATAGGCTTCTTGAGTGAAAGCTCGCATGCCGCAGTGCGCATCACCGATTCCGGTTTTGAAGAAGACGTTGAGCACGCCGGACAGCAAGGGGTTGCCGATGTACCGATGCAGCCAAGGCATTGCGCCGGGGAGAATCCTCCCCTGAAACCGGTTCCCCATCACGGCCTCGTAGCCTTGCCGCAGTGGCTCGATGAAGCGGGGCAGGGCCGAGAAATCATAGGTGTCATCCGAATCGGCCATGAGGATGTAGCGGCCTCGCGCCTCTTCGAACCCTTTCAGGTAAGCGTTGCCATAGCCGGCCAGTGGCTGGTGGACAACTCGCGCTCCGGCGGCGGAGGCGATCGCCGGCGAACCGTCGGTCGAGCCGTTGTCAACCACAACGACTTCCCCGCGAATGTTGTTCACGTCTAAGGCGGCGATGGCCTTTTCGACGCAGAGCCCGACAGTCTCAGCCTCATTGAGGCAAGGCATGACGACGGATACCTCGAAGTCCGTATCCACCGACCTGGCCACCGCCTCGTCAGAGGGGGTCGGGAGTTTCAGATCGCTACGCTGTTCAACTTGTAGGTCACTCATCGAGTGATCCTCCGCGGGAGCCCGAGCGCTCGCCGTCTTCTAACGTCAGTTTCAAGCAAGACCGGTCGGAGAAGAGTCCGTCGCGGACAGGTCAGCCGAGTGGAAATCATCGATGCTTTCGAGGATGACCTCGCCCTGATCATCGAAGAGGTGGCGCCAAACAGCCATCGCCCTACGCAATCTGGTCCAGTAGTCCCCTTCCAGGGGGAGCTTGTCCGCCAACTCCTGGTAGCAGTCGCCGAAGGTGGTCCCAGTCAATACAACCTGGTCCACAGCCAGCCACAGGCTCTCGTTCATCTCTAGGGCAGCCGCTTCTTTGCGCAGGTTCGCCCACACATTTGAAGCCCGCTGGTGGGATACCGCTGGTTCTCCGCTGTGGATGGCATAGCCAAGGTGATCGCAGATCTTTTTCACGAAGATCCCGGCCCAGATATCACCGAAGCGGTCGTACTCGTAATCCCTCCCCATCAAGAGGAAGTAGAGCGCCGGGACGACGTCTGCCCGGAAGGCGAGGTTCATCCCGCACATGGGAAAGTACTTGCCCGTGGGGATCGTCTGGTTCTCGAAGGCGAATGAACCGGCCAGGCGCGAACGGACCAGCTGCGACGGCGCGTCGTAGTCTGGCACGCCCAACCACATTCCGTGATTGACCACGACGGGCCATTCGCGAGCCAGGCTGTAGTAGGGGACACCGCGCGTGGCGATGTCCTTCGCTGAAGTCTGCCAGGCTTCACTCCGACCGGTGGCGAACAACCTCTGCCGGTGATGATCAAGAAACTCTCCCCCTCGTCCGTCGCTGGGATAGCAGTCGTCGTCCAGGGTGACGATCATGTCGGGCCGTTCCTGCCAGGCCTTGAAGTAACCGAAGGAGCGGATGCAATCGGTCCGGCGGGGGATTATCCAGCTGTCGGTGCCGAGCTCTCGATCGATATCCGCCCATGCGTAGTGCGTGACATTTGGCTCTTTCCCGAAGTCGATGGTGCGGAGCGGATTGTCCTCGACAATGATGATGTGGCTCTGCGAAAACGGCTCACGCCACGCATCGAGAAACGCCAGGATGAATTCTTCACGGATCGTGGGAACGACGATTGTCGTTTTCATCACCGTGCATCCTCACTCGCCACCGGGACCGAGACGCTAGCCTGGTCCCACCCAAGTTGTGCCGGGAGCTCGAACAGTGGATCCGAAGGGGGCCCGATTCCCAGGTCGGAGTGCATTCTGCTCACATCCGCCACAAACTGGACGACCTCTTCTTCGTGAGCCGGGCCGATCTCGACTTTGCTCTGCGAGC
>MGOM01000114.1:22679-31702 GCA_001797105.1 Chloroflexi bacterium RBG_19FT_COMBO_62_14
CACAATGCCTCAACCACGGTCCCAACAGAGACAAAGTCAATCACCTGGCGGCCACCGTGAATCACCAACGGCAAACCGCGGAGAGCGCGCTCGATGAAGATGGGGACGACCCGATCGTGATCCCCTGGCCCATACACATTCGCCAGCCGGACGATGGAAACCCGCACCGACCCGCCGTTGAACAGACGACAATAGGCTTCCCCGGCGATCTTGCTCGCACCGTAAGGATTCTTGGGGACAAGAGGAGAAGTTTCTGGAACCGGCAGTTGTTCCGGTTCACCATAGACTTCCCGTGAGGAGGTGAAGACGACATGCTTGACCCCGGCCTCCCGGGCAGCCTCGAGCACGCCAAGCGTTCCAATCACATTCGAAGAAAACGTGTAGTCGGGATCCCTGACTGATTCCATGACGTGGGCTTGGGCAGCCAGGTGGAACACTACTTCGGCTTCAGGGAACACCCGCCGGAGGAGATCCGTATCACGGACATCACCCTTGATGAAAGACAACCGTTCACTCGACGGAGACTCGCGCCAATCCCCATGATGCAGGTTGTCGAGACCTACGATTGTGTGTTGCGTTCGGTCAAGGAGGTATCGGACTAGTTGCTTCCCGATAAACCCCGCTGCTCCGGTGACGATGATCATCAGACCATCCCGTTTATAGCCTGGCTCCAGATGCCAGGTGCGCAGAAACCGTTGTCGAAAGCTCCCCTTGTGTGAGCCCCCTCTCAAACGAGACACATGCAACAGGCGGCTTTCCAAACTTGGCAAGACGGAAAGGCACTGGGATATCGCTGCGGCTCGATCGTCCTTACTGCGTCAACTCCAGAATGGACGACAAGGCATCGAGTCGGCCCCAACCGTAGATCTCATTGGGGTACTGATCGTAGGGTCGGCCCTCGCAGGTCTGAGGCCCAGGAGGGGCGCCGAGATCTGTCTCGGTGCCGAGGCGCAGCGCATTGGCCAAGCTGACTAGACCGGTGTTTGGCTTGGCGGAGAGCAACAACGCCAGTGTTCCGGATGCGTGGGGCGCGGCCATCGACGTCCCCGAAAAGACGGCATAGGCCGAGTCACCTGAGCCGATGGAGGATCGGACCGAGCTGCCCGGCGCCACAATATCCGGCTTCAGCGGCCGAAAGCCTCCGGGCCCCTTGCTGCTGTAGTCGGCCAGCACGTCATCGGCATCGGTGGCGCCCACGCCGGCGACGAGGTTGTAGTCCCCAGGTGAACCGGCTGTGCCGCAATCAGGGCCGCTATTTCCGACGGAGAACACGGGGGCGATTCCCGCCGCGAGCCAGGCGCGGATGTACGACAGATACCAGTTGTCGCCGCCTGCGCCGCCCCACGAATTGTTGACGATGTCCGGTGCCTTGCTGCAATCGGGATCAGAGCCATCCACCCTGGTCGGGCACAGGACCCACTCGGCGGAGGCGATTAGGCGGAATTCGCTGCAGAACAGGGTTCCGCACCCCTTGGCGGCAATCCACTGGGCGTCGGGGGCCACCCCGATGTCATCGGTGGAAGGCCCTGGACCGTCTCCACCGACCATGATGCCCATCGTGTGCGAACCATGCCCGACGTTGTCGGCCGGCGCGAGGAGGTCCATCGCGGGGTCGTACCAGTTGTAATCGTGGCTGAAGGTCCCGTCGCCGCTGTTGCCGCGGTAGCTGCTCACCAGCGCCTCGTGCGTGTAACGTACTCCGGTGTCGATGTTGGCCAGGACGACACCCTGGCCGGTGTAGCCCAACGCCCACACGGCTGGGGCCTGAACGAGCTCGATATTCCACTCAACCGCATCCGTCTCGCTTTGGGCGGGTGCCTCGGCCACCGGAGTATGCATCGGGACTTCACGATCTCCCCGGATGTAGGCGACGTCGCTCCGCTGGGCCAAGGCCTGGACCAAGGGCTCATCTGCGCCGTACACGTACAGACTGTTGTTGATCCAGAAGGGCCGGAACTGTACCCCGCGTCGCCGGAGGAAGAGGCGGATGGCCTGCTGTGTCCGCGTCGCGTACGCGGTGAGGACTTCGTGCACAGCATTCAGACGCTCATTGCGATTCTGGATGCTCGCGGCGTCGTCCAGGTTTGCATCCGAGGCCATCTTGACAAAGACGTTCGCCTGACCGTCGGATGCCAGCTGTTTAATGACAAATGAGTCAATCTTTCCGTCGTCTGCCTGGGCATTTGCTGCCGCCGAGGACGCGCCGATGATAGCCGGAATCACCAGGATCAATAAGGCAAGGTAATACCGGACGCCGCTCGAGGAATGAGTCTTCATCGTTCCACTCCATTCTAGGTGGTCGATCGCGCATCAACTGTCAAGTCAGGATCGGACTTGCCGGGGCGATGCCCTAGTCTGCAGACGAGACAAAATTTCCTTTCACGATGTCATCTACGGGGCTACCGGACAACAGCACCGCACTGTCGCCTGGGTCGGTCACGCTTCAGACAGGGCAGCCGTCCTCCCGGCCCTTCGTTTCGGAGACGATGTCAGCCCGGGGAAGGAGAGACGGCGGACTCCAGGAGCTCCCTCCGATGAGCCCCAAAATGAGGAGTGCCTTCCAGTCGCTCAATAGCTGGAAGTCTGCGCCTTTCTAAGCCAGGACATTATCACAGGTTGACGAGTTAAGTCAAAACATCCGCCCCGCAGTTTGCTGGAATACCCTCCTTCCGGCGACCTCCCGCCACCCTAAAATCCCTGCACCCCGGCGCGAGCGCGACTCCCGAGTCCATACAATGAGCGCCAGATCAGCGAATGGCGCCGTACTCCCGGGCCAGACTCGCGTAAGCCTGCCAGTCCCGCTCCAGCGGCAAGACGTTCCTCACGCCCGCCAGTTCCTGGCCGGACGACTTGAACACGAGCAAGGCGAAGGCTACCAGGAGCTCGTAATTCTTGAACTCGCAGTGACCGTACCGCAGGACGGGGATATTCACATGAAATGAACTGTCCCCGTTGGCGGCGACCTTTGCCCGGTAGGCCCTCTCGTGCCAATAAGGGATGATGGGATCCCCGGTCGTGTGAAGCGTGATCAACGGGGAGACCAGGTCGCCCGATGTCCGATAGCTCTTCTCGATCGTTTCCAAGGCCGATTCCTCGGCCGAGAAGCGGGCGACTGTGCGGTTCAGGAGCAGATCGGGGTCCGAGCCCCGGTAGACTCGGAGCCGGTTTCCGTAGGGTTGCCCGTTCAGCTTATCGACACCGTCATTCGTGGCGAACACGTTGTACCACAGCAGGCCGAGAACGGTCTCCTCCACAGAGGCAGGGTCCTTTGGGTCGATGGGCGCGCCAGTTACCTGTAACAGCTGGTCGGTGGCATCCGGATCCGCTTCGATGGCGTCCGAGACCGCCGGTGCGTAAATCGCGTCCCAGTTCTCAATGACCTCATCCGGAATGTCGACGGGGCTGCCCGGAATCAACATCGGGAAAAAGTGATCGAACACCACCCTGAAATCGCCCCAATAGTCAATTTGATCGCGGAAATCCCCGATCGGCCCGCAAGCCGCCAAACCGCCGTCGAACACCTCCGGATGCTGCTCCACTGCCAGGGCAGTGACAAGACCTCCCTCCGATCCTCCGGTCAGGTACACCCGTCCGGGCTCCCCGTGCAGCTGGCTGAAGACCTCCACAAGGTCGATCACGTCTTCAGTTCCCTCTAGCACCGCCAGGCCGTTGACGCGGTAGCTGGTAGTAGCGAAAGCATAGCCCAGACCGTTGACGAGGTCAGGGATCAAGGTGCCGTCGGGGAGCTCGAGATCCGGCAGCGCGATCGGCTCGTTGAAAGCTACATAGCCGTGGGCGAAGATCACCAGATCGCCGTTCCAGGGCCGATCCTCCGGGAGGCAGATGAGGTAGATCGCGCCGTCAGTTTGCGTTCCTTGCTCGCAGCGCTCGGGGGGTTGTGCTCCGACCTGCGCGAAGGGTGCAGACCCTTGTAGCGCGAGTAGGACCACAGATAGAACCAGGATCGGCTGTTTCATGCTCACTCCTCCTCCAACATCCTCTCGGACACGGCTCTCATGGACCCGCACGCGTCTGGATCGAGCACGCCACCAGCGCGTGTGCCGCCCAGGCCGCAGGTCCCACCAAGCGGGGCGAGGCCCGGCAAGATCAAGGCGTCCATCCCAAGGGGATGCTCCGCGCGTCAGATCAATCGGACGGAGTCCTAGCGGGCTCCGATCAGCTTGATCGGTCCGGGGCGATGGAAGATCCAGTTCCCCAGCGCCTCCTGGAAGGACACGCCGTCGATAGGCAGCGTCCAGAATTGCTCGTCCTGCAACAACCCATGCGTTCGGGTGGCCGGGCTGAAAGCGGCCGCCACCGGTGTAAGTGAATCCCGCACGGCCTTCCCGAAGTCGAGCGCGAAGGACCGCTCTTTGTCGTCGAGGGGCAGGGTGATCCCCAGCCCGACGAGCTGAGGCCCGTCGTACTGGGCGATCTGCACGAAGAGTGGCGTCTGGATATAAGGGTACACCACCGGACCCAGATAACAGACGCCCTCGGAGCCTGGATTCGCTGCGGCGCAGGAAGCGTCGACGCGTCCGCCCCAGAACATGTACGCCTGCTGGGTCATCTGGCGCGGCGAAGGGACAGACGGACCGATGGGATTGACGTCTACGAACCAGCCGGCGTCGTCGACGCCCCAGATGGCGGCGCCGGGCAACTGCCCTGCGAGCCAGTCGAGGTGGACCAGGACTCCCGCCCCCCCGGCCGAACTGCCCGAGAAGAGTACCTGTCGGGCCTGAGACAGACTCGGGGAGGGGGTCACCGCGGGATCCATCAAATCCTCAATCACGGCCTGAAAAATGCGGGCGCCTCGGAATTGACGTCCCCCGGTCGCCTCGGAGGCTCCGCGGTCACCGCTCCACAGGTCCGAACTGCAATAGTGGACGAAGACGTGGTTGGCCGAGGAGAAATCGCTCGGGCGAGAGGGCGAAGGGGCCTCCACGCCGTCCCCTTGACGGTTCGCGGGCAGGCCGTTCGATGTTAAAAAGCCGGGCTCTTCGGATTTGCGCTGGTTGCAGGAGGCCTTGTCGTAGCAGAAGCCGCCTCCTTGCAGGTGGATTACCCACACGCGGTTCCCTGAGCCAGTGCCAGGGCGGAAGTAGTACTTCGCCGGTGAACCGTCGTTGCAGACCGCCCCTAACGAGACGGCGTTCGACACATCCCTCAGCGCCATCGAGCCGGTCCCCTGGCCGTTGGCGAGCGCTTGCGCCGGCGTCTGAACGGCCAGACCGCCTGGCGGATTAGGGACGGCGCCTTGTGGGCTCTCAGCCGGAGCGGGCTCCGTCGCCGCGTTTGCAGACAGGGTGGATGCCCCAATGATCCTGCGAACGGGCAGTATGCACGCTGCCGCCGCAGTCAAAGTCAGCAAACCGACCAGTATGACAGATCTCATCCTCGAGCTGTGAACCATGTTCATCCTCGACTAAGCTTTTCGATACAGCCACCGACAGAGGTTGAGGGCACTTGCCACCGGCAACAACGTACCGTATGAGATTTTCCCCTCCCCACCAAGACCCTTCGCAACATGCAACGTGTCCGTCAGTTTCAACGCCAGATCACTAGGATGGGATCCGTCACCCATTCTAACTTCAACGAACCATCTTGGGCTGTCAGGCTCCGACTCTCTCCGGTGTAATCGACGACCGTCGCCTGCGTTCGCCCGCCCGGGGGTTGGAGCGTCACCGACTCCGCCATGCCTTCCGTCCACAGCATTTCCAACGATGGCACACCGTCCGCATCTTCGAAGACATGGTGGTAGAGCGATGGGCCGGAGACCACGGTCGCGCGAAAGCGGTACCCCCCATTCAGAGTCTCGGCGACGAGCTTGAAGGTTTGGCTCGCCGGCCGGGACATGCCCTCGCTTCCGAAAAGGCCGACCTTGTCTCTTCCCCGCAGAAAGGTGTCGGCTGAAAACCACACGACGGCCTCCAGGCCTAGTGTCTGGCTGGTGACCAGTTTTTTGAAGACTTGCTCGGCCTGCGCCTCGCTCTCGGCGAAGCGGATGTCCGGTCCGCGCACCCCCATCTCGTTCGTAACCAGGGCCGTGCGGTACCCAATGCGCGAGGTGGTCTCTCTCAGCCAGGCGACGACGGCCGGCAGGGCGCGGTAGTCTTCGTAGAAGTGGAAGTTGATCGCGTCGACGGAGCCGGCCTCACCTTCCAGCATCACCCTGATTCGCCGGCATTGCTCCTTGGCCTGTGCCTGGTTCAACGCCGCATCCAAGTCGGCCCTCGAGCGGACACGGATCCTCCCCGTCTGAGCGCTATAGTAGAGTTGGGTGAACTCAACCGCTTCGTCCATGCTCCATTGCCCAGTCTCTATCCTATCTCCTGCGATGCACAGTCCAAGAGCTTCGCTAACGAACCCGCTGTCGACCACAGTCACGGCCGGATCGGCCGCCTTGATGGCAGCGTATGCCGTCTTGAGCAGTCGAACGTATTCCTCGGCGGTTCCACCCCAGAAGCTCTTCGATTCAGCTTCGTTCTCCACCGCCACGAAATCGAAGTGGCCGCGATAGTGCTCGAAGAACCGATAGACGAAATCGTAGTACCCAGGACTGTATCCGGAGTCGTTCTCCCACACGGTCCCGAGATCGGCCGGGGGATACGAACGGCTCCCGCCCCCAACACCCTGCGGTGAATCCCTGGTCATCCAACCTTGGCCAACATAAAGCGTAGGAAAGAGACGCAGGCCCGCCCCTTCAATCCGCGCGATTCGGAGGTCGTTGAGGGTGTCGAAGGATAGATCACCGGGCTGCGGTTCGGAGATCGCCCAATCGAGGTTGATCCGCATGGTGTGCGCCCCGGAGGCAGCGACAGCAGCGACAGCCATCGGATCGGCGACGCTGCCTGAGCTGCCAGGCACAACAGCCAGGACACCCAGCACAGTCTGGCCTGCTTCGGCGCCAGTTTCGGCCTGCGTGACAACCTCTGCTGTTCCGGTTTTCTCCGGGGCCGGTTCCGCCAGAGACGCAATCCGGCAGCCGCAAAGCGATGTCAGCGATAATAGCGCGAGAATTAGACTCGTTCTTCGCCTCGTGGTCGGCATTAGGTCCGTTTCCGTCTAGAAACCTCAGGGCAACTCGACAAGGTACTCCAGCCGAAGGCTTCCATCTTCCCCCCTCGTCTGCAGCAGGAGGCGGTCGGCTCCGCTCGTTTTGTCATGGCGCACGCGAATGAGGGCGAAACCAGAGGGATCGATCCCGGTGAGGATGCCCTCGCTCCAGGTCCCGCATTCGCCGCCGGTGCAGTCCCGCTGTTGATGGATGTTGGTGGCGGGAACGCTAAGCTCCGGGAAATAGGCGTTCGTGCCGTCGTCGATGCCCCCACCGGAGTGCAAATCGCCGGAAAGAACGACCACGCCAGAGATGCCCCGGTCCCGCACGAACTGCACAATCTCCGACTGCTCATCGGAGAACAGCGCCCAGCTATCGGTTGGCTTACCACGCAGGTTCCACCCCGAGCTGGAGATGATGAATTTCCAACGGGCAGTGGAGGCCAGCAGGCCGTCCAACAGCCACGCTTTCTGATCGTCGCCCAGCATCGACTTTTCCGGCCCTTGAGGCGCATCGTCCGGATCACGCTCGGAGCGGAGATCGAGGACGAAGATCTCCGCCTGGGCATACCGGAAGCTGTACCACAGGCCTCCGGCCGGATTGGGCCGCGCCGGGAGGGGGAAATACTCCAGAAAGGCCTGCGTGGCCATGTCCTTCCAGGGCGCCGTCCGATCGGCGTTGTTGGCGCCGTAATCGTGGTCATCCCAGATATGGTAGAAGGGCGTGGTGGAGGCGACAAACTTGGCGAAATCCTGTCCGGAAGCGCTGTCGCCCAGCACACGGCGGTGCATCCAGCGCCAGTTTTCGATCGTGACCGGAGGCGGGATGATCCCCGGATTGCTGTGGTCAAAGTCTCCGATTTGCATGACGAAGGCCGGCGAAAAGGCGCCGGCGGAGGCATAGGCCAGGGCGGCCACGTTCACCAGAGAAAGGTCGCTGAAGACCGCGAAATCGAAGTCGTGAAGGCTGTTCGGCGGGGGTGCCGTCGTAAAGCGATATGGATTCAATATGCCCCGAGGCCCCAGCCCTGCCAGAACTCGATAGGTGTAGGTTGTGGCCGGCTCAAGGCCAGTCAGGGGAATCTGAGCAGTGAGGTCATGCCCCTCCTCGGCTTGGACCTCGACTGACCGGTGAACGTCCCTTCGGAAGTATGAGTCAGTCGAGTAGAGAACACCGACCGGGCCTGGTTCGCTGAGCCGGACGAAGACGATACCCTGGCTATCGGTAACGCCGCCGACGACAGGACCAAGTGTGATCTCACCACCAAGGAAAGGGGGACTCGAGAAGGCGGCGACTACAAGAAATCCCAACCCGATCAGGTAAGCCGATAAGCGCAACGGCGAGAAGAGCCTCGGACGTGGGTGTGCACGCATGGCAAAGATCCCTCCTCCCCCGGTCCATGTGTTCGACTTGCCTCGAGGCACTTCAGTCCAGGTATCCAAGATCTCTCAGTCGATCGACGACGAGCGCCTCCTGCTCCTCGGAATATCCCGTGGAGCCACCGCGTCGGCTCGCCGCCAAGGGCGCTCGCTCGACAGGGTGAGTGGACAACCAGTCCGGTTCAAGGGCGACGGCGACGACCTGTCCATCCATGTCGTCCGGAACAGGCAGGCCGAGTCGGTGTAATATCGTAGGGGCGAAATCGAATATTCGGACAGGAGGTACGACAGCCCCGCGACGAACGCCGGGCCCGCGCATGGCGAAGATCCCCTGCTCGCGATGCGTTCCAGAGAGTGCCATTTCCCTGGCGAAGAGCGTATTCGACCGAAAATCCATCCCGGCGTCGGCGGCCCGAAGGTCCGCCGGGACGCATAGCAGATCTGGCAAACGGTCAACCAGAGGGCCTTGGTAAAGGTCCTCTCGCCGGAAGATCCCGGCGTAATGTGGCGCGCCGGACAGCGGGTCGACAACGCTGCCCAGTTCGGCGATCAAGCGATCACGTAACGGCTCGTATTCGTCTACATCG
>MGOM01000114.1:31810-37889 GCA_001797105.1 Chloroflexi bacterium RBG_19FT_COMBO_62_14
CGCCTTGCCGTCCCGGGTCGAGGCGCTGCCGAAGAGCACCCGAGCGGGGCAGGAGGGCCAGGACTTGTTTGCCCAGAGGGAAGATCCGACTGGGCGTGAAGCCGAGCCGAAACAGTGCGTGCTTCAACGGCGTCGCCCCACCCCGTTTGAGGCGCAGAAAGCCCTCCCGGAGAAGCCAGTTGTTTGGGAGGAAGAAGCGCTCAAGCGGACCAAAACCGTGGTCCGACAGGACAATCAGGGTATCCTCAGCCTTCAGGTGGCGGGCAAGTTGCCCGATGACTTCATCGGCGGCGGAGTACACTCGCTGCAGGGCATCACCCAAGCGGGCCGCGTCTTCGGATCGATAGCGTTCGTGGGTGGGATCGGTATAGTGCCAGTACTTGTGGGCACACTCGTCTGTTGGGCCCCAGACGAGGAGGAAGAATTCCCAGCTTAGAGACCCCAGCATGAACTCGGCGGCCCGCGCGTGCTGGCGAATGTTCTCGATCAGGGCCTCCAGGTATGTGAGTTCACGACCCTTGCCATAGGCACCCTGGGGGTAGATGTGATAACCGCCGACGGCAGCGTCGAGCTCGGCCTTCAGCTCGGGCGGGAAAACGTAGTCGTCCGCCCCGCGAGGTGTGAGCAGGCCGGACACCATCACGCCGTTCACCGGCTCAACAGGATACGTCACCGGAACGTTCTGGACAACCACACGCTTCCCGTGTGCCGATAAGTGGCTCCACAGCGTTTCCCCCACCACAGCGCGTGAATCGACCGGCGTTTGATCAATACGGCCGCGCGAATCTCGCTGCAACCACCACAAGCAGCCGTGTTTGCCGGCGTTCTTGCCGGTCATGAATGCCGGCCAGTTGGGTACCGACGAAGGAGGCATCTCAGCCCGCATCCCGGCCGAGACGCCATCCGCCACCAGGCTGGAGAGATGGGGCATGTGCCCGGCCTCCATCCACGGCCGGGCCAGATCCCACGTGGCGCCGTCGAGGGCCACCACCATCACCCGGCCAGGGCCGTTGTCCCCCGCGCTCTCAAGGTTTGCCGGCCCGCTCACCTGCATCTCACCCCTCCGATGCCCCTTCCCGTTTCTTCTGCAGGTGCTCGACCAGGGAGCGGAGCACGAACGCCCCCTCCCGGCTTTCGTACTCTTCCTTCGAGGATTTCCAGATCAGCCTGGCCGGCGAGCCTCCCACCATCGAGTACGGAGGAACATCCTTGAAAACCACCGAACCGGCCGCGACGATGGAGTTAGCGCCAATGCGGACGCCGGGCAAAACGACGCAATTCGCGCCGACCCAAACGTTGGACTCAATAACGATCGGCGCCATCTCCAGGACGCGCGGCTGCGCACCATAAGGGAGGTCGGTGTCCTTAACCTTTCGGAAATTGTGGGTCGCTGTGATGAGCTGGGTGAACGGACCCAGTCCGGAGTAGTCCCCCAGGATAACACCACCAATGGCATTGATGACACAGTAACGCCCCACCGCGCAGCGGTGGCCAATCTGAAACTTGCTCACCCGCTGGATGCTAGCGTATTCACCGACGTGCCAGCCTTTCCCGGCTCGTTGGAAGAACGGTCGGTACGCGGCCCGCCGGATCAGCCAACCCACCCGCCCGGGGATCCAGTACAGGAAGGCCTGGTACCATGCCCATGCCTCATAGGAGAGAAGAGGGCGCAATGCCCGTCGCCCTTCGATGTCGACGATTTGTGGAGGCGGAAGCAGGCCCTCGTCGATGACGCTGGGCGGTACCTTGGCACGACGCCTGTCAGGAGCCACCATCGCCCCCGGCGAACCGACCACATTCTGTGCCTCGCTCACTTGTTCCTCCTCTGCCTCTGAAAGGTTGTGCGTCTCATTCAGGCCCGGCGGCGGATCTCAGGCATCTTCCAATAGACCCAAAGCAACGATGCCAGAAAGAGCGGCGCACACAGGCTGAGGACGATCGGCGTCCCCCAGCGTTCGGCGAAATAGCCTACCGGTAGGCCAGCGGCGTAGGGGGCTCCATAGAAGATCATTGTCGCCAAGCTGATCACCCGCCCGCGCAACGAATCCGGCACGATGGTCAAGAGGAAGGTAGCCGCAATGGTACGAATGATCACGGTGCCCGCGCCCAGGAGAAGCAGCAGCGGCACGGAGGCGTAGAAGTTTCCAGACCAGGCGAATGCGACCAGCACGGCCGGCATGATGAAGCCCCCGAAGTTGAGGACCCATCCTCGTCGGCCCGTCTGGAGGTTGGCGACACCGAGCGCGCCTAATAGCGCGCCGGCCCCAGCGGCCGCATTCAGCCACCCCAGCCCCCTCGCGCCGACGTTGAGAATGTCCTTGGCGAAGACGGGGAGCAGGGTCACGTAAGCGGAGAGGAAGAATCCTTGAGCCGCGACAGTCAAGAACAGGCCGAACACGATGGGGGTTCTCAAGGTGTAGCGGAAGCCTCCAAGAAGGCTGGATCTCACTCCCTCCCGGCGGTCACGCTCTACAGGCGGGATCGGATTCATCATCAACAGGGCGACGACCATCGCCAGATAGGTCAGCCCGTTGATGAGGTACGGGACGGCTTCCCCCCAAAGCGCGACGATCAGCCCGGCCAGAGCAGGCCCTATGATACGGGTCACCTGGCCCACCGCCGAGGCCAAACCCTGAGCGTTCAACAGGTCATCCGCGGGAACAAGTTGCGGAACCATGGACGTGCGTGACGGAAGATCGACCGCAGCAACGATAGCGAGGACGGCAGTGGCGGCGATCACGTGCCAAGGCTGCACCTGATTCCGCCAGATCAAGTAGGCCAGGACCACCGGGGGAATCATCATGAGCGTTTGTGTGATGATGACTAGATTGCGCCGGGACACACGGTCGGCTAGCAAGCCCCCCAAGACAGACGCCGGTGCGGCCACCAAGGCCGGGATGAACCCCGTCACGCCCAGCATCAGCGGTGAATTCGTCAGCCTGTACACCAGCCAGCTTTGCGCCACAGTTTGAAACGAAACCCCAAGCAGCGAGACAACGAGGGCCATCCAGAAGAGGCGGAATTCCCGATAACGGAGGGTATAGAACGTCCGAGATACTAGGAAACGGCCGCGGGCGGAGATCGTTCGGAATTTCAACACGCGCGTGACGAGGGGCACTTCCTCGCCAAGAGACGCCGTCGATGGGTTCACCACGTGTGGCTGCTGATTGTCTGGAGAGATGTCAGTCACCTTAACTCAATCGGCGCGTTCCCCGCCAGGGTCGCAGGCCGTGTCCGGGACTCATCCACCGAGAAAGCTGCGCCCTTGCATCTCCGGCGGGATCGGAATTGAGAACAAGTCAAGGATCGTCGAGGCGATGTCAGGCAGTCTGGCTCCGGACGCCTCATGGCCTGGTCCCGCAACATGCGGATTACACCAGATGAACATGCCATTTTCCGCATGGTTGCAGTCGTCCGGCCCAGTGTCATTCTCAAAGGTCTGGAGTGCACCGTGCCCGATCGATCCGACTGCTCGCCATAGCAAGTCCCCGAAATAGACGAGCAGGTCCGGAGCAACACCATTTACCGAGCGGTAGATCTCCTCCGGCTTGAAAACTCTGGTCTGAATGTCCCGACCCTGATGATCGGGGATCGTTCTAAGTCTCTCGGCTAGCTCGTCGCGCACGGCGCGTAGATCACCTTGATCGATCGTGCCATCAGGCTCGCGTCCCTTCACGTTCAAGAAGACCCGGCCATAATACCCCCCGCTCCCCCAAGCCCTTGTTCTTGTCCAGTCGACCTTGAGCTTCTCCAATGGCACCGGGTTACCCGACGCCGGTTCGTCTTTGAATGCCAGATAGCCCTCTTCCCAGAGCCACTGATTCAGACAGATACCCCCGTCCATTCGCTTTGCCCCGTGATCGGAAACTACAAGGACGACCGTCTCAGGAGGCATCGCCTCAAGCCACTCGCCGATCTTCCGGTCGATCTCGACGTAGTAATCGTGGATCGCATTCTCAAAGCGGTTCCCTGGTATGTAACGCCTGTGCTCGGGGTCGTGGTAGCTCCAAAAACCGTGGTGAATCCGGTCGACGCCGATCTCCACAATCATGAAGAAATCCCAGGGTTTCGTTTTCAGCAGGTGGTCAATCACGACGAATCGCTTCTCCGTCATCACCTGGATCTGTCTCAACAACCAATCCTTGTCATCCGTGCGGAAGTTGTGGACGTCAAATTCGTAGTCGGGCACCAGGGACAGGATTTCCCGCTTTAGCTCCGGAGGGTAGGTGAACTCACTTTCGATACCGGGCGTGAGGAAATCGGAGATGAGCAGACCGTTGAGAGGCCTAACGGGGTAAGTTTGCGGGACACCCACAACGGCGCACTGCTTGCCGGCTTCCGACAGGTAGTCCCACACCCGTCTTACCCTCACGGCGTTCCCCGTTGCGATGGACATGTTCTCATAAGTGCGATCGCGTCTGTTCCGGAAGCCATAGATCCCCATCTCGCCTGGGTCTCGGCCCGAGAGCATGCAAGACCAAGCAGGAACGGTAATTGCGGGAATGCACGACTGCAGCTCCCCCCAAGTCCCTTGGGATGCAAGGGAAGTCAGGTTCGGCAGGTCGTTTTTCCAGCGCCGGAAAACGAGATCGGGCGCTGCACAATCCAAACCTATCACAAAGAGCTTGGGGGGCTTAGCCGACCCGTTCCTACTCATCGGCTGCTTTTCTCGGTTCATCTATTCCACCACCGTTGGCAACGGCCCCGTTCCCCAGGGGTTGGTCGGACGATTTCAAGACGATCCACCACTCAGCCAGGCCGCCGGGCGCTCGTGACTCGGCCATCCCGTCACACATCGTTGTCGGTGGATCGAAGTGCGTTGTCTCCGGGCACGTGCACCCTGTTCGCCGTCCAGCCTTGAAGCCCTGCAACCCTCCTTCGCCGTCAGGCCGGACCACACCTTACGTATCATTCTCACCCGGACGCAGTCTGCTCACCCGATCGAGCGCGCCCCGGACTCTTGTGACACTGGACGACTCTCTTCAGGCGAGAGCAAGAAGCCAGGGCTGTCCCGCTTCAACCGTGAGAAGGGCAGTCAGGGGAGCAGTTTGGGACAACACGTCTTCTCCTCAATATATGCGCAGGCATCCTCGGTGCGCGTCTGATTGCCTACCGACGGACCTGGGGTGTTCCTTCCATTTGCGTGCGTTGTTCGTCTTGGAGGAACTCAAGCCATCCAGGAGTGGGCTGGCCGATCAACCCCCCCGGGGGGGTCGGTGAAGAAGAGGATCGACGCAACCCCGAGCACGGGACTGGACCAGGGGTCGACTCTCCAAGATGCCGTCAACCCGGGAACCGGCTTCTCAATGGTTTGCGGTCCCAGGAAGACCGGCGTGGCCCTTGAGTTGGCTCCATCCAGAACCAAAGAGAAGGCTATCCCTCACCAGGACATCCTTCTTCGGTGCAACAGGACACGAGTTTGCTACCACTTCCGATGGGTTTGGCCAGCCCATTCTCTCAGAGTACAACCGCTTTGTCAATTGACCGATCGACTCGATTGATGTGCGACACCCGTAGGCGCGCACAAACATACTTGGGTGACTAATCGTTTCCACACGCCTGTCTATCCGCGCAATGGTGGTCCACCCATGCGGGTGAGACAAGCGCTCCAATCCTGTCGCCCAGGTGCCTCGGATCGCCTCGAATCCGGTTGCGTCCCACCAAGCTTGCCTCGAGATTCAGAGAGAAGTGTCCCGATCAGGCATATGGCCGGCCATGCCCGACGTCGGCTGGCACACGCGTTCACGCTTCCGGGATTCTGGTCGACGGGGCCGCGACGGTTTCAACGGGCCACTCATGGCAATAGATCGAGGATGTATGTCGCGGCGTTGATCCAAAGTTGCCCCTTCGCCCAAGGAATCTTGCCTGAAGCCACGTCTTCGTCCGTCTGCAAGATGCAGTAGGTAAGGGCCTTCCTTTCGATCTTGCTCCCGCCTGCACGGAGCGCAAGCCCTGCCAGCTCGAGTGCCCCTAGAAGCGGCCGTGCATCTTCCCGCGACAGCATATGTGACTGAACTGTCTGAACCACATCCATCTGGATGAAAGGCACGAGGGCACCGATGGGATCCGTGGGCACGAC
>MGOM01000114.1:38050-38154 GCA_001797105.1 Chloroflexi bacterium RBG_19FT_COMBO_62_14
CCGGTCGAAATCCACGGTTCCTCGCCGTAGTAATCCTTCCAAAGCTCGGGAGAGACGACGCCCTCACTCGAGAGGGTATACGTGCCAGGAGCGCTCGATCTCTG
>MGOM01000114.1:38163-38305 GCA_001797105.1 Chloroflexi bacterium RBG_19FT_COMBO_62_14
GGTCGCCGAATTTCCGTATGCTATGGAGGGGACAGCGGAGACAGCCAGGAAGACGAGCGCAACGGCTAATACACGTTTGGCTGGAGGCATGGGTTTTCCCCCTTTCCACCAAGTGGAAGCGTCTGTACGCTTTGCGATTCCA
>MGOM01000114.1:38569-38671 GCA_001797105.1 Chloroflexi bacterium RBG_19FT_COMBO_62_14
CCGGTAGCAAAAGTGGCAGATTCCCGCTTCCACCGCTGAGCGAGAACCTCCATCCACGCCCTGATCCCGCCAGGTCTTGGAGGGAGGGGCAGGGGTGGGGGC
>MGOM01000114.1:38732-53425 GCA_001797105.1 Chloroflexi bacterium RBG_19FT_COMBO_62_14
GCAAATCGAGCGGATTCCAGCCGGTTGATGGCGATGGTGGGTCTTGTCTGGCATCTCCTTGGCCGGGCCACTCACCCGATGTGGGTCCGGCTTGGTGATGCTACCCCAGCGCTGCCGGTGCATCCCGCCCACCTTACACGCGCCTTACAAACGTCCCTTTAGGACCACAAGACTAGGCCCCTGGGCGTCCCCCGCCTCTACAATCAAACGTGCCAATCAAACCAAAACCGTGTCAAACGCTTGCCAACCGTATCCGAACCTTCGGACTGAAGGCGATCGAGTTAGCCGGAGAACAACTCACTTATCACGTTTTGCGTTTTACGTTTTACGCTTCACGTTTCACGTCTTACGTTTCACGTTTCACACTTCATTCTCTTGAACGGCTCGACATGAGGATGTGACAATGCAGGAAGTCATGAAAGAGACGGTAGGCCAGGTGAGGAAACCACGGAGTTACCTCCTCACCGCGCGCGAGACCGTCGATTACCTCAACATCAGCCTGAGCACCCTCAACCGCATGGAAAAGCAAGGGCTGCTGATCCCGTTCCGCACTCCCGGCGGTCACCGTCGCTACGACAAGGCCATGCTGGACGAGTACCTTGAGACGACCCGCCGTGGGCCTAGGCGGCAATCCAACGACGGGGACTCGACAGTCGCAAGTCAAGCAGCGCCTGAGTTCGCGGCGCACGAGAGACGGAGAACGGTTGCCAGATGAGCGACACACCCCAAAAACCAAAGCCGGATGAGCCCGATTTCAAGACGATCAGCCAGGAGCTCAAGAGAGGCCTGGCCGCTCGCCGCGCCCTCGATAAGTCGACCGAACCCCGAAGCGGTCATCCCGGCAAACCGCACCCAGTCGCAATTGCGAGTGGTCCGGGTGAAGTTTCGCCCGGTGAATCGAAAATGCTCGTTACCGCCTCGGAGGAATTCCGCGACTCGCTCCAGACGATCCAGGGCTTCCTCGAACTCTTGTTGGAAGGGAAGGTTCCCGATGCTCGCCAGGCCAAGCAGTTCCTCGGGATCGCCTACCGCGAAACCCAATATCTCTCCAACCGTGTCAAAGATCTGCAAACTGCCGCCTCGGCGGGCACCGGGAAACTGCGTTTGAAGCCCGCTCCGGTTCCGATGGAAACCGTTCTCAGATCGATCGTGAACAACTTCAGCGATATCGCAACCGCCAAGGGGCTGCGGCTGGGCTCGATGCCTCCCGAGGAACTGCCCTCGATCCAGGGGGATGAGGCGCTTCTTCGGCAGGCGCTGACCGGAGTGCTCGACCTGGTCATCCGCAGGACCGAGCGCGAGGGCGAGCTGGTGGTCAACGGTACCTCCGACGGCGCCAACCTCAAACTGCGCTTCGCCGGCTTCAACACGGGCGAGAGTCATGCCTCCGGGCAAGGGGGCTCGGCTGAGGCGACTGACGATGTCGGTGCCACGGGGCTGGCCTTCTATGTCGCCGATCAAATTATCCGGCAGCATGAAGGCACGCTGGTGGCCCAAGGTCCTGCCGACAAGGCCAGATCCTTCAGCATCAGCCTTCCCCTCAAACCCAAACTGCCCAAGCGGGGCAAGTTGTTGATCGTCGACGACAATCCGCATGCCGCTTTGCTTGTCGAATACTCCGTCGAGAAGGAGGGTTTCGAGGGGATTATCGCGGTCAACGGGCTCGACGCTCTGGAGAAGGCCAAGTCCCACCAGATCGACCTGGTCATCCTGGACGTGTTGCTCCCCGGCATGGACGGATTCGAAGTCTGCCACCGTCTGCGATCGGCACCGGAGACTGCGTCCTTGCCTATTGTGATGGTCTCGGCCAAGGCCCGTGATGAGGACCGGGCAACCGCCCTGCGCATCGGGGCCGACGCCTACCTGGCCAAGCCACTGGCCATGTCCCAACTCATGTCGACGATCGAGACCCTTCTTGAGGAAGGGCACGAGAAGTAACGGAGCAATCATGACTGCTTCTGAAGCCCCGTCACCAACCCAGACGGCCAACGTCCCGCTGAGCCAGGTCCTGGTTGATGCCAATCTGATCTCTGAGGAACAGCTCCAGCAGGCGCACCAGCTCCAGCAGCAGGGCAAGGGTTCGCTGGGGAGCATTCTGGTCGAGAGTGGCTGGGTCAACTCAGAGAGCCTGGCCATGGCTCTCAGCCTTTACCTCAACCTGCCCTTGATCGACTTGAAGCGCCACGCCGTCCAGCCGAATGTCCTTCGCCACGTACCGGAAGAGATCGCCCGCAAACACCATCTGGTCGGACTGGACACCATCGACGGCGCCCTGGCGGTGGTGATGGCCGATCCAACCGACTTCCAGGTGATCGAGGAGCTCACGGCGCGCTCGGGCATGCGCATCATGCCCATGGTCGGGATCCGCGACGACATCGACACGGCCATCAACCTTAACTACAAGGCGAGTGGCGAGATCCAGCGCCAGTTGACACAGCTCGCGCCGTCTTTCGAGCACGCCGCCGAGCGCGAGGGTCCGCGCCAGGTCGAGGTCACAGCCGAGGACCCCGTCGTGCGTGCCGTCGATATGATGCTCGAACAGGCCGTGCACGACCGCGCCTCGGATATTCACATCACGCCCACCCAGGATTCGGTCGTCGTCCGCTATCGGGTGGATGGCCTGCTCCAGCAGACACTCTCCTTGCCGCATGGGATACAACAGCCGCTTCTATCGCGCATCAAAGTCCTGGCGGAAATGAACATCGCCGAGACACGCCGCCATCAAGATGGTCAGTTCTCGGTGATGTTCGGAGAGACCGAGATTTTCTTCCGGGTGGCGACCAGCGATACCACCTGGGGTGAGATGGCCGTCCTGCGCCTGCTCGGCCGCTCCCAGGAAACCCTCGACCTGACAGCGCTCGGCCTTCCACCCGAGTCGCTCAAGTCGCTCCGCAAAATGCTTCAGGCGCCCTTCGGCATGATCCTGGTAGCGGGGCCGACGGGTTCCGGCAAGACCACAACCCTGTACGCCGCACTCAACCAGATCGAACGGCAGCACCTCAACATCATGACCATCGAAGATCCGGTGGAAACCGACTTCCATCTAATCAATCAGATCAAAGTCAATCGAGCTGCAGGGATCACGTTCGCTTCCGGGCTGCGAGCGATCATGCGCCTCGACCCGGACGTGATCATGGTCGGCGAGATCCGTGACCATGAGACAGCCGATGTCGCGACTCAGGCTGCCCTGACAGGCCACTTGGTGCTGTCATCGGTTCACGCCAACGATGCCCCCGGGGCGTTGTTCCGATTGGCCAACCTGGGGATCGAGCGTTATTTGGAGGCTTCGGCGGTGTTGGGGGTCGTTGCCCAGCGCCTCGTCCGCCGGATCTGTCCACACTGCAAGACGCTCGCCACTCCGACGCCGGAAGAACAGGCCGCCTACCGGGCCGATATGAATGAGGAGCTGACACATTACTCGACCGGACAGGGCTGCAACTTCTGTCGCCAGTCGGGCTACCTCGGCCGGATCGGTGTCTTCGAAGTACTCGTGATGGGAGTGTCCTTACAGGAGCTCTTGTTGGCCCCCGCCAGCGCCTCTGAGTTGAAGACTGAGGCCGTCCGGCAAGGGATGATCCCGATGCGCCGCAACGGCATGCTCCTGGTGAAACACGGCATCACCACACCTAAAGAGGTGATGCGTAACGTCTACAGCCTCGACTGAAGGCGGGACGGAGGCGAACGCGCATGCCCTACCGGTATCTGGCGTACACCGCCGAGGGTCAAGAAACCCAGGGGACCCTCGACGTCGAGAGTGAGCAGGCCGCCGAGCGGATCCTGTGGGAGCGCAAGCTCACGGTCGCCAGCCTGGCGCGAGCCCACACGCGCTTAAACCTGGCCGCCATGTTCCCGACGGTGCTCGGCCCGCGCCCCCAGGACGTGATCCTGTTCTCACGACAACTGGCGACCCTGTCCGAATCGGGCGTCGCCCTGCCTTCTGCCTTGCGCCTCCTCGCCGGTCAGGTCTCCAACCGGGAGTTCGGCCGCGTGATCGGCGAGATCGAAGAAGACATCAACATGGGAGTATCTCTCAACGAGGCGATGGCCAAGCATCCTTTGGTCTTTCCTTCCCTCTACTGCCGCATGATCAGCGTCGGCGAAAGGAGCGGCAATCTCGGCCTGGTCCTGCGCCAACTCGCCGTCTACATCGAGAAATCACAGGTAACCCTGAGCCGGGTCCGTGGCGCGATGGCTTATCCCGCCTTCGTGTTGGCCCTGGCCATCGCCGTGGTCCTGATCCTGATCAATTTCACCCTGCCGCCGATGATCGGTCTCTTCGAGGAATTCGGCGCGGCGTTGCCGCTCCCGACGCGACTTCTGCTGGCCCTGACCAAGTTTTCGGCGGAGTACGGCGTCTTCGTCTTCGCCGGGTTCGCCGCCCTGGTCCTGCTGTCGGCGCTGTACGTCAGGCGGCCCTCCGGTCGCAGGCTGCTCGATTGGATCTTGCTCAAGTTGCCTCTCCTCGGAAAGGTCAACGCTCAAGGCATGGTGGCCAGGCTCTCCCGCACCATGTCCACCTTGCTCCAGGCTGGTCTGCCGCTGCCCGAGGTGATCGGGATGACCGAGGAGACCCTCGGGAATGTCATCGTGTGCGAGGCGCTGGAGAACGTCCGCCAGGAGACACTGCTAGGGCGAGGGCTGTCGGAGCCGATCGCCCGCTCCGGCCATTTCCCCAAGATGCTTTCCTTTATGGTGCGCGTGGGCGAAGAGACCGGCACGCTCGATTCGCATCTGGCGACCGTGGCCGATTTCTACGACGAGGAAGTCGATCGCGCCCTTAAACAGATGACGGCCATGCTCGAACCGGCGATGACGATCGTTGTCGGCCTCATCGTCGGTTTTGTCGCGGTGTCGGTCATCTTACCGATGTATGACCTGCTGGGAGCGATCAAGTGAAGTCTCACTTTGGGAGGGATCCATCCCTGCGAGAAATGGGGGCAAGGGAGGGAGGGATGGTCGAGGCCATCGGCGCTTGGTGGGGCGCTGTCCGCCGGTGGTCTACCGTGGCGAAGGTCCAGGAGGGCCAGGAGGGTTTCTCCTTGCCGGAGGAGTTGGTCTCCCTGGGAATCCTGGCCTTCGCCTTCGGCATCATCCTGGCCACACTGTATACCGGAACGCTCGGCGTGAAGGCCAACCAGGACCGGGTGAGCGGCGCGGCCTTGGGCCGCTCACAGATGGAACTGGTCATGGACGCCTCCTACCGGCCGGATCCGACGGCCGCGCCCTACCCGACGGTGGCTCCCCAATCGGGATACAGCGTTGGCACGGGGGTCGAGTATTGGACGGCGCCCAGTGGGCCGTTCACGTCGAATGTGCGCAATGACGGCTTGCAGAGGATCACCGTGACGGTCAGCGGCGGCGCCGCCACTGTCCTGCAGATCGCAAGCTACAAGGTGGACCGTTGATCATCTTCCCCGGCGATCCCCCCCTCGGGCGGGGCAACCGACGCAGCCCGACCCGCGCGTGGCTGGCCCGTCTCGCACATTCCGAGCAAGGCGTATCCCTGCCGGAGATCCTGGTGGCGACGGTCATCGCCGCTTCGGTTGCCGGCCTGCTCGGCACAGCGGTCTATCAATTCTTCGTGGTCACAGGCCAAGGGCGCAACCACTTGACGGTACAGAACGGCCTCCGCGACTCCTCTCTCTGGCTCGGGCGCGATGCGGCCGAAGCTCAGTCCTTCACCGCAGGTTCAGGCACGACCTATGGGACGTTTCTGAGTGGGGATCCGACGGTCAAGTTCCGGTACGTCTATGACGCGGCGGAAAAGGCGCTCGTTCGCGAAGAACTCCTGAATGATGTCGTCCAGTCCACCACTATCGTTGCGCGTGGTATCGAGTCCCAGGGGGACGTGTCTTTCGCAGTCAACGGCAGTCTGTTGACCGTATCCGTCACCGCCTCGAGTCCGGATGGGACTGTGTCGGAGGATGTCACGTTGAACCTGGCCATGCGTGTTCGCTGATATGAGACGAGGTATGAGAGACAACCCGCTCCAGACCTTCAAAGCGCCCACAAGAAGCGCCCCCTGCCTCGAAAAGCGAGGCACACACCCCGCTCGCGGCATCCGAACTTTGGAGCTGGCTTCCGAGGCAGGCGGTACTCTCCCGGCAACCCTATGGGCCTTGGCCATAGGCGGGCTCCTGGTCGCGCCTTTCCTGGCCTATGTCAGCACGAGCTTACTGGCCAGCCGCGATGCCCACGGGGCTGCGCGAAAGGAGTATGCCGCCAATGCCGGGGTGGAGTACAGCATTTGGCACCTGCTCTACGATGCCGCCTACCGGCTGCAGGTCGATCTCGCCCCCGGCACTCCCTACACGCCCGGCCCGGCCATCACGGTGAATGGGCTATCGCCGACCATGTCCGCCCAGGCCATCCCGATCGGGATCTGGACTGCCATGACGGACCACCCGACCAACGTCGCCGCCGGCGGCGCGCTCACCTATGACTACGGCGACTACATCTACGCACTGCGCGGCGGCAGCAACCAGTTCCGGCGGTACAGCATCTCGGGGAACAGTTGGATCAGCCGGGCCAACACACCTGCAAACATCGGGACCGGCGGTGCGCTGGCCTACGTGGGCGGCGACTACATCTTCGCCTTGCGGGGCGGCAGCAACCGCCAGTTCTATCGATACAGCATCTCCGGCAACAACTGGACAGCGATGACGCTGACACCGGCCGCCATCGGTGCCGGCGGGGCACTGGCCTTTGTCGGGGGGGATTACATTTTCGCCTTGCGCGGGGCCAACCAGCGGCAATTCTACCGCTACAGCATCTCCGGCAACAGCTGGTCGAGCATGACACTGACGCCGGCGGCCGTGGGCGCGGGCGGCGCGCTTGAATTCACAGGCGGCGACTACATCTATGCCTTGCGCGGCAGCACGACGACCAACTTCTACCGCTACAGCATCTCCGGCAACAGCTGGAGCACCCTGGCCAGCACCCCAGCCACGGTGGCCGCCGACGGCTCACTGACATTCCAACCCGGCGGCGATATCTTTGCCTTCCGGGGGAACAACAGTACGACGGTGTGGCATTACCGCATTGCCGAGGACATTTGGATTCCGGCGGCGGTGGCACCGGCGACGGTGGGGGCCGGCGGCGCGATGACCTATACCGGCAGCAACTTCATCTACGCCTTCCGCGGCAACTCGCAGCCAAACTTCTGGCGCTTTGAGATCACCCCGCCGCGCTTCGACATCACCAGCCAGGCCGCCGGCATGAGTATAGCCACGAGGATCGAGATTAACGGAACGATAGTTACCGTGATGACATGGGACGTCCAGTAGTGGCCGGGCAGGTGCTTTGTGAGAGACGAATTGATCAGCCATCCAAATCGGGCTGTCTCACAGATCAACCCCAACAGCCTGCTCGAGCATGTGTGACACGGTGCCGAAGTGGGTTGCGATCACTGGAAAGCCGGTAGCACAGAAGAGGAGCCGGGTCACGATATGGCAAGACGAGTTGCAGTGAACGCGCCGAAGATACAGACGCTCGACCTCAATCTACTGCCCGAGCGCTATCGCCCGCGCAGGCTTAGCCTTCGCCGCCTGCGACCCTGGATGCTCGTTGCAGGTTTCGCAGTGATGCTCATCCCGAGTGTGCGAATCCTTGGCGAGGCCTCCGCCAGCCTGCCGTCCCTGGAGAACGAGCTCCAGCAGACACAGGCTGGGATAGCCGAGTTCCGGGATGTGTCTGAAGAACGCCAGGCCTTGCTGACCACCTATGAGCAGTTGACAGCTCAGGCTTCGCAGATCGAGGCGGACTATCAGAGCGTCTCAATCCAGCGGGTGGCCTGGGGGCCGATGCTCAGGGGCGTGGTTGGACTTCAGGCTGGAGAGATCAGGCTGACATCCATCAGTCAGTCCGTCACGGAGGTCTTATTGGAGGGCGAGGTCGACGCATACGTGCTTCCACTCGAATATGCAGACCGCCTGATGGCGACCGGCCTTTTCGAGACCGTTAGCGTCGAGTCGCTCCAACGGCTTAGCCCCGCTCAACCGGGTGACACAGCTACGACCGGACCCGTGTCTGAGTCGAGCTACGTATTCAGGATCAAGATCATGCTTAAGGAGCCGGCTTCGCCATGAGTCGGCCCGAATGCTCCTCAGTTCTTCAGAAATCGGCCTGGGCGAGACCCCGCCAGGCGTGCGCCAATGTGATGGCGGAAGCCGATCTGAGGGAGACCCTCGCATGCTGAAAGCGATCTGGGCGTTCATACGTAAGAACCCATCCACGGTTGCTCTGGCTATCGCTACGCTCTTGGCCGGGGCAAACCTCGCACTACTCGCCCGCGCATATCGGTCGACGCGTGCCGCGGGTGAGCTCGCAGTTCAGACAGCTCCGCTGAAGGCCGCCCTGGTCGAACTCCAGCGAGCGAAAGAAGAAGGCTTTGCCAGCCTGCGCACGGACATCGCTTCGGCCGAAGCTCGGGTGGCTTCCCTGAGGCGCGCGTTCCCCAAGACTGGAGCCCCGTTTGACCTTTATCGCCGCAGCTTTGCACTGGCGGACCTGAGCAACGTCAAGATCGTGAGCGTGGAAGTGGTTGGGATTACGACAGAGGATACGGCCATGGGCCGCCTGACGACAACGCGCTACAGCCTCCAGGCTGAGGGCAGCCTGCAGCGCTGTCTGACGCTCATCTCTCGACTTGAAGACGAAGGGCTGAAGACCCTCGCCGCAGACAACATCCTGATCGACGCCAGCGATCAATCGTGCAATTTCGATGTCGACATCGCCGACCTGACACCACAGGCGGCAAACCAGGGACCATGAAGAGCCACGACAAAGTGGGAATTTGCCTGGTTGAAGGAGGCCTCATTTGTTGAGCAAGAAGACCGTGACCCTCGACTTCGAAGGCCGAAACATCCGGCTTCTCGTGACGACAAGACGAAAAGTCCTACGCTGGACTTCTGTCTCCCTGCCGGCCGAACTCATGGATCAAGGGCTGATCCAGGCTCCGGAGCGCGTCGGCCAGGGATTGGCCAGGATGCTGGCCTCGCAGAAGGCCTCCAGTCGGCGAGTGGTCTCAAGCATGACGGGCTACCGCTCGGTGTCGCGCATGTTAACGATGCCGATGGTGAAGCCATCGGTCTTGGACGAGGCGGTAGAACGCAAGATTCGGCAGGAGATGCCTCTGACCAACAACGAGACCTACCTATCCTGGCAGGTCATCGGTCGCGAAAACGGGAACATGAGGATCTTCGCCCTGGTCCTGCCTCGGCTGTTGATCGATCGTCAGATGGAAGCCATGAAGTCTGCTCATATCAAACCCCGAGCTGTGGACTTGCGGCCGCTGGCGATGGTGCGGGCAGTCAATCAGCAAGAGGCCATCATCGTCGACCTGGAGGAGCTCAGTTTCGGGGTCGTGATCGTCACGCGTGGCATTCCCGAGATCATCCGCAGCGTGGCCCAGGCCGACGAAGCCGAGGAGCCCCGCGCCAAACTCGAACGGCTGACTCTGGAACTGAGCCGAACGATCCAGTTCTTCAACGACAGTCATCGGGACCAGCCACTCAAAATGGACATTCCGATCTTTGTGTCGGGCTCCGTGTTCGAATCGGCTGAGATGAGGGGGATGCTCGCAGAGCGGGCGGGGCGAAAAGTGGAACTACCTCAGCCACCGCTCCGTCTGCCGGAGGGTTTCCCATTGGCTTCGTACTGCGTCAGCCTCGGGCTGGCGCTCAAGAAAGTGTAGGCGGGAATGCTCACCTTGGCATTCGCCACCGTCGGCGCGGCCGTCGGCAGTTTCCTCAACCTCTGCATCGATCGCCTGCCTCGGGGTGCCTCTATCGTCACTCCCCGATCGTCTTGCGATGCGTGCGGCCGCCGCCTGGCGGCCGTGGATATGATCCCCGTGATCAGCTACGTGGCCTTGCGTGGGCGCTGCCGAACATGCCATGAGCCCATTCCGCGCCGCGTGTTGTTGGTCGAGCTCGCCACGGGCGCGTTGTTCGGGCTGATCCACCTCCGCTTCGGGGCTTCCCTCCAGGGCGTGTTGGTGTGCGTCTACGCCGCCTATCTAATCGTGACCCTGGTTATCGACCTCGAGCATCGCCGGATTCTCAATAAGCTGACCTATCCGGCGATTGTCGTCGCCCTGGCCGTCGCACCTTTCATGCCCGACCGAAGTCTGCTACAGACTCTCGCCGGCGGCGCCATAGGGCTCGGTGTCTTGCTGCTGATCGCCCTGGTCTACCCCGGCGGGATGGGGATGGGCGATATCAAGCTCGGGGCATTCATCGGGCTGGCGGTTGGCCTGCCCGGCATCCTCCTGGCGCTCTATTTTTCATTCGTCCTGGGCGGCTTGATCTCAGGTCTACTTTGGCTGGCGCGCATCATCGGGCGGCGTGATCCGATCGCATTCGGCCCATTCCTGGCGCTGGGCGCGCTGACAACTCTGCTCTACGGCGACCCGCTCCTGCGTTGGTGGGCGAGCCGAGGCTGAAATGGACATCCGTGGACTGCTGGAATTAGCCGTCAAGCGCCAGGCATCCGACCTCCATCTGCGGGCACCCGGTCCACCGGTGCTTCGCATCGACGGCGTTCTGACACCCCTCAACGACGCCCAACCCCTGACGGCCGACGACACCCGCCAGGCCTTCGAGCAAATCACGACCGATGAGCTGCGCCGGCGCTTCGTCGCCGATCGGGAATTGGATTTCTCCTATACCACTCAAGAGCTGGGCCGGTTCCGCGTTAACGCCAGCATCCAGCGCGGCACGATTAGTCTGGCGCTTCGCCGCGTCGACCAGACGGTGCCGTCGATCGACGCGCTCGAGCTCCCGGCCATCTGCAAGACGCTGGCCCTCTCCAGCCGCGGGCTGGTTCTGGTCACCGGTCCTACCGGCAGTGGAAAATCCACGACCCTGGCAGCGATGATCGAGCATCTCAATCAGCATGCGACCCGACGGATCGTCACCATCGAGGATCCGATTGAGTTCGTCTACACTGACAAGAGTTGCGTGATCACACAGCGCGAGCTCGGCCGCGACACGCATTCCTTCGCCGCCGCATTGCGCTCGGCCCTACGACAGGATGTCGAAGTCATCCTGGTGGGCGAGATGCGCGACCCGGAGACCATGGCCGGATGCCTGACGGCGGCCGAAACCGGGCACCTGGTCTTCTCCACACTTCACACCAACAGCGCCGCCATGTCTATCGACCGAGTGATTGATGCGTTCCCGCCCCATCAGCAGAGCCAGATCCGCATGCAGCTCTCCCTGATACTCTTGGGGATCCTCTCCCAATCCTTGTTGGCCCGAATGGACGGCCAGGGCCGCGCCCCGGCAGTGGAAGTGTTGGTCGCCAACGCCGCCGTTCGCAACTTGATCCGCGAAGGCAAAACGCATCAGATTTCAAATGTGATCCAGACCGGAGGCCAGGAGGGGATGCAGACAATGGAACAAGCACTCAAGGATCTGTACCTGCGCCAGGTGATCAGTCACGAGCAGGCATTGATCGCCGCCCGGGATCAGAATGCACTTCGTTTGTTGCTCGAGCGGGCTTGAGACCGCCAACTGCGGGGTGGAGGAGGTTCATACGGCTAGATCTAGCGGAGGCTCTGCGACTGCGGCTGTAAGTGGGATGTAAGGCGCATCCCGGTCAAATCGTGGCATACTGCCGATGACGGGTCGGAAGGGGCAGAATTCAGGGAGGGATGGCATATTGATTGTTTGAATTGCGATGTTGGCAAGGTCGCTTTGAAGAACGCGCATCTTACCTGAACCGCAACACAGAGAGACGATCGGACAAACAAAGGAGAGAACGAAAATGATTCGGAGGATTCTTCACAAGGAGCAAGGCTTCACACTGGTGGAGCTGTTGGTCACCATCGCCATCATGGGTGTGCTCTTCGGCATCGTCACCCTGGCGTTGAATGGCCTTACGACCAATGCCACCACCAACACCAAGGCCGCCGAACTCGACCAGGTCCAGACCGCTGTCGACATCTACCTGGCCGTCAACTACCCCGGCACGACGACCGTGACGGCGCAGACGGCGTCCGGCCCCGTCACCACAGGCGCGGACTTCGCCGCGTACATACGATCGCTCCCGTCGCAATACAGCTATACCTGGGACGCCGCCGGGGACGTCGCTCAACAGTAACACGGCCGCTTGAGGTCGAAGTCGGTTTCCTCAAGCGAGCCTCCCTCCATCAGCACTCACAGGCGAATGCCCCTCGGCGTAGGGGCAGTTGCCTTTGAGAGGTATGCTTTCAACGTTGTCCGTGTGAGTCCCTTGACGACAATGCGTCCCCGTCATAGGTGAATCGGTCGGACCCCCGCATCATCCATCGTCAGCGTCTTTGCTGGACCCGCGCTCTAAGCCGCGCCGCCTTGCCAGTCCACCCAGCCTGCCAGGCCTCCCTTCACCGAGCCAAGGACAACGGGGCCAGGTGACAGGCGGCGTAGGATGATCAGGGGACGGCGAGGACGACGGCCCGAGCTTCTAAAGCTCCGCGTCCAGCTCCCTGCGCCGTCCTCGGCGCAGGACAAACGACTGCAGCCAGGACACCAGCCCAGGCTCTTGTTCTCCCTTTTCGGCATGGATTACTTCCCGGTGGACTGTGGGGTGAATCGGCACAAACCGAAGTCGGCGCGATGCCTATCGCACCACTACGACTCCCAGAATCGCTCCCACCCCGGGAAACGAAGAGTCCTCCAGCGGAAGGGGCGTAGACCGGGAGGGGTCCGTGTACACGAAAGCCCGAATGATGTAGCTCCCGGGCGCGACCAGCCGCGGCACCAGCCCGTCGTAGACTTCCCGCACGAGGCTCCCGGGGGTCCATTCGGAGGTTGGCGAAACGCCTCCCCCGAGCCAATGGCTGTGGAGCCAGAGGGGGATCCCGTTTTGCGTGGCGACGTTCCCCGCAGCATCGGTGAAGAGCACGTCCACCCAGTAATCGGTGTCGGTCGATTGCGCAAGGCTCCAGTAGTACGTCGCCTGGAAGGCCTCACCCCGGGCAACGCGCGTTCGGTTGAGGTGAAAGCCACGCAAGAGAACGGTACCTCCGAAATCGGCCGATCGTTGATCGCTCGATGGGACTTGATCGACGGTCAGATCGGGGATCTCGCTAACAACTCGGTAAATCCCACCCTTGGGCACGAGCATGTCCTTGAACGCCGGCAGGGGCACGGCATGTGTCGGGTAGAACTGGATCACATACGGGGCGACGAGCTGAAGGCGGTGTGAACCGGTTTCAAGGTGCGGGCTGTCCTCCGAGCTGACCGAGAGGTAAACGTCCCGCCCAGCCTCGAGGAAACCATCGATCAGGACGTCTTTGTCCAACTCCGGGACCGACAAGGCAGAAGAGACGCGCACACCGCTGGATTTCCCGGCTACAACCGTCGCGTACTCGACCGGGGTCCAGCTCCAGAAGTCGGCCAGGATCTCCGTCCCTGAACCATACCTGCCAAGGACATACTCCGCAAAATCGGCCGCCTCCCTGCGTTCGCTCCTGTCCAACTGCGCGAAGTTACCGCGTAGGAGAGAGATGGGGATGCCCAGTAGGAGGATTGTCGCAAGCAGTGAGAACCGATCGGGAGTAAGGAAACCAAGACGGCCTTCTCTGATTCGGGCCTGCGCCGCCCCCGCCAATCTCACAATCAGATCGGCCCCGAAACCTAACCAGATCGCCAGCATGAGATAGATCGGTTGGAAGTAGTTAAAGATGTTGTGGATCCCGTAAACGGCGATCAGCGAGGCCGAGGCCAGGCATACAAGTAAAGTCGCCACGAAGAGCCCCCGGTCCCGTCTCAGAAGCACAATAGATCCCGCTGCCGCGAGGAAAAGGCCGGCGATCGTGAACTCGTGCGCTGGAAACAGGATCAACAGGGCGGCCCAGAAGCTCAGCCTCCCGGTCGACTCGAACGGATTCAAGAATCCCCGACCGTAGCCCGTCGTTATCATCGTCAGGAAGCGCCCGAGGTCCGACGGATCCCCCCAATTCAAGGCGGGATGCTGTGCCGCCCGCAGCGGGAGGTAGAGGTTCACTGCGAACCCCAAGACAAAGAAAAGTCCCGTCGCAAGCCATCGCCGTCTGGACCGGTTCACCCCACCTCTTCGAAGCCTGTCCCAAGCGAGATACGCCATCGCCGGAACGGTGACCAGGATCAGCCGGTGATTGCCGAGGCTCAACCCCAGTGTCAATGAGGCTGCGTCGAGTAGCCACCCTCTTCCGGAGCTCCTCCACAGGAGCATGAGGTCGATGATAAGGAGCGTCAGGAATGCATTGAGGTCGTAGGATTCGGCCCAGGTGGCGTTAGACCACAAGGTAGACGTGAAGGCAAGCGTCAGAGCCGACAGCAGCGCCGGGCCCCGCCGTTGAGTAAGGCGATAGACCATCAGGTACATCAGCAGGACGGTAACGGCGGCGAAGAACGCCGACATGAGATTCACCCGGTAGGCGATATCGCCCACCGGCAAGAATGTGAACAGTTTTCCGAGCAAGATGTAGAGCGGATAGCCTGTATTGTGGGCGATCCCCAGAACATACGCGGCTGTGGCGAATTCGCCCATGTCGTACCACATCACCGTCGGCGCAAGCGTCCGCAGGTAGACAGCAAATGCGACCAGTGCGCACACGGCTGCCTGCCAGAGCGGTTCTTTCAAGATCAGGCCCAGGCGGATATTCGGCTGGCTTGTCGCGGGGCTATCCGGCAACGCCTCCTCCATGACTCTCCAGAAAGACACCC
>MGOM01000114.1:53530-53874 GCA_001797105.1 Chloroflexi bacterium RBG_19FT_COMBO_62_14
CAGAGAGAGGTGGGCCAATCACCCTAAGGCCCTCGACTTCGCTCCGGCTAAACTCCGCTCGGCATGATGGCCGACCGCAGTCGAAGGATGCGGGGCGAGGAGGAGGTTCATTGGAGGAAGGGGAGCGGCTCCGCCGCTCCCCTTCCTCCGTGAATCTATCCCCCTCTCCGCCAGGCACCATCACGTGAGACTCGAGCAGCCCGGCGGAGAGGGCCGTTCGCCCCGGACGATCTTACCGGGGGGTAGGGGGTGAGGTTGGAAATCGGATCTTCTTCGGATTCATCCGCAGACGGGAGCACCAACCTGCGAAGAGTGGCGCTGCGTGCGCGTCCGGACGCGGGCCA
>MGOM01000114.1:53917-54664 GCA_001797105.1 Chloroflexi bacterium RBG_19FT_COMBO_62_14
CTGACCCATCTCTCTCTGACCAACTTCCGCAACTTCGTCCGATTGGAGTCCGACTTTCTCCACGGATTGACGATCCTTGTCGGGGCCAACGCCCAGGGAAAGACCAGCTTGCTCGAGGCGATCTACTTCCTGGCCGGGGCCGGATCGCCTCACGCCAGGAGCGAGCGCGAGCTGATCAACTTCCTGGCGCTGCGTGAAAGCCCGAGCGTCGCCAGGGTCGTCGCCGAGCTGCACCGCCGCGATCGCCTGCAGCGCATCGAGATTCGCCTCATTCTCGAGCCACCCGAACCCGGGGGCGAACCCAGGCTGAGGAAGGAAGTGCTCCTCAACGGGGTCAAACGCCGGGTGGGTGATCTCCCCGGAGTGTTCAACGCCGTCATGTTTCTGCCGCAGGACATGCGCGTCATTGAAGGATCGCCGGGCGAACGCAGGCGCTTCCTCGACGGCGCTCTCACGCAGGCCGATCCAGTCTACTCCGGCACGCTCGCCGACTACACCAAGGTCCTCGCACAGCGTAACGCGCTGCTCAAACAGCTGCAGGACCACGGCGCGGACAACGGGCAGTTAAGCTTCTGGGATGAGCAGTTGGTCAGCCTGGCGGCGACCACGATCCGGGCGCGGGCCGTGGCGATGCGTGAGCTCGAAGGCCTGGCAGGTCCGATCCACCTCGAACTCTCGCGCGGGAAAGAAAGCCTGCGTCTTCAATATCAGCCCGCTTGCAGGCCGGCGGATCGCGCCGACGGCCAG
>MGOM01000114.1:54683-70740 GCA_001797105.1 Chloroflexi bacterium RBG_19FT_COMBO_62_14
GGCCGATCGATTGGGCCGGCATCAGTCGGGAAGCGATTCGCAACGACCTGTACCAGGCGCTGCTCGACGCCCGCGCCGAGGAGATCGCCCGTGGGCTCACAATCCTGGGACCACACCGCGACGATTTCACCTTCCTGGCCAACGGTCTCGACCTGCGACAGTACGGCTCGCGCGGGCAGAACCGGACGGCGATGTTGGCCCTCAAGCTAGCCGAAGTCGATTGGCTAAGACAGCGAACGGGGGAGCAGCCTGTCTTGCTTCTGGACGAAGTACTGGCTGAGCTCGATGTCGAACGCAGGCAAGACTTGATGGCCAGAGTGGCGACAGCCCATCAAGCCGTCATGACGGCAGCCGACCTGGAGATGTTCCCGAATTCTTCCGACCGGTCTCCGACGATCTGGCAGATCCAGGCCGGCACGGTCCGCCCGATGGCGACACGCTAATTGGCCGAGCCTAACGGTTTCTTCGAAGGGATACCCGGTCGCCGCGGATAGTCTTCAGGGGTAGCCGCCTCTTTGCTCATCACCAGAAGGTAGCGGGTCTCAGCCACGCGCGGCAATTGCACCGGGATCAATTGGCGGATCCGCCCCCCCAAGATATGCAGCGCCGCCTCAGCCGCGTGGGCCTCGGCCGGCCCGGTCTCGCCCTTCTGGGCGATCGCCACGCCGCCGACGCGGATGAAGGGAAAGAGATACTCGACCAGGACCGGCAAGGTCGCAACGGCCCGCGCTACGGCCCAGTCGTAAGCCTCGCGATGCGCTTCCCAGTGGCCCACTTCCTCCCCCCGCGCGTGGATGACCTCGACTTCCTTGAGACCCAGGTACTCGACCACCATTCGGCAGAAGTCGATCTTCTTGCCGGTCGACTCGACCAGGGTCAGCCGGATCTGCGGACAGGCGATCTTGATCGGAAGACCGGGGAAACCCGCCCCGGAGCCCACGTCGATCATCCGGCCGGTGGTAGGCGAGCCCATCGCCAGAATGCACGTGAGAGAGTCCAGGAAGTGCTTGATCGCGATATCTTTGGGATTGGTGATGGCCGTCAAATTGAAACGCGAGTTCCACTCGATGAGCAGACTTTCGTAGGCCTCGAAGGCTTGGAGCTGCCGCCGTGTCAGGTTGATATTCAGCCGGCCGCGGGCTTCGGCTTCAAACTCGGCCAGCTCTTCTGCGAGACCTTCGTGGTGCGGCATCCTTCCTCGCAAGTGGAATGCACGAACCGGCGTCCCGGGTCGGCCGGCGTCTCGATGAACACCCGGGACAGAACTCCCTGGGTGGCTTCGATTGAACACCAATTGGATCGTCGTCAGGCGTCCAGGCCATACGTGCGTCGATACAACCGGGCCAGGCCGGTTTCTAATCTGAGGAGCGCTTGTTCGCGGCGAGCCGCCGCGACTTTCATCCCTTGCATGAGCTTGGGCGCCAATACGGCAGCCGCCTCGAGCGGCTGACTCCGATCGGCCATCCGCGCCAATCGCACGGGTACTTTCCGCAGGAATCGACCCATCGCGTTCACGTCATTGTTCCGGATCAATCCATCGTGCGACGACACGAGCTTGTATCCTGCCAGTTCCCGCAAATCGGCAAGGCTCTCCAGCCAGGCATCGATCTCTGCCTCACCCAGATACGGCGGTTCATTCACGCTGACTGCGTCACCGATGAAGGCAACCCGGACGTCGTGAAGCACGACCCAGATCGAGCCGGGCGTCGGTCCCGGCCGATGCCAGAGTTCGACGACGCGTTCACCCAGATGGACCTCGAGTTCCTCGGAGAAGGTCACTTCCGGTACGGCTTTACTTACGCCTGTGATCCGCTTAAGGCGGTCGGCCTCAGCGCCGATAGGATGGGCTGCACCCTTGAATGTATCCGGCCAGGCGGCCATGGTCAGGCGCGTCTCGTCATGGGCCAGCGAGGGGATATCCAGCGCTCGCGCTCCAAGCACGCGATCGGGGTGGGCGTCGAGGAGCACTAGGTAGCGCGGCCGGCCAAAATCGGACAGTCGCGAGAGCCACTCGCGACCGTCTTCTACTCGAATTGGGCAATCCACGAGAAGCAGCCCGGCCTCCGAAGCTATCGCACCGACCACGATCCCGGGGAATTTGTCCTCAATGACCACCCCACGGACAATCTCTCGCATGTTGGCTCCTGAGGCTAGGGGTATCCGATCTCGAGCGCGTTCCAGCCGGATCCGGGTAATGACACCCCTCGCATGTGGCGCGAGAGGTTCACCTGATGATAGATCTTGCGCTGCAATCTGGCGAGCGGGCCGGGTACCTGGCCATTTACGAAAGAAAGCTATAGCGGCAGAGTGAAGGTGAACGTGGAACCCTTCCCCTCTTCACTTTCGACCCGAATCCTTCCGCCGTGGGCTTCGACTGCCAGCCGGCAGAAGGCCAGCCCCAACCCAAGTCCCTTCGGCCCACCATCGTGCTGCAACCTGGCGAACTTACTGAAAATGATCTTCTGGTCACGCGGGGCGATCCCCAACCCCGTGTCTGTCACACTGACGCTGACTTCACCATCCAAGGTCGTGGCCGTGATCGTAATCCGGCCACCGGACCGAGTGTACTTGGTTGCGTTCTCCAGCAGGTTAATCACGATCCGGCGCACCATGTCCACGTCCATCGCGACGTACGGCAGATCCGGCTTCCCCAGCCGGAATTGCAACTGCAGTCCCTTGGCCTCGGCGACCGGATGCACTTCCTCGACAGCCTCGGCAATCAAGGCTTTGAGGGAGGCGGAGGTCTTGTTCAGCACCGCCTGCCCAGCCTCGAGCTGACCCAGATCCAGAAGCGAATCAATCAAGCGCGAAAGCCGCCGACTGGAGCGGTTGGCGATCGACAGGACGGACTGTAGCGTCTCGTCGTCTTTGGGGAGGGTCATCTGAAGGACTTCAAGACTCGAAATGATATTGCCCAAAGGTGAGCGCAGATCATGGAAGATCATCGAGGTCAGATCGGTTCGAAGCTCGTCAAGCTCCAACCGCTCGGTGATGTCGCGCAAGATCCATTGCAGGAAGGGCTGGCGTTCGATGTCGATCCGCTTCAGATGGACTTCCACCGGCACTTGACGCCCTTCCATATGTATGACCCGGCCGTTGTAGGAGAGGGTTTGGTCCGGTTCCAGTTGATCTAGCGGCTCAGGCAGGCCTTCGGGGTCGGGCACGTGTAAGGTCATCACCGACCGGCCGATGAGTTTCTCGTGTGGATAGCCCACGAAATCCAGGGCGCGCTCGTTAGTGTCCGTGATGATCCCCGTCAAGTCGGTGATCAGAATCGGGTCGATGCTGGCTTCGAACAGCCCGGCATACCGTTCCCGGGCGGCCTTCGTCTCGGCGAACAGTTGGGCATGGGCGATCGCCGTGCCCGCCAGCCCGGCGATACCAGCCAGCAGATCGAGCTGCGCCGGCAGGAACTCGCCCTGGATCGGGTTCATTGCCTCCAAGACCCCGATGATCTTCTCCTGAATCCGAATCGGCGCGCAGGCCAGCAACTCCGTCTCTACCCCGGTCAATTCGTCGATCTCTCGGAACCACTGAGGCTCGGCCTGGGCGTTCGCCACAACCAGAGGCTCGCCCTTCTCGATCACATGAGCGGCGATCCCCTGGTCGCTGGGCATTCGAGCATTGATCACCCGTCGGGCATCACCCCCGAAGGCGACCCGGTATTCAAACCCGCCACTTGCCTCATCGATCAACGCCAGGCAGGCGACCTCGACCTGCATGCTGCGGGTAGTTTGCACGAGAATGCGCTGGAGCACCTCATCCAGATTGAGGGTCGCCGTCACAACCCCGGCCGCTTCGGCGAGTGCCACCATCGACTCGACGCGTTGCTGACTCTCGGCAAAGAGCTGGGCGTTGGCCACGGCGGTCGCAGCGTGATAGGCGAAGGCGGAGACCACGTCCAGTTCCTTCGGGCCGTACGCACCGACTTTCCGGCTGTCGACATTGAGCAAACCGACGACCCGGTCGCGGACGACGAGCGGTACGCCGATCCAGCCCCGTATCAGATCTGACTCGGGCAGCGCCTCAAGTTTCACCCAGCCCGGCTCCGCTTGTGCATCCACGGCCAGCGCCGGACTGGCCGTCGACAACACGCCTGATCCCATGTGACCGGAAGCGACAGGGATGGCGAGCCCGATCAAAGCCTCTTCGTCTTGGAATCCCCGGGCCGCCACAAGGCGCATCCGATCCCCATCCACCAGGAAGATACTCGCGCTGTCGTATTCGATGACCCGCTTGAGTTGCTCGAGCACCTGATCGAACACCTGAGCCGGTTCAAGGGTCGAGCTGACGGCACGGGCGATCTCTTGCAGCGTCGATGTGAAGCGTTGCCGCTCATGTATGGCGGTGAACAGGCGCGCCGTCTCGACCGCGACACCCGCCTGATCGGCAATGGCCTTGAGCAGGGCCAGGTCATCTTCATTGAAATGCTTGGCCTGTGGGTGGACGAGAGTCAGCACGCCCACCACCCGATCGCGGGCGATCAGCGGAACACTGATGGCGGAGCGCGAGTCGCCGTCACTCTTTTGGTCCGGCCGGCGCAACCAGCGCGGATCGTCACGTGTGCTCGAAATCAACACGGCTTCGCGATGCTCGACCACCCAGCCGGCGAGGCCACGCTCGTAGGTGTCGGTCAGTTGCTCGGCGGTATGCTCGTTGACTTCGCCCCCGTAAGCCAGCGCCCCTTCACTGACCTCACCCCGCTCATCCAGAACGATGATGCTTCCGCTCGGGGCGTTGACATTCGCCATGGTCAACTGCAGGACTCGCTTGAGAACCTCACGCAGGTCGAGCTGTGCGGCCAGCTCACGGCTGATCGCATACAATAGCTCGAGCGACGCTCGGGTTCGTTCCTTCGCGGGCCTATTGGCGGTCATTGCAGATACTTCTTTCCCGTCCCGAACTTGAACAGCAAGATCCGCTCTTCAGGGACAACGGCGCTTTGGGCGACAAGCTCCCGCAGGCCGGCCAGCGCCACCGCGCCCTCGGGGTAGACCAGGATATCTTCCTGCACTGCCAAGTCACATTCCGCGCGGCGGATCGCCTCCTCGGTCACACGCAACCCACCGCCCCGGCAATCGCGCAAGGCACGCAGGATGAGCCGATCGGCGCAAGGCTTCGGCACGCGCCACCCGGCCGCCCGGGCCACGGCCACGGAGAGGCCGCGGGCCTTGAAGGATCCGGAGGGGTTCAGTCCTTCGTCCTTCATGAACAGCGCCGACATTCCAAGGGCTTTAACGATCCAATGGATCGGAAGGAAGGGCGTGTCGCCTTCACCCAGGCTCAACTGAAAGTCGGGATCCCGGACGGGAAGCAGCTCATTCTAACGCCAGAGCCCTTCACGACAAAGGCCACGCGGACACCGGGTGAGGGTCTTGCGCAAACGCGGCAACCTGTAGCGGGCCAACAGCGGCGAGTCGCACGACTCGCAGACCGTCTGCGACCGTTCGGCTTCAAAAGTGCCCCCACATTCCGGGCATTCCAGGCCGACCAGAGCGCTCACTTTTGCGCAGTATAGCACAAGGGGACCACCCAGCAACGCCGGCAAGTAGGGACCATTGGTACCGTGGGTTTGAAGCTGTGAATCGGCGCATTCCCAGGATCGAAGGCCCGTTTTGGGATACGCCAGCGCCGGAATTCGAGAGGGCGTGGCATTCCTATTGGAGATTGCCGGCAGATGTCTATTACGGGCGCCGCTGCCCCCATTCGGGGCAGCGGTTCTCCGACACGGGGGCCCCTAATCCTTACCTCGTCGGCCTCGCTCTTCATTATTGAAGAGCCACCCGGCGATCTCACCCACGTCGATATCGTCGTCATCCGACCAGGCCATCATAGACGGGTAGGACCGATCGATCCGCGAGCTCGATTCAGAGGCCAGGGATGTCCGAATCGCCGCTCGCAGCGCTGTCGCCCGCTCTTGCCAGCGACTCATGTTCTCCGGCGTCAGATCAACCCAACCATGCTCGCTGTCCACGGACTTGATCACCGGCCCTCGCAACAGCCGCTCCCCGTCGGGCATGAGGATCGGGATCCCGATGGAGAGGATCTGCTGCCTAAGCCGTGGGTTGTCAGTGAGATCCTTCAGCACCATCTCCGCCAAGGCCTCGGGGGAGTGCTCGAGCATCATCGACATCCGAGCGCAGCTCCTTTTCAGCAAGTAGGCCTCGAAGAGCAGTTTCGAAAGCCGCGGCGGGCCGAGGATCTCAAAGGCGACCGAGTCCACCTCATGTTCAGCTTCGAGCTGCCGCAGTCGGCTGAGCGCCGCCTGGCGCAGAAAGCCAGCCCTGAAAGAGGGTCCTATCACCGAGGCATCGATGCTGGCGATCACATCCTGACCGGTGTTCCCCCCGCGGATCTCGGCCACAACTGCGTCGGCGATCTCCTCCGGTGTCACGAACTCCATCTGCCCCAGGGTTGTGATAGCGGCGAATTCCTCCGCCGCAAACAGACCGTTTTCACCGGTGTCGATGAAGACCGATTCCAGGACCGCACCCGTATCGCGTCCAAAGTCTCCCTCGGCGGCGAGCACTCCGGGATCCGTCAGCTTCCGGGCCTCGTCCGGAAGGCAATCGTATAGAGCCATCGTCCGCCCCCCGCGGCGGATCGGGCCATAGCCGATATCCTTCCAGGCGATGGCGGCGGTCGGTTTGATCTCCTTGACCACCTGGGGACCTCCCGGCGTCCGGGCAAGCAAGAAGATCAGCATTGTCTGGGCGCCGGCCACGGCCGACTTGGAAAGTAGCATCCGCGACGGCCTTTCCTCGCCGTGCGTGTAGGGGATGTTGAAACCCATTCCCCCCGTTCCGCTTGTTCCGACCTTGACAAAAGCGTTTGTGCCAGCCTGTAACATGGCTTCGTAGTAGATCTGCATGTGCCTGACGAGCTGAGGGATATAGAGTGCACTCAGCAAACGCTCGACCTGCTCGGGCCAGTTCATCTCTTCTCCGCGACGGATCTTCTCCTCCAACTGGATCGCGGTTTGAAACACGTTCTGGTAGGCGACTGCCGTAGCGATGTTGACACAGTCGATCACGATCTGAGCCGGCTTGCCTCCGAGCCCGGCTGTGCGGCCAAGAATCATCTGGTAGAGCAGGGAAGCTTCAAGAATCTCAGGACCGAGTTCGTCGAGGATGTCTGCCACCAGCCTGCGTCGCTGGGAGACCTCGGACAAGACCGAGACCCGAGGATGCACCCCCTCCGGAGCCGATTGCCACTCGCCACGCAGAAGGACGTCGCCCCAGGCAGGCATGATCTCAGTCGCTGGATCAGGGTATTCCCGGCGAAGTTTCGCTACTGCCTCTTCCGCTTCCGAGCGCCTGAGTGAGCCCACCACCAATCGGGATGGCCCGTGTGGCAACAGCTCACGACAGACGGCCATGCCGACCAGACCATAACCACCTAAGACGAGAACCCTCTTGCCTCGGATGTCCACGGTCTATTCTCTCCAGGTCAGTGACTTCTCGGACTTTCCCAGCATACCTTACATTCGGGGAGGGAAGAAACGCCTTGACCGTCTCACAACCGGAAAAAGAAGGCGACTCCCCGAGAACTGCGCAGGATGAAGAAGAGGATCGTGCCTCGGTCACGAGACACAATCCCCTTCAACGAGCCATGTCCTGCCGTTAGTGACCCAAGAAACCAGGCGGCCTTGGCTTTCCCCACCGGTCGCCGCGCCTCCCCACGAGCTCTCCGATGTCAGGCTCTCCGAGGCCGGAGTTCGTCGCGCAGGACCATCGTCAGCAGGGCGCTGGCGATTCCGACCACAAGCCCACCCAGGAAGGCGATCCACACGTATTCCCAGGAAGGCCAAGGCGCCTCGATGGCGAAGCCGGTATTGAAGAATGTCCCGACCCACCCTGTCAACACAAACATCCCGGTGTTGATCGCCAGTGTGAATAGACCCAGGGTGAGCAAGATCAGCGGGCAAGTGACAAACTTCAGCAGCGGCCTGACCAGAGCGTTGACTGCACCAAAGATCAACGCCAGGATCAGAATCCCCCACCAGGTTGTATTCTCGGCCCGAATCCCGGAGATCCAGCCGGTGCCGACGGCAATGTAGAGGGCGGCGGCGTTGATCGCCCACCGCAATATGAAACGCTGCATTTCAGTCTCCTTGACTGGTGTGCGAGTCAGTGGGACGTCCCTGAGGCGCGTCCCGATCTGACCGGCTCCCGCTCGTATCCATCGACCGAAGTGACCTCTTCCTCATGCGTTCGCGCTGGATCACTCTACATAGATCTCCACCCTCTGGCCTTCATCCTCGTCGACGACATCCATGATCTTCCCGGTGACACCTTGCTGCAGGGCATCGGCCACGTTGGTCAAGTCGATTCCCTCGACATCGGGCACGAACCGCGCCCCCACCCGCAGACCCACATTCACCAGACTCAAGGGAAGGGTCACATTGACGGCGGGCTTGCCACTATGCAGATCGGTCACGCGCACCCTCAACCAGCGCGAATCACTTTCACTTGCGCCGCCGCGTTTCCGCCCGCCCTTATTCAGGGCGGACAGGAGCCGGGCTCCCTCCTCCGCAGTGATCTTGCCTTCCTCGACGAGCTTCAGGATCCGAAGTCTTTCTTCAGTCGTCGCCATCTCCACCCGCTCCCCAGGATCGCCCCCTCTACCATCCCCGCCGATTCTCTCAGTCAAGCGCCAACCGCATCCACCTCAAGGTATGCTCGGGGCGGAATCCTTGCGCCAGGAAGACTTCCTCGGCGACCTCGGCCTCATAGTCCAGGCTGACCGCCAGACCCTCGGCGTTCGCGCCCTGAAGTGCCGCCGCCACCAAAGGACCTTCGGCCGTCCCCTGCTGCTCCGGCCTTACTATTAACACTACCCGCCAACCGGCGCGGCTGCTGTCGATATAGCTCGAGAGACTCCCAACCACCTGACCAGCCTCAACCGATACCCAGTGCGAGCGGCCGCCCATGTCCAGAAATCCCTCGAGCGGTTTGGGCCGGAACAGAGACGCGTCCGCCGGGAAGGGCCAGAGTAGACCCTCTGGGTGGAAGCGGCGGGCGAGATCCCACTGCTGCGACCATTCCCCGGTGGCCCGCCGTCGGACCGAAACCGAAAGGGAGGGCTCGATTCGCGGCAAGCGTCCCCCGGCTGGGCGGCTCCAGGTCGTGCGCGTCGTCAACACCTCGAACTTCATCCCGGTGTAGAGCGCTTCGGCGCCCTGGTTACCTCGACGCACCTGAAGTACGACCTCCAGGCCGCCGCGCGCGCGGGCCAGGTCCAGGGAGGATTTCACCAGCGCCCTGGCGATGCCGCGTCGCCGATGGTCGGGATCCACGGCGACGTTCGCCATGACCCACCGTTGAGGAAAACCGCTCACCGGCAGCAGGCTGGCGTTGCCGACCACCCGACCCTGTTCAAGCCAGACAAAGCCCAGGGGGTATGCCGCCGGCGGGAGGAACAGACGTCCGACCAGCCAGCCGAGCCACCCTGCACGGCCGAATGCCCGCATCTCGCGGACCATGTGCAACCCGTACGGGTCGAGTTCCCCGGCAAAGGCCGTTTCCAGAAGGGTGGCAATGCCCTCCATGTCTCTTCGGGGATTCACCTCCCTGAGCCCGCTCCCTCCGCGGGATGTGCCTGCGAGTGCGGCAGCGGTCACCCGGCATCCCCCAGCGCCTGCAGTAGGACTTCGGCTTCTTCGGTGTTGATCTTTCCCTCCTCCAGCATCCGCAAGACCGCCAGCTTTTCTTGTTCCCCTGCAGCAGTCTTTGCACCTGCGGTTGAACGCAAGCCCCCCTCCGCTTCGGTCGACGTCCCCTCCCGCCCTCCCCCTCTCGACGCGGCCCGAACCGCGCGGGCGACAGCTTTGCGCACCCGGTTGCCGAGCCGCTCCGAATCGATATTGACCGAGTCCAACCCCAGCTCCTCGAGGCTGGCTTCCATTTCGGCAAGGGAGGTATTGACGCGGGCGTTGATCTCTCCCTCCAAATCCACGCCCCATACGCTCTCGCTCCCAAGACCACCCAGACGAAGGCTGAGATCGCCACCGGAGGAGAGCTCGACACTCGCCGAACCGGAGCCACAACAAACAACGTCTGGGCCTTGGACAACAACGTGTTCCGAAGGTTTCGGGAGGAACATATCTCCCAACGCCGTCACCCGCACGACGGCTGAAGCATCCCCCGGCAACCAGGCCGTGATGTCTCCCTCTGCTTGAATCCGCGAACTCGAGCCTTGCGGAGGACTGAGACGGGCCGAGGCATCTCCGGACACACTCGCTTCAACACTCCCTTCGATCAGTCGCAGCCTAAAATCGCCGCCCACGCTTTGCAGGTGGAGGTCACCATGGACATCCCGCACCTCAGCCTCGCCTCCAACGACCTGCACGCGCAGATCTCCGTTGATTTTGTCAACCGAAAGATCGCCATCCAGACTCTCGACACTCACCGCACCGGCGCGTCGCAAACGTGCATCCCCCTCGACATGGTTGAACCTGGCCTGGCCCAGGAGTCCCGTCAGGTGAAGATCACCGGCTACGGAATCGACCTCGACTTGCGATGCAGCCGGGAGGAAGATCAGGCAACCAGCCTGACAACTTAAGTCGATCTGCTCGCCTTCCTGTCGAACCATCAGCTGGCCTTTGGCCGGAGCCTGCGCCTCGAAGACCCTCCCGGCCTGCCCCACAAGTCGCAAGTCGCCGTCAATCGTCTTGATCCTTACTTGGGGAGACCCCTTCGTCTCGAGCGTCAACGTTTCCATACCTTGTTCTCCATTCTTGCGGCAGGGAACGAGGATTATGCGCCTTCGAGCTGGCGCATCGCCTCCTCCGAAGTAATCTCCCCCGCGGCCAGCTGGTCGAGGATGTGGTGCCGTTCCTCATCGCTAGGCGCCGGCCCTGGGCCGAGCTGGAATCCCATCTGACTGACGATCTCGCTCAACCTGGCCCGCAATGTGGGATAGGACATCCCGAGTTCGCGTTCCATCCGGTTGAGCTTCCCCTCACAGCGGATGAACGTCTCGACGAAATCGATCTGTTCGGGGGACAGCCGACCCAGCCGACCGGTCTCGAATTGCCCTTCGACGACGGTGTCACAACTTCGGCAATGAAGGCGCGTGACGGCTAGTTGCTCCCCGCAAACGGGGCAGACCGTCAAGAGTTGGTTCATAGGTTCGACCCACCCGGCCGGATGGCCTCCCGGAAATACGCGTCGCAGCCGGTCGGCACCTGAATCTCTCCCTCCTGGCCTGCGACTCGCCCAGCCCCGGAGCACTTGGCCGACTGTTGCTGTTTCTGAAACAGTACATGAGATTCCTTATCTCTGTCAAGCGCAATTGGTGCGATTTATCAATGCAGCCTTTAATTTTCGGCCCACTGTCAGTCCCTCCTGCTTTCCCCCTCCGCCGAAGGCTCTCACCAGGGGCCACGAGACGCTCTGATAGAATTCGGGGCACCGTTTCATTTCGAGGAGTACATGGCCCATCTGTTCATCCCCGGTCCGACCGATGTCGCTCCCGAGATCCTTTCTGCCCAAGCTCAGCCGATGATCGGCCACCGGAGCCAGGCCTTTGCTGATCTCTTCGGGCGGATCCAGCCCAGGCTGCGTCAGGTGTTCCTGACTCAGCATCGGGTGTACGTGACCGCCTCCTCCGGTTCCGGCCTCCAGGAGGCCGCACTTCGGAATTGCGTTGCCAGGCGAGTCCTGGTCGCGGTCAACGGCGCGTTCTCCGACCGCTGGTATGAGATCGCCCTGGCCAACGGGATCCAGACCGACCGCGTCGACGTTCCCTGGGGGAAAGCGATCACGCCCGACACGATCGGGGCCGCCCTCTCCCACGCGGACTACGATGCGATCGCCGTCGTGCACAACGAATCATCAACGGGTGTCGAGAACCCTGTGGCGGCGATCGCCGCCGCCGCGCGCACAATCAGACCGGATATCCTGGTGCTCGTAGACGCGGTCTCGTCCGCGGCGGGCGTTCGCATCGAGACCGATGCATGGGGCCTCGACGTCGTGCTGACTTCCGCCCAGAAGTGTTTTGCGTTGCCACCCGGTTTGGCTTTCGCCGCCGTCAGCGATCGGGCCCTCGAACGCGCCGCCACTGTGAGCCAACGTGGTTGGTACTTCGACTTTATCCTCCTCGAGCGCTACCTTGCGCGGAACATGACACCCGCAACTCCAGCGATCTCATTGCTCTACGCGCTCGACGCCCAGTTGGGGCGCATCTTGAATGAAGGGCTGGAGGCACGCTTCGCGCGACACGCAGAGATGGCGGAGTACTGCCAGAATTGGGGGGAACAGCGCTTTGGCTTGTTCGCCCAGGATGACTATCGATCCAAGACCGTCACGGCTTTCAGCAACAGTCGATCCCTGGATATCTCCGCCCTCAACGCTTATCTGGTCGGGTTCGGAATGACGATCGCCAATGGTTACGGCCCCCTGAAAGGCAAGACCTTTCGTATCGGCCATATGGGCGAGACCCGCGGCCACGACCTGGAGCTTTTGTTCCAGCGTATCGACGAGTTCTTAGACGGCGCCCAGGCCGAACCGCCGAAATGAGGCAGGGGATAGCCGGTACTGGGCAACAGCCCTGGCTCGGCCGGTGGGCCTTGTGCGCCGTATTCCTCCTGGCATTGGCGCCTCGACTGGCCTTGACGGTGGCCTACCTGCGCACCCCGATTGGCCTGGATGACATGTATCAATACGACATGCTCGCCCGTTCCATTTCCTCTGGAAAGGGCTACCGCTGGTATCAGCGTAGGGACGTCGTCTTCCTGCAGCCTTATCTTCAACGGTTCTACGACATCGACTTGTCGGCCGACGAAGTCCCGCTGGACGGTTATCTGACCACGTTCCGGGCTCCAGGTTACCCTTTCTTCCTGGCCGGGCTGTATGCCGTCTCCGGCGTGGCCTCCCGGGTCGCCGTCGCCAGGGTCGTTCAGGCTTTCCTGACGGCGACCCTGGCGCCCCTCACGGCCCTGCTGGCGCTCCATCTCGGGCTCTCAAGACGACCTGCAATCTTCTCCGCCGTTGCGGTCGGGCTGTACCCCATCCTATGGATATACCCTCTTGGGTTAGGATCGGAAAACCTCTTCATCCCTCTCTTGCTCGGCAGTGCTCTGCTGCTCTTGATTACCACCCAGCGCCAAACTCGAATGATCTCGATTGCGACCGGGGCAGTCCTGGCCGCGGCGATCCTCACCCGGCCCGCCCTGGTTCTCTTCCTGCCATTGGCCGGCCTGTGGGTATGGCGCGCGGCCGGCCGGCGGGCGTCCGTTCTTATCATGGTAACGACGATTGCCGGCTTGATGCCGTGGATGATCCGCAACAGCCTGATTCTGGGGCACCCCGCTTTCGTGGAAAACACCCTGGGCTATAACCTCTTCGTCGGATACCACCCCCAAGGAGACGGCGGGTTTGTCAATGAAATCGGGGTGATCCCGACCCGGTTCCTGGACGACACCGAGCGCGGTCAGTGGACCACGCTGCAGGCCCTGGGATTCATTCGCGCCGACCCTGGCCGTGTGCCCAGCCTGCTGGTGCGCCGGATGGTTTACTTCTGGGGATTGGAAGATCGAGAGCTGATCTACTTCTATGCCAACGATTACTTCGGCCCGATCCCTCAACCTTGGCTCACTGTTGCTTACGCGCTTCTCGTCGTGCCTCTCATCTTGATCGGGCTGTCCACGCCCTGGGGCTTGGCACTTGCCGGATCCAGCCCGGGGAGGTCTCTCGTTTTCGCCCTAGTCGGGGCGACACTCCTGGCATACATCCCGGTCCTCGCCGAACCCCGATTTCATCTCCCGTTGATTCCATTTATGGCGGTGTATGCTTCGACCGCCTGGTCTACGCCCGGTTTCTTCCGGCAGGTCGCGGCACGCTTGCTCGGCCGTCATCCGGCATTCTGGTTCGCCGCGCTGGCATGTGCTCTCTTGATCGTTGTCTGGATTTCAGACGTCAGGGCCGAGTGGCCTCGCCTGACCGCCGTTTTCTCTGCGGGCGGCAACCGCCTTTGGTTGAACTACTGATGGCTAATGCCTTCGAGTTGGAGTTGACCGGATATGCCTACGGAGGTGAGGCCATCGGCCGTGCCCCCGACGGCCGAATGATTTTCGTGCCCTATTCGATCCCAGGCGAAAGAGTTCGCGTCACCCCTGTGGAGGATCACAAGCAGTGGGCCCGCGCCCATTTGATCGAGATCCTGGCGCCTTCGGAGCAGCGAGTGATCCCTCGCTGCAAGCACTTCGGTGTGTGCGGGGGCTGTCATTACCAGCATCTGGCCTACCCGGCTCAGGTGCAGGCCAAAGCCGACATCGTCCGGGCGCAGCTCGAACGCCTGGGCAAGTTCCAGGACCCCCCGGTAGCCGCCCCGATCGCCTCACCCTCCCCGTGGAACACGCGCAACCACCTGCAGTTCTTGTTGAATGATGAGGGTCGGCTCAGTTTCGTTGCGGCTCGACAACCCGCCGAAGGCTCAGATCCGGGGTCGCCAGGAGATCGGCTGATCGCTGTCGAAGAATGCCATCTCGCTGCGCCGCCCCTTGACGAGCTTTGGCGACGGATCGAAGTGGAGCCCATTCCTGGCCTTGAACGCGTCTCTGTGCGCCTCGGAGGCGGCGAGGAACGAATGGTCATCCTCCACGCGGGCTCACCTCCTCAGGTCGAGTTGTCTCTCGAGGTTCCCGCCTCCGTGATCTGGGCCGGGCCGCAAGAGGTCCTGGTGCTGGCCGGCGAAGGATATCTCTCGGTAGAAGTCCTAGACCGCAGCTTCCGCGTATCGGCTCTCTCGTTCTTTCAGGTACACACAAACCTCAACCAGGAGCTCGTGCGGCTGGTCCTGCGATCGCTCGATGTCGGCCTTGGCGATGTCGTCTACGACCTGTATGCCGGGGTTGGTCTGTTCAGCGCCTTCATCGCCCAGGCCGGTGCACACGTCGTGGCCGTTGAGGAGTCGCCCTGGGCTTGCGCTGATTTCGAAGTCAACCTTGACGAATTCGATCAAGTCGATCTGTACGAGTCGACCGTCGAAGCCGCCCTAGCTTCCATTGCCCTGGAACCGAAGGTAGTGCTGGTCGATCCGCCGCGCGGCGGGCTCGGACGGGAAGTCGTCCAAGGTTTGCTTCAACACCGTCCGCCGCGCCTGGTGTATGTGTCGTGTGATCCAGCGACACTTGCCCGCGACGGACGCCTGCTCGCCGACGGCGGTTATCGCCTGGAGCGCGTCACGCCGATCGATCTCTTCCCTCAGACCTACCACATCGAGTGTGTGTCGGTCTGGAGTAGATAGGACCAACATGAATGGATGACGCCCGCTTATCCCTTGCCTTGAGCCTGGCCGAGAGCGCCGGCGCCTTGCTCCTCGCTGGCCTGGGTCGCGCCAGCGTGAAACACAAGGGGGCAATAGACCTTGTCACGGAGCACGACTTGCGCTCGGAGCGTTTGCTCATCGAAGGGATCCTTCATTCCTTCCCCTCCGACGCGATCTTGTCCGAGGAATCCGGAGGTCAAGGCTCCGGGGAGATCTGTTGGGTACTTGATCCACTCGATGCTACGACCAATTTCGCCCACGGTTTGCCGCACTTTTGCGTGTCAATTGCCTGCTGGGAGGGGGATCGGCCGAGCTTCGGCGTGATCTTCGATCCGACACGATCAGAGTTGTTTCACGCTATCAGCGGCGCGGGCGCCTGGTTGAACGGACAGGTGTTGCATGTCTCGTCCCAGGAGAGTCTGAACGAGGGCTTGCTCGCGACCGGATTCCCATATGACATTCGGAGCAATCCTGACAACAACCTGGACCGGTTCGCTCATATGGCCACAAAGGCGCTCGCCCTGCGGCGATTTGGATCTGCCGCGCTGGATATGGCGTACGTTGCCGCCGGGCGGTTTGACGCCTACTGGGAACTTGGCAGCTATCCCTGGGATTGGGCTGCTGGGTCCATCTTGGTCCAAGAGGCGGGCGGGCGCGTGACGACCATCGACGGGCAGACCCCCACGACCCTAGAGGCCATCTCCATCCTGGCTTCGAATGGTCTAATTCACGATGAGGTCTTGCAGGCGCTCGACGGGGCAGCTGGCTTGGGGTAGGCCCGATGTAT
>MGOM01000114.1:70758-70999 GCA_001797105.1 Chloroflexi bacterium RBG_19FT_COMBO_62_14
ATCGCGATTCACGACGCCAGCAGGCGCTCCAACTCGGCCAGGTTCACCCGCGAGGTCATGTCCAGGCTGAGCGGCGTTACCGAGACTTTCCGATTGACGCGAATCGCATACACATCCGAGTCAGGTTCCAGCCCTTCCAGGTTCGGTATGACCTTGTAACCCACACTCCCCGGCTGATCCAGATGGGTTCGTCTTGGACTAACCGGGATGTAGTACTTGGCTCGCGAGAGCCGGGTCACCT
>MGOM01000114.1:71032-87517 GCA_001797105.1 Chloroflexi bacterium RBG_19FT_COMBO_62_14
CGTCGATCTTGAGGACATCTAAGTCGGGGATGTGGCCCACCCGGAGTAGCTTCTCGGCGAAGAGGGCCGTGAAGTAGGCTGCCGCCGAAAAGTCGATCTCTTCAGAATGGGACAGGTGATAGCGCATATCGGTTTCGAGCGACGCCGCGATCGCCGGGATGCCGGCGGCGGCCCCTTCAAGAGCCGCGCCGACCGTACCCGAGATTGTCACACTGACACTGACGTTCTCCCCAAAGTTGATCCCCGCCACCACCAGGTCCGGCAGCCTGGGGCTCAGCTCGAGGATGCCGTGCTGCACCGCCTGCGCTGGTGAGCCGCCGACGGCGTACACCGGCCAGACCTTGTCGCCCACCTGCACGCGCTCTTCGTGAAGGACCCCGTCCGAGTCGACGGGCATACTCCTGCCGCTGCCGGAGCGTTGCTCACGCGGCGCGGCGACGGTCACGTACCCCAATGTGGACAAGGCCTCCGCTGCAGCCCACAAACCGGGAGAGCGAATGCCGTCGTCATTCGTCAAGAGGATCAGTCTTCGATCTTGTATGTTCACCTGGACATCCCGGCGGCAATGATACCAGCCCCACCGCTGGCGCGAAAGGTCGTCGACAAAGTGAGTGCTCCTTCTGGGCGGTCGGGCTTGAACAGGGCGTGCATCCGTCCTGCGACACGATCCGGGTGATGCCGGCGAAGCCCGCGGCCTCTGTGTGGCTTACGCCTCCCCGCGCGCCTCGGCCGCCAGCTGCTCGAAGAACGCTACCATCGCCTGATGGCGTCTCTCTCCCAGCGCCAACGCCGGAGCCGTGAACAATCGATCGCGGACGTGCCGCAGCTTGAAGAGGTACTCGTGATAGGCGCTGTGCGCCTCACCCGACTCCACGTTCCCACTCTCAAGGAAGGTCTCCGATGGCTCGGCGAAACTTGGCTGGCCGGCTTGCACGGCGTAGCCGATCGTGCGGGCCGCCCCAAAGGCGCCCATCACATCCAGCTTGTCGGCGTCGAACAGGATTTGCGCCTCCAGGGTTTGCGGCTGTTCTTCGCCCCGATAGCGATGGGCACGGATGCAGTGTTGCACGGCCTCGATTCGATCCCCTGGCCACCCTTCGTCGGCCAGAATCTCCCGGGCGAAGTCGGCCGAGTCGAGCTCATGCGATCGGCGTCCGCCGCCATTGGGCGCGGCGCCGGCGGCATCGTGCAGCAGCGCCGCCGCGCTCAGGATCTCCAGATCGGCGCCCAACTGGCGGCCTAGTTTCTCGGCCAGATTCGCCACCCGTAGGACGTGATCGAAACCGTGCACGGAATCTCTGCGATCGTACCACTGCCTCGCCTGTTCGGTCGTGGGCATGGGGGTGTCTCCGACTGCCTGGAGCGCAGCCTGATATCGATATCGGGGCGGCATATTGTAGCCTGGAGCCGGGGAACCCCCGGCCGCCTCGTTCGCTTGCAAGCAACGAGGAGCTCCTCGTTTCCGCTCGGGGCGAAGAAGTCCGTACATCGCCTGCATACACCTCCCGAGCGGAAGTGTCTTACCGCAGGCAGCTTGATCAAATTGACGCGCCCTACGGCGTGTGATAAACTTCACGGTGATTGAAATCTATTGGTTCCTGCGCTGCGGGACATTGGAGGCAGCCTCGTGTCAAAGCGCACGACCGGCGTGGTGCGCTGGTTCGATGGCTCTAAGGGCTACGGCTACATCGACACCGAAGATGGGGAAGACGTGTTCGTGCACTATCGCGACATCCTCGGCCAAGAGATCCCCTTTCTGTCTGAAGGTGAAAGGGTCGCCTTTTTCCTCGAGCAAACGATCCGCGGACCACAAGCGACCGACGTCACCCGACTGAGTTGAACAGCCGAAATACGCGACCGGGTCCCACTGCCAAAGCGGCGCATATGCCGCTTACTTGGCACACCGCACAATCAACCGACAGGCGCCGGTCGATCCTCCAGCCTGCGGTCACTCCGGCCTGGCTTAAGCCGGCCGCGGATTGCCGACTTGCACCGCGTGCCTTTGGTGGAACCAAGAATTGAGGTTACAAATCAATGGCAAGTAAGACTCTAAGAATCGTCCCTCTCGGAGGCCTGGGAGAGATCGGCAAGAACATGATGACGGTCGAGTACGGAGACAACATCCTGGTCATCGACACCGGCATCATGTTCCCCGAGAATGACATGCTCGGGATCGACTATATCATCCCCGATTTCAACTACCTTCTTCAGAAAAGAGACAAGGTTCGCGGGATCATTGTCACCCATGGTCACGAGGATCACACCGGCGCCATCCGGCATGTGATCGAGGAGATCTCAGCCCCGATCTACGCCACGCGGCTGACGCGCGGTCTGCTCGAAGCTAAACTCACTCGTGGGGGAATGTTGAAGGACATCAAGTTGAATACGGTCGGCGCCGGCGAGCAGGTCCGTGTCGGTCCGTTCGAGATCGAGTTTTTTCACGTGTGTCATTCGATCCCCGACGGCGTGGGGTTGGCGATCACAACGCCGGCGGGCTTGATCGTCCACTCCGGGGACTACAAGTTCGACCATACCCCGGTCGATGGCTGGCCGACGGATTTCGCCAAGCTCGGTGAGCTTGGTGGGCGGGGCGTGTTGGCCCTCATGGCCGATTCGACCAACGCCGACGAGCCGGGCTGGACGCCCTCCGAAACAGTGATCGATCGCGCCTTCGATGACGTCTTCCGTCAGGCAGAGGGCCGGATCCTGATCGGGACCTTCGCCTCCCTGATCTCGCGCATGGCTCAGGCAGCGCACGCCGCCTTCAACCACGGCCGGTCAATGGCTTTCGTCGGGACAAGCATGGTTGAGAATGCCCGGATCGCACGTTCGCTCGGATACCTGGATGTTCCGGATGAATTGATCGTCCCGCTCGATGAAGCCCTCAGGATGCCGCCTTCCAAGGTGATCTTGATGTGCACCGGGACGCAGGGCGAGCCATCCTCGATTCTCGGGCGGCTGTCTACCGGGACCAATCGCCAGTTCGATCTGATCCGCGGGGATACGGTCGTCCTTTCGTCACACCCTATCCCGGGGAACGAGGAGATGGTCCACCGCACGATCAACCGGCTCCTCCAGCGCGGGGCGGACGTGGTCTATGACGCCATCGCCCCCGTGCATGTCTCCGGGCATGCCCGGCAGGAGGAGATGAAGCTGCTACTGCGCCTGATCCAGCCCAAGTACTTCGTCCCTATCCACGGCGAGTTGCGCCACTTGAAGCAGCACGCCTCACTCGCCCGGGAGATCGGCATACCCGCCGATCAAGTCGCAGTCGTCGAGAACGGGACGGTCATTGAGTTCAGCGAAGGCATGATGCACATCGGTGAACGGGTCCCTGGAGGCTATGTCTTCGTCGACGGGAGCGGCGTGGGGGACATCGGACCGACCGTGATGCGTGAGCGTGAAGCGCTTGCCCGCGACGGGTTTGTAGTCGTCCACCTGCACCTGGACGGCGAGTCCGGCAAGCTGCGCGAGGAGCCCGAGATCGTCTCGAAGGGCTTCGTGTTCGTTCGCGACGCGGAGCAGCTCTTTGAAGACGCCCGCACCAAGATCGACCATCTGGCGGCCAGCGCCAATGGGGCGCACCTGGAGGAGCTCGTCGAAAACGAACTTTCCAAGTACTTCTACGCCGAAACGCGTCGCCGGCCGATGGTCTTCGTCTTCGCCTCCCGCCACAATTGATCGCGCGTTTGGCAGCCAATCTGAGACCGTTTAGCGGGTGGGGCCCTAACCGTGCGCTGACCGGCCTCCGGGCAGACCTGCCATCCGGCATGGAAGGGATGCCCATTTCGCCCTCCAAGGCAGCCGCCGTCCGGCACGCTGCCGCACGATCTCTCTGCACCGACGGCGGCGAATTGCCGTAGGCCCCCGTAACGGTATAATCCACCGCAAATGAGATTTCTCCGACGCCTGGGCGGGGTACTGCTCATTACCTCGCTCATCCTCACCGCCTGCGCCCGATCCTCGCCACCCAGCGCAACCTCGACCCCCATCCCGCCGAGCCCCACGCCCGTCCTGCCGACGCCGACTTCCGAGCCCCTGGCGGCAACCGTCGACGGCGCGCCGATACGCCTGGTGGAATACCAGCAGGAATTGGCGCGATTCGAGGCCGCCCAGGCCACCCTTGGCATTGACCTTGCAACCTTGGGCGATTACCGCACCCGAGTCCTCCAGGCAATGGTCGACCGCCGCCTGTTGGCCGCGGCGGCGGTTGCCGACGGGGGTACACCTGACGCGGCGGCGCTCGAGGCAACGATCGCTCGATTGACCACCGAACGCGGCGGTACTGACGGCCTGGAAGCGTGGCTGTCAGAAAACGAGTACACTCTGGACGGCTTTCAGGCTGTCCTGGAGGAAGAAATGCTGGCAGAGCAAACGGTCGAACAGATCGTATCGGCCGTTCCGCGGACCGCCGAACAGGTCCATGCCCGACACATTCTTGTGACCAGCCGTGAGCAGGCACAGGACGTGCTGGACCAGTTGCAGGCCGGCGCCGACTTCGCCAGCCTGGCCGAGAAGATCTCGCTCGATTTGAGCACCCGGTTGGCCGGCGGCGATCTCTCCTGGTTCCCTCGCGGCTACCTTACGATGGAACCCGTCGAGACGGCCGCCTTCAGCCTTCAGCCAGGTGAAGTCAGCGGGATTGTCGAGAGCGACCTCGGTTTCCATATCGTGCAGACGCTCGAGCGTGAAGATCGTCCGTTGACCAGCGATGCCTGGCAACGCCTGGGTAAGCGAGCTGTCGAAGACTGGTTGATGTCAAGACGGGCCAGTGCCAACATCGAGACATTCGTCGCACCCTAGGCTGACTTCGGGAGGCGAGCACTCATGGACCGTAACTACCAGAGGCAGTCAGGGCCGGGAATCGGCAGCCTCATACTCAATCTGCTGACGCTGGGCGTTCTGCTAATGACCCTGTGCGCCGGGGGCGCAATGACGGTCGTGTTCATCAACCCGGCGACGATTGAGAGGATCAGCCCACTCTTGCCGATCAAGCTGGTCGTCCCGCCCACGCTGATGCCGACTCTGGGATTTCCGACCAGCACCAATACTCCCGAGATCTACCTTCCTCCGACCTGGACACCGACACCCTCTCGCACCCCAGGGGTAGTTGCGACCGAGGTACCGCCTCCGACGGAAACCCCGACCCCGACCGAAGTCCCTCTGGGGGAGACCCCGCAGCCTTCGCCCACGAATCTTCCGTTCGGCGTCCAGCCCGGCAACCCGGTGGCGGCGGAGAACTCGGTCAATGAGCTGGCATGTGACTACCTGGGGATCGGGGGACAGGTCTTCGATCTGACCGGATCGCCGGTGTTTAACCTGGATCTCCACGTCACAGGAAATCTCGATGGCCAGGCGATTGATCTACACTCCCTGACCGGGACCTCGGGCGTCCCGTCAATCGGCCCCGGGGCATACTTGATCAACCTCGCCGATCATCCTATCGCCAGCACCGGGAGTATGCAGATTGTGCTGAGCGACACTTCCGGAACACCACTATCGGCCGCGATCGGGTTCGATACCTCCGGAGAGTGCGAGTTCAATTTCGTCCTGTTCAATTGGCGACAGGAGTACTAAGAGCTCCAAGTTGCATGCTGCAAGCGGTTCGGCCCCAGCACGCGCAGAGGTCGAACCGCTTGATGTCTAACACGTAGCCGTTACTGGCAACTGGCAATCAGCAATAAGCAATTAGCAACAAGCAACAAGCCGTCAGCCGTCAGCTGTCAGCTGTCAGCTGTCAGCTTGTTGCTCGTGTTCCTTGTCTTGTGTCGTGTGTCTTGAGTCAAGTGTCTTGTGTCGTGTGTCTTGAGTCGTGTAGCTTGCAGCTTGAGGCTTGGCGCCTGTGTCTTGTTATCCGCTCAAACAACATGCACAACCGGTTCCGGCCACACTTCGCCTGCTCTGACGACAGCGCCGGCCGGGACATCTTGTTTGATGACGGCGCTGTTCCCGATACGCGCCTCCGGCCCGATGTTGACATTCAGGTTAACCGTGACCCCCATCCCGATCAGGGCGCCCTCCCCGACCGTGACCCTCCCGGCCAGAAGGGCCCCGGGCGAGATGTTGGCGTAGTTCCCCACCCGGCAATCGTGCGAGACGACTGCACTGGTGTTAATGATTGCCCCGTAACCTATGCTGGCCTCGCTGCCGACGTAGCTGTTCGAGAAGACCTGGACCCCTCCCGCTAACCGCGCACTCGATTCGACATAGGCACGCGGGTGGATCAGAGTCGGACACACGAACCCGGCCGCATGCAAGATCCGGAAAACCCGCACTCGGCTGGCGACGTCCCCGATCCCTCCCACAGCATTGACCGCCTGTCGAACTCCCCTGGCGCTCAACTCGGCGAGCTTGTCGCTGTCTCCCAGGATTGCCAGCCCGGCGACGTCACTCCCCGGCTTCAGCCCGTCGTCGACAACTCCTACGAGGTCATACATGCCCAGAGCCAGGATCAGATCGATCAGAGACTTGCCATGCCCGCCTCCGCCGTACAGGACCAAGGCGCGCGGATTGAACGGCGGGTCGGCCACAGGCAGCCCACTCTTACCAGCCATCGCCGTCCGGACATCGGACTCGGTGACCAACGGCCCTCGGGGCAAACCGGCCAGATCGACGCCGCCGCGCCGGGCCAAAGCCAGCGCCGGATCGGTGATCCGAAGGCCTTCCGGGATCCCCACCTCCGGCGTGTCGTCGCCTCTTTCCCCCTCGGGCGGCCCCCAGTCGGCGCTGTCCGCTACCCAACACAGTCGATTCCCCGCCCGCAAGATCTCGCCCGGGCTCGCCCTCAGCCCGACGATGAACCCTTCACTCTCGGCGACGATTTCCGCTGCCGATTTTGTGTTCTCGATGACACAGACCGGATCCCCGGCTGCCACGCGCTGGCTCTCGGCTACATAGAGCATGACCAGTGTGGCCTCCGGCTCGTTGGGGTTGAGCAAGGGGATCAAGACTGCCTTCGCCTCAGCCATCCATGCCTCCACGGGGAGCACGGTCAGTCCCAAGACGTACCCGCAATCTAACGAGAGCCGTTAGCAACGGACCAGCGAAGCTTCCCCGGCCAAACGATTGTATCCGAGATCGTTCTCGCACCCAATGCGCAGCGACGGTCCGGCAGACCCATGCCGCTGAGAACAACTGGAGGATCGCCTGACCCGGGAAACACCGACGGTCAGATGCAATCAGCGCGACGAAGTAGCAACGCCGAGGTTGAGTGCTGCGCGAAGGATGTCCTCGACACCGGGCAGAACAGCTTCTTCGAGGGGTCCGGCTGCTGGGACCGGCATCTGCCGGGCTCCGACGCGTCCGGCGCGCAGATCAGGTCCGAAGCGCTCGGCCGCGATGGCCACCAGCTCGGCGCCCCACCCGGCCGCCACTGAAGCCTCTTCGACCGTCAGCAGACGCCGGGTCCGGCTTACGCTCTCGAGGAGCGGCGCCGGATCGACAGGGCTGAGTTGGGTGAAGATCACAAGCTCTCCGAAGATCTCGTGCTCGTAAGCCAGCCGCAGGAGGGCCTTCCGGGCCAGGTCGGTCATGTGACCGTATGCCGCCAGCGTCAGGACGGGATTGGGGGCGCCGACGACCCGTATGCTGTAGACGGGATATCGGGTTCCCGATCGATGCCCATCGAATTCTCCCAAATCGTGCAGGCTCTGGACGGCCGCCGGGTACAGCAGCTTATGCTCGACAAAGAGAACCGGATCATCATCTTCCATGATGGCCGAGCGCAGGAGACCTCCGGGATCATCCAGGTCACACACGGCCACGACGCGCAGCCCGGGTACGCCAAGGAAGTGCTTCTCGAGGGTCTGGCTGTGTGTCGGGCCGTAGCCTCGGCGCCCCCCCATCGGTGTCCGGACCACAAGCGGGACTTGGACCTGATCGTTGCTCATCCAACGGAGCTTGGCGGCGTGATTGATCAACTGGTCAGCCGCCAGCGTCAAGAAGTCCCCAAACATGATCTCGACTACCGGGCGCAGGCCGCGCAAGGCCATGCCCACGCCGATACCGACGATCCCGGCTTCGGAAACAGGGGTGGTGATCACCCTCGCCGGGTAAGCCGTAGACAGGCCTCGCGCTGCCTTGAAGGCGCCGCCATACGGATCGAGCACATCCTCGCCCAGAAAAATGACTTGCTCCGACTCCTGCATGCAGCCATGCAGGCTTTGCCGGAGTTCATCCAACACGGTGGTCATGCGTAGCCGCTCAGGGGCTCGGTCAGCCTGGATGGATCGGCAGGCGGCGCTCCGGCCGCTCTGCGAAAAGCCTCTTCCACTTCCGTCTCAACGATCTTCTCCACATCTCGCCGGGTCGCTTCATCCAGCCGGCGGCCTTGAAGCGGCAGGGGGTCGCGCTCGCGGTAATGAGCGACCTCCGCCGGATCGCGGGTGTCGTCCCCCTTCGAATGAGGGGCGAAGCGGTAGGTATGCAGGATGGTGGCGAAGGGTCCGGCGCCTGACCGGACGTGCGAGATGGCCTTCTCGCCGATGGCTTGTATCTCGAGAACGTCGGTCGTATCGGCCTCAACCAGCGGGATGCCGAACGCCGTGAAACGCCCAGCCATCTCACCGGCCAGGTTCAGGCGGAGGGGAGTGGTCTGCGCATAGCGGTTGTCCTCCAGGATGAAAGCAACCGGCAGTCCCCAGAGTGCTGCCATATTCAGGCTTTCGTAGGTAATGCCTTCACCTAACGTCCCGTCTCCCAGGAAGGCGATCACAACCCGTCCAAGGCCAGCCCGCTTCTCCGAGAGAGCCATCCCCACCGCGAGCGGCAGCGTACCCCCCAGGATCCCGTTTGCATAGAAGTCCTTCCACTGGATGTGCTGGCTTCCGCTCCTGCCGCCGCAGACGCCGGTTTGTCGCCCCATAAGCTCCGCGGCGAGGGCGTCCATTGAACCTCCGTAGGCAAGGAAGTGGCCATGGCAACGATGGTTGCTCACCACCACATCTCCATCCGCGATCCCGGATAGGACCCCCACGGCGTTAGCCTCTTGCCCGACATACGTGTGGGTCGTCCCGTAGAACTCTCCCCTAGGGAACGCTTCGAGGACCGTCTCTTCGAAGCGGCGGATACGCTGCATCTGGCGGTAAAGCTCAAAATCGGCGGCAGATGTGGGCATGAACAGTCGATCCGAGGGACAACGCAGGCATGCGCAGGTATCATACCATCGGGACAGACTCCACGCTCACGTGTCCGTCGAATGGGCGTTACCCGAGACCTAAATCGAAGCCGCCCACGAATGTGGGCGGCGTGTCAAAGGAGCCCGCGCTCCATCCCGATCAACCATCTTCAGGTTCAGGGAAGCGCGAGATGTGCGATGGAAGGTCAGCTGTGAGACTTGGCGAAGTCGGCGCTCACAATGCGCCACGCCTCGTGAGTGCCCATCGGCGACTTCGCCACGGCGAAGAAGCGAGTCTGCCCCTTGGACATTTTGGTCTCAATCCGCCAGTCCATGGTCTTGAACTTCGATCGTGACTTCACATCATAGAACTCAAGCTCTTCCTTCATCGACTGCCTCCTTATGTAAAGTTCTCTCCGGTTGGGTACTGTCTCCCAAGCTAAAATGGTACATTCCTTTCCTCCGTGGCGCAAGACGGCCTGGAAGGGGCCGGGAGAGCCTACCAGGAGGGTGTTCTCCCATCGCCCAACGGTCTCCAGCACCCATTAATCCGGCTCAATCTCCGCTAGAAGAAGGTGGGGTGTGCATGCTCGACCCCAGTTCTGGCCACGCAGGGTGGCTAAATCGCCTATCCCCGGAATTCCTCGGCAGTTGCGTGCCCAGGCTGGCTGATGGCTTCTCGCCGTAGGACCTTCCAGGCGGTGATCAATAGGATTTTGAGGTCAAGCCAAAGTGACCAGTGGTCCACATACCAGACGTCAAGCCGAAATCGTTCCTCCCAGGCCAGAACATTCCGGCCGCTGATCTGAGCCAGTCCGGTGATGCCTGGAAGAACCTCGTGTCTGCGGGCTTGTTCCGGCGTGTAGCGATCCAGATACTTCACGTAGAGTGGTCTGGGCCCGACCAGGCTCATTTCCCTGCGAATGACGTTCAGTAGAGCCGGGAGCTCATCCAGGCTGAGTGAGCGCAGCAGCCGCCCGAGACGTGTCAACCGCAGCTCATCGGGGAGCAGCTCGCCATGCTCGTCACGCACATCCGACATCGTCCGGAACTTGTAGTAGACGAATGGCTTGCCGTAGCGGCCGGCCCGCGTCTGGCGAAAGAGAACCGGGGGCCCGAGGCCCACCAGCACCACAACTGCGGTGAGTGCCAAGAGCGGGCTGATCAGTACAAGGCCAGGCAGGACCAGAACCAGATCGAAGATCCGTTTCGAGATCGGACTCCTGCGGATGGGCGCGGCGTGTGTCACGTCGTCTCCCTGGTCGGGCCGGCCTGCCGTCCCTTGGGCCGGTCGCCCCGGTCGTTGAGCGTGGCCTGCATGGCCTCCTCCATCTTTGCCGCGATCAGCGGCCGATCGAATTGCTGTTCCAGGCACGCTCGGCCAGCTCTTCCCATCGCCTCACCCCGCCTGCGATCTGCCACCAATTGGAGTACCGCTTCCGCCAAGGCGGCGGGGTCTCCCGGGGAGACGAAGAGGCCCGCCCCGGCGCCTTCGACGACCTCCCGGATAGCACCATCGATCGCAAGGATCACGGGCTTGCCGGCAGCCATGTAGTCGAATACCTTGTTCGGGAATGTCGTCTTGTACATTTCGAGGGGTTTCAGAATAGCGATGCAGGCGTCGGCCGCCGCCAGGACGCCGGGCATCTCGGCTTTCGAGACGGGGGGGATGAACTGCAGGTTCACCAACCCCATCCCCAGGGACGAATCTTGGAGAGAAGGTTTCTCCTTCCCATCACCCACCAGAACAAAGGCGATCCCATCGTATCGCGACAGCCGGGCAGCTGCCTGGAGCAAGACATCCAGGTCATTCGACATCCCGTGGGCTCCGGCATAGAGCACGACGAAACGCCCCTCGAGGCCGTGCGCGCGCCGGAACGCAGAACCGGTCGCCTTGGGGTCAAACATCCGCGCATCGGCCCCGTTGGGGATCAGGTCGACGACGCCCGCGCCACGACCCCTTACGTGCTCGACGAACCCAGGTGAGTTCACCACGACCCGGTCGGCGTGGCGGTAAAGGAACCTCTCAAGCCATTCCGATGCCCTGATCAAGAGTGGGTTCTTGAGCACACCGACGGCGATGGCAAAGGCCGGCCAAAGGTCGCGCACCTCGAACAGGAATTTGGCCCGCTTCGTCCTGGCTAACAGAAGACTGCTTGCACCTTGCAAGATCGGAGGGGATGTCCCCCAGACAAGGTCGATGTTCGAGATGCGCAAACCGACGAGAAACGATGACAGGGAGAAGCTGATGAAGCTCAGAGCTCGCAGCAAGAACGAGCGATGCCAGCCAGGCAAGCTATAACACCGCCAGATCTCAAGGCCGGGCTCCGGGGCATCCTTGACGAGCCAACCCTTCCGGCTGCCTTCCCGGCCGGTCAGATAGCTAACCTGGCCAGCCAGCACGGTTATCCGATGACCTCTCTCTGTCAGATAGCGCGCGAGTTCATGGTGGCGCGTCCCGCCGGGCTCGTTCAGAGTCGCAAAGGCCTGATGAATCAAGAGGATGTGCACTTCAAAGATCCAGCCGCTGTCCCTGGTACTCCAGCCAGTCTATTGGGCGGCCCTTTGGCCCAGGCTCGGCCCAACCGATCGTGAGCGTAGTCGGGCTGGCCCCGCCGAAACACCACCAGGTACTCAGCCGGAGCGGGAGGCCGCCTCCGATCTCGACAGCCAGATACAGGCACGGATCTTTCGACGCGTACGTCTTCGACCACCAGCCCCATGCCGGTAGCGCCGGCCGGACCTCGACACCCGCGACAAGTTGCCCGGCTCGGTACAATCCGGCCCGGCCAGCCGAGGGTTCGACCCGCAGTGGACGCGCCTCTCCGGGGACTTCGAGCGTAAGCCTGCGGCCGTCGAGTGCAAAGAGCCAGTCGGGCAACCCCCACCCAGCCAGCGCCACGGGCGGAGTGGCCATCCCCCGGCTCCGGTCAGGGCCGGTCCGCACGAGATCATCGACCACAAGCCAAAGGTCGTCGCCAGCCCGGACCACGGTTCGGGTGTGGGTGATCCCGAGCGATCGATACCCGGACCTCTCGGCCGCGACCAGCTCCAACGCGCCGCCGGCAGAGCGCCACCGGCCCAGGACGTGGCCTTGATCCCAATCGAGCCAGAGAAACCGACCGGCGCGCCGCATCGGTTCCAATCCGGCCAGTGTGACGGTATTGTGCACTCGTGCATCGGCGAGGGCATTGTCCCAGGGCGGATCGGCCTGGTAGCGATAAGTTCCCGGATCTCGCAGGACGTTGTGACCATCCCGCCACAAGTCGAAGTGGAGCTGGTCCGAGTGTCCGGGCCTCGAGGTGAAATGAGCGCAGCGGAGCATGCCCTGCGAGCGCTTGCCTCGGAGAAAATGCAGGCCGGCGTCGGGAAATTCGTCGGCGATGATCGCCTCCGTGGGTTCGGATTGGCGCGCCCCTCCGGCCAGGCCAAACCAGAGACACAACTCATCCCACGCGCCAGGGCCGAACGCGGCTTTCCCTCGGAACATCACAGACGCCGCCTGCACGAGCGGTCGGAAGTCTCCAAACGGTTGTCGACTCAGAGGCAGAAACATGGCCCCATCATTGGGGCCGAAGTTGGGTGCTTCCCCGGTGGCCGGGTCAACCAATGCGGCCAGGCATGTGACCGAGCGGCCCAATGTCTCGAGGGCATCCGACGGCAAGGGATCTCCATTGATTGCTGCCAGCCGGGCCGCCCACAAACTCGCCTCGAGGGCCAAGCGATGGTAATTGCTCGAGTGCTGGATATAACCCCCGTCCCGGAAGAACTGCCGTTTGAGTGCCTTAAGGAGCCACCTGCGCCCAGTCTGGCGCCAGCGAGCAGCGTCTCGGATCTCGGGGAAGAGCAGCCCCACTGTGTACAGGGCCGCTGCCTCCAGGATCAAGTGATTGTTGCCTTGAGCGCGAGCGTAGGCCATTGTCGGTGGGATGCGCGCGGCGTGAACCGCGATGAACTCGGCCAGGTCCAACATTCTTTCCGGTGTTTCTTTCCAGAATGGGGCAAAGCCGTACGCGGCGAAGATAACTGCCATGACTCTGAGCGCTGCCTCCTGGGCCGAGATCCAGTTCACGCCTCGGTTGGGCTGGTTGGCGGCCTTCCAGGACAGGAACAGACTCCAGAAACCCTCTGCGTATTTTCTTTCACCGCTCATTCGTGCGGCGCGGACCAAAGCAAAGGCCCAGCCAAAGCGGGAGGCCTCCCAAACAAGCTTGACATCGACATTGCCTATTCCGGCCTCGGATTCGATCCAGTGGTAATGAAGGTCGAGAGGCCGGAGTCCCTCTGCCTCACCCATCTCTGCTGGCGTCGCCCAATCAGGCGGGAAACCGAGGCGCACCTGTTGTCCTCCAAAGAGACGGAAGACGCCGTCCAGAATCGCGTCCGCCTCGTCGAGGACAGGTCGGGGATCGCCAACTACTCGCCGCAGGCGCGTGGCAAGGTCCTCATCGGGGTCGAAAAGGAAATGGACCAGGGACGAAAGCGAGCGTCGGTACTCGAGGTAGGCCGGTGGATCGTAGGGCACACCGGTCTGGAACCACTCCTGGACCGGAGGCGCTCCCCAGCTGGTCGCCGGGGTTTGCCGGCGCACCCAGCCTGTAGCAAGCGACAGGCGATAGGTCGCGTAGAGCGCCAGTGGGAGGGGACCGAGGTCTCGCGCAGCCCGGATGACCGTCGCCGGATCGGCGCGGCCGAAAGGGCCTTCAGCGACGCTTGTCATTTACCAAACGAAATCGGCGCGATCTCGACCGGATTGCCCGAATGGAGGGCTTGCACGGCGGCCAGGCTCGCCAGGCTGACCCCGAACAAGTGGTCATAGGGAATGGGCGGCGGCCCGCCGGACGTCAGGCTGCCGGCGAAGGCCTCCCATTCCCCGAGATGGCCCTTGTCCTGGCGTAGTCGATCGCGCCAGATCCGCCGCTTCCCATCGTAGACGGCCTCCAGGCTGCGGAAGTCCTCCAGAACCGCCGCCCGGCCTCCGGCGAAAACCTCCAGGCGCTCCTTGGAGAAGCCTCGGGCGCCGTTGGCCACGTAAGTGATCGTCCCGATCGAGCCTTCAGGGAACGTCAAACTGATGACCACGTTGTCTTCGCGATAGCGGCCGGCGTCGGGCAGGCCGCTGGAGGCCACGCGAGCTGGCGGATCCCCAACCAGGAAGGTGAGCAGGTCAATGAAATGGCACACCTCACCGATGATTCGGCCACCGCCCTCCATCGGGTCATGGACCCAGTGCGAAAGCGGCAGGTACCCGGCGTTCACTCGGTAATGCATGACCAGAGGTTCGCCGGCGGTCTCCATCGCCGCCTGCAGGCGAACGGCCATGGGCGCGAAGCGCCGATTGAAGCCCACCATCAGTCTCCGATCGCTCCGACGCAGCGCATCGGCCACGGTCTCGAGCTCTTCCCAGTTCAGCGCCAGCGGCTTTTCACAGAAGACGTTCTTACCGGCCTTCAACGCCGCGATCGTCTGCCCGGCATGCCTGTTGTGACGGGTCAGGATCGCAACCGTGTTGATATCGGGGTCATCAAGGATTGTCTTCTCATCCGTCGTCGCGTAGCGGAATCCGTACTTCCGGCCTGCCCCAGCGCCTCCAATCCCGCTGCCCGTCGCCAGGCCGACACGTTCGATCCACGGCATGCGGCGCAGTAGCGGAAAAACGACGGCATTGGCGAAATTGCCCGCTCCCAACACCCCGAGGCGGATTGTGGCCTCGGCGGCCGGCGCACGGGGAGACAGGCTGAGCCGCCTCTCCGGCTTCCTACCCTCGGCGGCGTCATAAGTCAGCAAGACGCCCAGGAAGGGTTCTTCAGTTTCACCTCGAATCACGTGGTAGGCCTCGGCAGCTTTCGCGATCGGGAAACGGTGGGTGACTAAGGGCCTGACATCCACGTGTCCATCTTCGATCATCTGGAGGAAGCCCTGCAGATTGCGGCCCTCGGTCCAGCGCACGTAGCCGACCGGATAGTCGACCCCATGCTCCTCGTACGCCGGGTCGTACCGGCCCGGACCATAGGACCGGGAAATCACGAAGGTCAGTTCCTTGGCGTAGTAGGCCGACCGAGGCAGGGTCGTACCGACCAATCCGATGGCGATAACCTTCGCCCGTTCTCGGGCGATCTCCGCCGCGAGTTGCACCGCGTCATCTGACGGCGTGTCGGCGCAAATCAGGACAACGTCGACGCCGGTCCCTCCGGTGAACGCTGCCGCGGCGCCAGGGAGCTCGTCACGCAGAACAGCCGTCGCCCCCATCCTGCGCGCTCGTTTGACACGATCCGGATCGAGATCGATCCCCAGGACCGCACACCCGGCCGCCTCTGCGATTCCGACGGCCAGCAGGCCGATCAAGCCGAGCCCAATCACGCCTACCCGCTCGCCGACCTGGGCGCCTCCCAAGCGAAAACCGTGCAGCGCGATCGCGCCCAGCGTGGCGAAGGCTCCCGACTCGAAATCCACGTTGCGTGGAAGGCGGGCGACAAGCATACTGGGGACGACTGCCCACTCGGCATGGACGGCGTATCCTCCGCCGGCGCAGGCCACTCTGTCACCCTTCCTCACGCCTTTCACGCCTGGTCCGACCTCGACCACGGTCCCAGCCGACGAGTAGCCGAGCGGAAGCGGCTGTTCGAGCCTGTTTCTGGCAGCTTCGAACGCCGTAAGTATGCCGTCCCGGCGCGCCTTATCGACGACCTGGCGGACGAGATCCGGCCGCGCAAGGGCCTTGCCGATCAGGCTCTTGGAGGCGAACTCGACAGCATGCCGTTCAGTTCCGGCCGAAACGACCGAGGCCGCCGTCCGGACCAGGACCATGCCAGGTCCGGGTCTAGGCACGGGTACATCGACGACCGTCGTTTCGCCTGAGCGAACGTTTTGAATGACCTGTTTCATGTCTTGGGACCGTTGCGTGCGGGCCTTGTCTGGCCTGTGGCCGGGTCGCTATTTCACGCCAGACCCTCGGCGGATTATAGCATCGCGACCTTGGGGCGCTCAGCGTCCGCCGGCCGAGCGCCTCACGCTGTCGGCATAGAACGCGGCCGCTTTGCCCATCACTTCGGGGTATCCCGCCCAGTCTTGCACGAGGCGAGCGTTCAGATCGACTGCTCGATCCAGCAGGGATGGCTCTCCCAGGGCCCGGATCACCGCTTCCGACAGGCTCGAGGCCGACGATGGATCGACTAGCAGCCCATTCCCGCCCGGCTCGATCCACTCCCGGACAGACACGAGATCCCCTGCCACAGGGAAGCACCCACAGGCCATGGCTTCCAAGAGCGTGTTGGGTGTGCCGTCATGCTCGCTCGGCGACACCGACACATCCGCCCGACGGAATAGGGCCGCCATCTCTTCCGGCTTCACCCGAGGCAGAAGGCGCACGG
>MGOM01000114.1:87526-88569 GCA_001797105.1 Chloroflexi bacterium RBG_19FT_COMBO_62_14
CATTCGTTTGCTCCAGCCGGGATTGGGCCTCCGCCTCTCCGGCCATCCCCGGACACACAAAGACCGTCCGCGGATACGCAGCCAGGATAGTCGGGATCGCCCGGAAGAATGTGTCATTCCGCACGTAGCTTCGAATCCCGCGCGGGTTGATGACGACCGGTGCTTCCTTCGGGATCGACTCAAGCCAGATCCTGGAGCGCGGCGAAGGGGGAGGGGAGTCAACACGGTGGAAGATATCGCCTCGTACACCCCCATTTCCTGGGACGACCAACACCGGCTTTCCCGCCGGGTAGCCCCACTCTAGCGCACGGCCTATGTCACTATGGCAGTCGGCGAGCAGGGCGTCTGCTCGACGGAGGGATCGTCGAGTAAGACGCCCCATCCCAGGCGAGGCCCCTGCATGAAGCGAGAAGTCGGTCCCCCAGACGGAGAGGATCAGCGGCGCCGAGGTGCCGGTACCTGCTCCAACCATCCCTTCAAACGGTATCCGCAGCGCGTGGACAAGGTCGGGACGGGTTCGTTCGATCACTTCGCGGGCGCGACGAGCGGCCCCCGCGACGGTGAGGGGGCCGAACCAATGCCTGGCCGCCGATCGGAGCCTCATTCTGCCCGATCCGGCTTGGGAAGCCATCCCCCCGTCCGGCACAACGGATGCCAGCGCCCTCGCCGGACTTGAGGCGCTGAAGGCCACGCTTACATTCTCGACGGAGGCGAAGCCTTGCCCGTTCGAAATGCTGGAAGTTGTCAGCAGATGAACTTCATCGCCTCGATCGATGAAGTAGTCTATCCAGCTGCGGGCGATCGGGCTGCGGCCGTCGGCGATGAACAGAAGGCGCACTCAGGCTCCCCGGCTCGTGACGCGCATCATGGCGTTCACGAAGACACCGGCCATGACATCGATGTTGAATCTCTCGACGACCAGGCGATGCGAGGCGAGCCCCCGCCGAACAAGCCCTTGAGGGTCAGAGAAAGCCTGGAGCAAGGCCGACCGTAGCGCCTCCCCGTCCCCTCCGGCAACCAACCAGCCGTTCTCCGTCTGGACC
>MGOM01000114.1:88683-88894 GCA_001797105.1 Chloroflexi bacterium RBG_19FT_COMBO_62_14
TATTGCTCGCGTAGAGCCTCTCCTTCCAGCGCGCCCGTGAAGTGCGCTTCGGGAAAGTCACGGCGTGCCAGCTCTTCGAGCGTTTCCCGTTCCGGCCCGTCGCCGACGATCCAAACATCCGGCGGCGGCTGAAGACCTCGGCACGCCCGGAGGAGCAGATCGATCCGCTTGCGTGCCTGGAGACGCCCGACGGACAGAAGCCGCACTGATC
>MGOM01000114.1:88946-92533 GCA_001797105.1 Chloroflexi bacterium RBG_19FT_COMBO_62_14
ATTTGGGGCTACGAAGATCCGTGATTCGTTTGCTCCCTGTGCCCGATACTCGACCGCGCCGCGTGTGCTGTAAGCGACCAGGGCATCGAACCGCTTCAGGTAACGCCGGCGAAGCAACTCACGAAACCGCGCCGACCCGCCGCCGATTGGCGGGGCTCCGAGCCCCCAACCGATTACGGGCCTGCCACGCCGCCGCATCCATGTCATCGCCATTGAATTCGTGAGGTAGCGCGGGTTTGCTTCAAGGATCAGAACATCGGGGTCCCATTCATTCAGCCAATTCCGCAAACCGCGCTGAAGGCAGAGGTAGAAGCCCCCACTCAAGAGATGGATGTTTCTTGCTGACACATAGCGCGCGGTTTGCAGGCGATCCGCGGTCAGGATGGCTTCGCTCCGCCGCGGCTTCCCTGCAATCAGACTCAATCCGCCGCCGCAATCCCGCGCCAATCGATCGAAGAAACCGGCGCGGTATGCAGGCAGCACACGTTGCTGGAACCCGACGCGTCCAGCGAATCTCGGACGATCAGATGCGTTCAACTTCCGACCGTTCGCGAGGCATACCGATGACGTATGCCTTCCACGCAAGGGACTCCGGCCCGGCAACTGTCCGCGAACCGCGCCGCATATCGCGCATCACGTAGTCGCTCTTCGTGAGAATATCCCACACGGCGCGCGCGGCATGATCACCGTGGATCTCCATTAGCACCAGTGGTCGAATGTCCGACAGGATGCGCCTCATTCCTTGGAGTACCTTCCCTTCTCCTCCTTCAACGTCGATCTTCAGCATAGACGGAGGCGGATTCCCGAGGCTCCAGACGAACCCATCCAGGGCAATCATGTCGACCTCGATTGCCCTCTTGTAGTCCTCCTCACGCCCGGCTGAACCATCGAGCTTGCCCATGCCAGGAGAGGCGTGGATCAGAAAGTGCGCTCGGCCCGTCTCCTCCCCCACGGCGGCCGGGACGACGCGCACTCGGTTCTCAAGATTGTTCGACTTCAAATGCACTCGGAGCCGCTCCAGGTTCTCCGGAAGCGGCTCGAAAGCAAAGACACACCCCTCCGGCCCGACTGCGAGAGCCAGGAGGACAGACAGATAGCCCATGTTAGCCCCCACGTCATAGGCCACCATCCCCGGCTTGCCTAATCGCCGGACCGCCTCCTGAAGGTCCGGCTCGTATGTCCCCAGCCACAGGTCCTTTTCCGTCTGCAGGTCAAGAGTTAGCCGGATACCCTCCCCCACACCGCCCGCAACGGTCACCGGTGTCATCCCTGGCGGAGAGGCAGTATTCAGCCATGAACGGATCGCCTTCGTCAGCGGACCCAGCCGATAGAGACTCTGCTTCACCGGGCGCGGCAGGATCTTGGCTACAAGAGCCGCAACCTTGAACACTAGAGAGGTCAATGAGACTTCCCCTGTGTCACACCCGAAAGGTCGATCAAAACTGCAATCGCGGGCACTCCCCCGCGCCTCGCGCCTTCATGTTCGCCATCGCGGGTCGACCTTCTGCCTACCATCCCAGTGAGGAGAGATAGCCATCCACCATCTTCTCCACGCCAAAGAAGGTCTCGGCGACGGACCGTGCGCCGGCGGCATAACCCCTTTGGTCACTCAGAATCACGCGGGCTTCACCGACCAGGCCGCTCACGTCCGGCTCCTCCAACCTCCACGGATCTCCGCCGTAAGCGGCGATTCGCCCCGCCATGCCCGTCACGATCTCGGGCAGCGCCCCGGTGTCGAACGCCACAACGGGAAGGCCGCAAGCCATCGCTTCAAGGACCGAGTTAGGACATGCCGGGTGCAAGTCGGAAGCATACAGCAAGTGTGCCGAACGCAAGAGCTCGGGAATTTCGTTCGGGGGGACCGCACCACGCCACACGATCTTCCCCTCGGTTTCTCGGTCCCACCGCCGCCGGAGCGATTCGGCGGCCTGCCCAACGATCACGAGTTCAACTCTCCGACCGAACCCAACCTCGAGCTGACGCCTGAGAATCACGGCGCTTCGGATCCCGATCTCGTAGCCGCCGGCGAAGTTGCCCTCGACCACCAGCAGGCGAATGCACTCAGCCGGCTGCTCTCCGGATCCCTCCGGGCGAAATCGTTCGAGCGGCACGCCATTGTAGACGACGCTCGTCGGGATCGCCGCCGGTCCCCGCTCGCGATTCCACCAGGCCTCCACGAAACGACTCTGATAGACGATGCGATCAGCAAATTTGCGGCGGGTCCAGGCCATGAGCAGGTTGGCTGCTTCAGCGCGGACGTAGTGCGCGAGCCCCGTGCGCATGCGCCGATGGATCCAGTTGATTCCGTCCAGACGCTGCAGGATGGGGATGCCTCTTCGCTTGGCCAGCGATAGCTGGCGCAGGGCGCGTGTACCGCCGTTCACCAACACGGCGTCATAGGGCGGGTCGCTGAGGCTGTAGCTGACCTCGATCCCCCGCGCACCAAGGCCTGCCGCCAATCGACGCTGGAAACTTGCCGGACCTGCCATCCCGGAGATCCGAGTTACAAGACACAGTCGTTTGGGACGGTTCATCGCTCGATGTCCCGGCCTGGAGCGCCCGGCCGGAAGGAACGCGACGGCAGGCTGCCCCGCTGGGCATCCGGCTCAGCCGGCATAGGCCAGGAGGGCCTCGACAATCCGGGGCGCGGCTTTTCCATCGCCGAAGGGGTTGACAGCGTGCGCCATGGCGGCGTGGGCTGAAGGATCATCCAGCAATTGTCGTGTCTCGCTGACGATGCGGTCCGTGTTCGTCCCGACCAGGCGCGCAGTTCCGGCCTGGATCGCTTCCGGCCTCTCGGTCTTTTCTCGCATCACCAGAACCGGCACCCCTAGCGCCGGCCCCTCCTCTTGCAGCCCGCCGGAGTCGGTCAAGATGAGGGTTGAGCGCTTCATCAAATGCACCATCGGAAGGTAGTCCAGCGGCTCGATCAGCCGGATATTCTCGATGTTCCCTAATCTCTCCATCGCAGGGCCTTGTACATTCGGGTTGAGATGGACAGGGTACACGATACAAACATCGTCCGGGTAGGCATGGGCAATCTGCTCCAGCGCCCTCAGGATGCCCAGAAGGGGTTCGCCGAAGCTCTCGCGGCGATGAGCCGTGACGAGGATCACCCGCCGGTCCGGTGGAAGCCCGGCCAGCGGCCAATCGGAGAGGTCATATGGCCTCGCCGCGACCATCTGCAGGGCATCGATGACGGTGTTCCCCGTCACGATGATGTGCTTCTCTGGTACACCCTCTCGCATCAGGTTCTCACGGGCCAGGTTTGTCGGGGCAAAGTGTAAATCGGCGACCGCGCCGGCAATGCGTCGATTGACTTCCTCGGGGAAGGGCTGCCACTTGTCCCCCGTGCGCAGGCCAGCCTCGACATGACCCACACGGACTCTCTGGTAGTAGGCCAGGAGCGAGGCAGCCATGACCGTGGTCGTATCCCCCTGCACCAGGATCCAATCGGGGTCGACTTCGCGCACGACCGGATCCAATCCCCCGAGGATCGCCAGGGTCAACTCAAGTAACGGCTGGTCCGGCCGCATCAGATCGAGGTCGTAGTCGGGTCGGATCCCGAAGAGATCGAGGATTGGATC
>MGOM01000114.1:92619-93880 GCA_001797105.1 Chloroflexi bacterium RBG_19FT_COMBO_62_14
GACAGACAGCACCCGCAGTCCGGGTTCACCCATGCCCCATCCCCGCCCCGAGCACTCGCAGATCGAAACCAGCCGCAGCCCATGCACTCCGGTCCCATGTTCCCTGCAAGTCGAAGGCGAGCCGTCCCGGCATCATCGCCGCCACAGCCACAGGGTCGAGGCCCCGGAACTCGACATGGGCTACGAGCAAAATGACAGCCGCCGCCCTGGATACGGCTTCTTCGAGCGAGCCGGCCGCAGTGCAACCGGGTGCGGTCCTATCCGGCACATGCGGCTCGAAGGTCGCTGTCTGCGCCCCACGAGCGGCGATCAGCCGCGCGATTTCGAGCGCCGGGCTCTCACGAACATCGTCAACATCGGCTTTGTAGCTCAGGCCGAGCAGGCCGATAGCTTTGCCGCGCAAGCCCCCCATGTCACGCTCGATTCTCTCCACGGCGTAGGCGGGCTGGCCGTCGTTTACCTGACGCGCTTGCTGGACCAGCCGGGCGACATCCGGGGCGGCCTCAACCAGGAACCACGGATCGACGCTGATGCAATGACCGCCCACCCCAGGCCCCGGGCGCAAGATCTTCACGCGCGGGTGCCGGTTGGCGAGCTCTATCGCTTGCCATATGTCAACCCCAAACCGATCCGCCAATCTGGCAAACTCGTTCGCGGCCGCGATGTTTATGTCGCGGTAGGTGTTTTCCATCAGTTTGACCATCTCGGCGGTCGTTGAATCCGTCAAGATGATCTCACCCCGGGCGAATATCGAGTACAGGTCTCGGCCCGCCTCGGCCGAGGCGCGGTTGACACCCCCAATGACCCGGGCGTTCTCGATTAGTTCGCGCAAGATCTGCCCCGGAAGGACACGCTCGGGGGTATACGCCAGGTAGAAGTCCTCACCGGCTTTGAGGCCCGACTCCTCGAGGATCGGCGCCAGCTGATCGACGGTCGTTCGGGGAGGCGAGGTCGACTCCAGAACCACGAGGTTCCCCCGGCTGAGGACCCGGGAAACCGAACGCGCGGCTTCCTTTACGTAATGAAGATCTGCACGTCGATCTGGGGTGACCGGAGTGGGGACAGCGATGATGAAGGCGTCGGCCGGGGGAGGTTCGGGAGCGATTTGCAGGTTTCCTGAACGTAGCGCCGCCTGGACCAGCGTCCTCAAGCCGGGTTCGTGGATGTGGATTTCTCCGTCGCGCAGCACCTCCAGGACATGCTGGTTGGCATCCACGCCGGTGACCTGCAGTCCGTTCGTGGCAAAGGTGCTGGCGGTCGG
>MGOM01000114.1:93886-93990 GCA_001797105.1 Chloroflexi bacterium RBG_19FT_COMBO_62_14
GATATAGCCTAACCCGAGCACGCACAGACTTACGAATTCCACAACTACGCCTTCTGAGCCGGACATCTTATTATCCCACAGTGACCTTGCAGCCGCCGTGGCGG
>MGOM01000114.1:94039-94255 GCA_001797105.1 Chloroflexi bacterium RBG_19FT_COMBO_62_14
ATAGGTGTGATATCGAGGTCAATGGGTGTGTGCCGTGATGCGCGGTCGACCCGCGCGCCAGGATCGCCCGGGCTCAGACTGGGACAGCAGACACCGACTGAACCGGCCAACTCCGCCCGAGGAATGCCCGCAACAGGTGTGCCAGTGAGGCTGATTCACTCACCGAGGTCTTCAGACGCACCCCGAGCCATAGCTAGCGAGGAGATCCTCGATTGT
>MGOM01000115.1:0-94 GCA_001797105.1 Chloroflexi bacterium RBG_19FT_COMBO_62_14
GGAGTGATTGGCGGCTTCGAGGACGAGAGGATCCCGTCGATCATGCAGTGCCACGGCCGCGATGGCCAGTGACGACCCGGCGACCCGGACTGGC
>MGOM01000115.1:126-8183 GCA_001797105.1 Chloroflexi bacterium RBG_19FT_COMBO_62_14
GCGGGCGAGGATCAACGCCGCGGCGCCGTCTGCCACGGGCGCGGCGTCGTACATGTTGACCGGCTCGCTGACCATGCCTGCCCGACTGTAGTCTTCGGGTTTGATCGCACGCCGGAACATCGCGTATGGGTTTCCCACGGCGTTTGCGTGTGCCACCAGGCTGAACCCGGCCAAGGCGTCGGCTGGGGCGCCGCTCTCATGCAGGTAGCGCCGCATGATCAGCGCAGCCTGAGCAGTCGGAGTTATCCCTTGCACCGCCTCGTAGTCAGCGTCCGTGGCCGTCGCCAGGGCGGCTTGCAGAGCCGGCCCGGCTTGATCGGTGACCTTCTCCAGTCCCACAACCAGGGCGACGTCGAAGGCCCCAGCCTTAAGGGCAAGGTATGCCTGGCGTAGGGCTGCCCCACCCGAGGCTCCAGCTGCCTCGATGGTCATTGCCTCGACTCCTCGCAGCCCGGCGAAATCCGCCAAGAGTGAGCCCAGCTGGGACTGGCCTGAAAGCGCCGGGGCAAGCGTATTGGCAACATAGAGTGCCTGCGGGCTTAGACCGGGCGCCTCAGCCAGCGCAGCCGCGATCGCCTCCAGGGCGATCTCGCGCAAAGACTTCTCCCAATGCTCGCCGACCGGGGTCAAGCCCACTCCGACGATCCACACGTCGTTTGAATTCACACGATTGTCTTCGCTCATTTGGTGACCAGTTTGCCTCGGAACCTTGCGTAGGTGGCGTAGTCGATTTCCGTCCTGCGGGAGATGTAGTCGGCCGTTGACGTGGCCAATGTGCGCCTTTTGGGGAGTAGATCGGTGGCGTGCATACTGAAAGCGTCCGAGCCTGCGCCTGAGCCGTAGGAGACAAGCAGGATGCGGTCTCCGGGTTGGGCGATGTCGAGGATGGCCGTCAGGCCGATCATGGCCGATCCGGCGTAGGTATTCCCGATCAAGGGGACCAGGAGGCCGGGCTCAACCTGTTCGTTCTTGAACCCCAACTGCTTGGCGACCCGCATTGGAAATTTCGTGTTGGGTTGATGAAACACTGCGTAGGCGTAGTCGGCGGCAGTTGTCCCCAGGCCCTCCATCAGGCCCTCCGCGGCGGCCGTGATGTGCTTGAAGTAGGCCGGCTCCCCGGTGAAACGCTCGCCGTGCTCGGGATACTTGGCATCGGCGCGCCGCCAGAAATCCGGTGTGTCCGTGGCATAGGAGTAAGAGGCTTCGATCACGACCAGGGACTCCTCCCCCGGTCCGAGCAACAATGCGGCGCCGCCAGCGCCGGCGGTGTACTCCAGGGCATCTCCCGGCCGGCCTTGGGCGGTGTCCATTCCGATCGAGAGCGCGTAGCGTGCCATTCCTGACCCCACGAAGCCGATCGCCGCCTGCATCGCTTCCGTCCCGGCCTTGCAGGCGAACTCCCAATCGGCAGCCTGCGTGTGCGGCGTGGCCCCGAGGGCCTCAGCCACGACGGTCGAGGTCGGCTTGACCGAGTACGGGTGTGATTCCGATCCCACCCAGACTGCGCGGATCTCAGACGGGTCGATCTGGGCCCGGGCGAGAGCATTCCGAGCGGCTTCGATCGACATCGTGATCACGTCTTCGTCCAAACCCGGAACGGCCTTCTCCTTGATCGGCTGCCCGCCGTCGGCCCCCTTCCAGATCCGGGCGACCTCACTCGCCGGCAGGCGGAAGCGCGGTACATATGCGCCATATCCGGCGATCCCGACCTCGCGAATGGGTTTCAGCATTCGGCTTTGGGCGGCCTCAGTCATGCTCACCATCCTTCAAGCGGTGGATCATGTTATCCGACTCTGAACTGCTCGACCAGTTCTTGGGCTCGATCGAGGCGGACGGCGCCTTCGACCACCAACTGGCTGGCCACGCGCTCGATCAGATCCCCTTCGGCGCCGGCGGCGATGGCGATCTGCCGGGCATGCAGGCCCATGTGGCCGCGCTGGATACCCTCCGTCGCCAGTGCCCGCAAGGCGGCCAGATTCTGGGCCAGACCGACAGCGGTGATGACTTCAGCCAACTCACGGCTGGTGCTCACACCCAGAAGCGCCAGGCAGGCCTTGGCGGCAGGATGGACCCGCGTTGCGCCCCCGACGATCCCGACAGCCATGGGCAACTCCAATTCGCCGATCAGCTCGCCCTGAGCTCCGACCGACCAGCGGCTGAGGGAGGTGTAGCGCCCACCGCGCGCGGCATAGGCGTGGGCCCCGGCCTCGACCGCTCTCCAATCGTTCCCCGTAGCGACTACGACGGCATCGATTCCGTTCATGATGCCTTTGTTGTGAGTTGCCGCCCGATACGGATCCGCGGCGGCGAAGGCCCAGGCTTCGACGATCCCATCGCGCACACGCTCATGGCTGAAATCACCGAAGGCTAGGCCGTTTGCTGGAATCCGGCAGGTCGCTGACGCCAGCCGGCGATCGGCCAAATTGGACAGGATCCGTAAGTGGGTCCGCCCCCCCGTCAATCGCTCTATCTCGGGCGAGAGTCTCTCGGCGGCAGTGTTGAGGGTATTGGCTCCCATCGCATCCCGTGTGTCGAAGATCAGATGCAGGATCAGCATCGGCCCGACCGGGGTATCTTCCAGCACGCGGATCTCGAGATCGCGTGCGCCACCACCAAGTCCGGCGATGACCGGATCGGTGTTGTCGGCCTGCTTGAGGATCTCGGCCTTGGCGCTGTTGAGGCGGGCACAGGCGCGTTCCATGTCCGGGACGTCCAGGACCTGGATCTGGGCGATCATCTCGGGTGGCGAGCTGCGGCAAACAAAGCCACCCCCGGCCCGTGCCAGCTTGGCCATGAATGAGGCGCCGGCGACGACCGACGGCTCCTCGATCGCCATTGGGACTAGCACGTCGCGACCGTTGACCTGGAAGTTGACGGCCACGCCCAGGGGCAGCCCGAACACGCCGACGGCGTTCTCGATCATGTGGGCCGCCTGATCGGCGGTAAGGCCGGCTGCCCCTCGGAGCGCCTGTCGCGATTCAGGGGTCAGACCTGCCGTGCGGCTCAGCTCCTCCAGACGTTGGTCGAGGTCGAGATCGTAGAAGCCAGGCAGCCTGGATGATGATGCTCCCGGCACATTCACCTCCATGAGGTTTCCAGATTCTTGTGTATAGGGCGGCCTCTCTGGCAAAAACTATCAGGATGAGGTTCGCCACCCGGCTTACCCCCCGCACCCGTGCTTGGGAAAGGTGCAAAGGGTGAGAGATGTTATGGTCGCTGGCCGGCCGTCAAGCTGACCTCCTTGGTTTTGCCCATGTCCGACCATAGAGTAGAATGAGAACCATGAGCGAGGCCGAGGGAGCACGCGCCGATACTCCCACCGGAATCACACGCGATCCAGACCGCGCCTCGCGTGATGCCCGGCTGCGGGCGCTCCATCGTGCGACCCTCAGTCTGGTCCATGATCTTGCCCTTGAACGGGTCCTGGATCGGATCGTCTCGGCCGCCAGAGATCTGGTCGATGCCCGTTACGCCGCGCTCGGGATCCCCGACGGACAGGGTGGTCTGAAGACGTTCGTCACCATCGGCATCCGTGATGAGGAGGCTGCCAAGATCCCCCATCAGCCTTTAGGCCGCGGGCTTCTGGGTGCAATGCTGCGGTCCGGCCAGGGCATCCGCATCCCCGAGATATCCGACCACCCCGATTCGGTCGGTTTCCCTCCCGGTCATCCGACAATGCACTCCTTTCTGGGTGTGCCGATCTCGGCTTATGGTCGTCCACTCGGTCAGATCTACCTCACCGACAAGCAGGGCGCCTCGGCTTTCAGCGAAGCGGATCAGCAGCTGATTGAAATGCTCGCGGCGCACGCCGCGGCTGCGATTGAGAACGCCCGCTTGCTTCAAAGGGTTCTTGGAAGCGAGGGGGAGCTCACTCAACGCAATCAGGAGCTGGAGCTGGTCAACTCGCTGGCGACAGCCGTCAGCTCCACACAGCCGCTGCCGGAGATACTCGAGGCGATGCTGGGGAGGGTGGTGGATCTATTCGGCGCCCAGGCGGGAGTGGTATTCCTTAGGGATGAAACGACGAGCGACTTCAGGTTGGCGCTCCACCAGGGCGCCGCAGAAGAGGCCTTCAACAGGACCGACACCTTTCGCGCCGGCGATGGCTGGCTCGGCATGGTAGCCGCGTCCGGGGAACCGGCCTGGGCCAACCTGCTAGAGGGCGACCTCGATCCGCACCGCAGGCAGATCGTCGGGGCTGGTCTGAACTCGGTCGTGTGCGTGCCACTGATGGCAACGGGTCGGGTGGTCGGGGTGCTGGAGTTGGCTTTCACAGATCTGCGTGAAGTGAGTGTCGGCGAGGTCGGGCTGCTTGAAGCGGTGGGGGCCGGGGTGGGAATTGCCGTCGAGAACGCCCGGCTCAATCGGCAGGCCCGCCGGGTGGCGGTGCTCGAGGAGCGCGAGCGCATCGCCATGGACTTGCACGATGGAATCATCCAGTCGATCTATGCCGTCGGATTGACTCTGGAATCCACTCGAATGCTCGATGACGAATCATCCGATGATCTGAGAAACGGATTGGCACACTCGATCGATGGGCTGAATGCGATCATTCGTGACATCCGCGCCTACATCCTCGATCTGCAGCCAAGCCGCATTTCGACCGACGACTTGGAGGGCGCATTTGGACGCCTGGTGCGTGAGTTCAAGGCGAACACCCTGGTCGAGCCCGAGGTGGTCATCGAACAACAGGCGCTGGCCAAACTGCAAGCAGCGGAATCGGCCGGGGTATTCTTGATCGCTCAAGAAGCCCTGGCCAACGTCGCCAAACACGCCAAGGCCAGTCGGGCCTGGCTGAATCTGCGCTTGTTCGACGATGAGATACTGATGCAGGTCATCGACAACGGACGCGGATTCGATCGGACTGCCTCGCAGGAAGTCCTTGGCCATGGGTTGTCCAACATGGAAGAGAGGGCGCGCCGCATCGGAGGCCTGCTCGAGGTCATTACGGGACCGGGTCAGGGGACGACGTTGACGGTCCGTATCCCGCTGGATCATCAGCCGCCGCTGGATGGCAAGCCCTCGACTGATTAGCCGCCCCCGCCTTTTCGCTTCGCAGTTTTCTCCTCAGATTTGACCCAATTTCAGCCGGCGACGACCGTCTCGTGCTGTAGTGCAGGAGCCCCGGGCTGGCCGCCCCTTGGCCGGCGGGAGGGCGAACGCCGAATCAACGGCGGCCGGCTGCCACGGACGCACGTGTGGGCTGGCTCATTCCCGTGACAGGTGACAAAGCACATCGGGAAGGAGGTCACTGGAGCGAGTCTGGGCGGGCTCCTATACTGTGTTTGCCCTTGCGAGAGGATCCTGTCCGTGTGTGCGGCGAGTGTCTTCATCATTGATGAACATGATTCAGTGAGGCAGGCGCTTGCCCAGCGGCTCTCGCGCGCCGGCGCATTAGAAGTCATCGGCCACACGGGCGATGTCGGCGATGTCGTCGGCCACATCACGAAGATTGCGCCCGACATTGTCCTGGTTGAGATCAAGCGCAGTGATGGAATGGGGTTGGAGATCCTGCGACAGATCGCCGCGCTCCCCGATGCCCCAAAGTTGGTGGTTCTAACGTCATACCCGACTGGATGGGAAGAAAAAGCTGCACGCAGAGCCGGAGCATCATCCTACTTATTGAAGGACATCGACTCGGAGGAGTTGATCCGGCACATCTCGAATCTCCTCTGATACCTCGTTCCTTAGTTAAGGGAATCGACAGCGCCCCCGTGAGCGGGGGCGCTGTCATTCTGGTTCTTCCGTGGCCGCCAGTGGAGCTCTCTCGCGGCGGGAGATCAGGAGCGGAGGTACTCGGTTCTAAGAATGAAATCTAGCCAGATAAACGCCAAGCTGGCGAAGGAGAGCAGAAGCACGAGAGGCAGATCTCCCGGAAACAATCCCACTGTGAATTCCGTGAAATTGCTACGGAAGACGACGATCACACCGGCTGCGGCTATGATCCCGAAGATGGCGGAGATCACCCATACGATCGTGCGGCGGATCTTCATTGTTTGAACTGGCTCCCATTTGGCGATGAGGTGCCGGCATTCTATCTCAGGCACTGGTCAGCGTCAAGCGCACGGGCCTGGCCGGTATGCCCGCCGGGAGAGGGTGGGACTCTATGGACAATCGGGGATATCCGGCTTGTAAGGTGGAGACAGAGCGTATCCTCGAAGGCGGGGGGCCAGGTCGATAACCGGTTCCATCTGCAAACCGCACCAAGGCCACAATAGGGATATGCTCCTGATCGGACGACGAAGGCGCATTCGGACGAGGTCGATATTCGGGTCGCGAATGACTTGAAGGATCCAGTGTAAGGGAGTAGAGTTGTGTCTCAACCTCGGAGGATGTCGTATGACTCTCACATCTCGAAAGCGCGATCTTCACCGCCGTCAGCGTCGGGTCAATAAGCTCCGCGAGCTCAAGGCAAAGCTCAAGGCGAGCACCGACCTCAAGACCCGCCAGAAATTGATCGAGCGTATGCAGCGTATCTCCCCCGGGGTATCGATACCGGAGTGATCTGAGGCACCCCGGCGAGGCCAACGCCGGCATCGTGGCCGATTGCAGTCAGAGGCTCGGCGGCTCTGACCTGCGGTCACGGTGATAGTATCCGGCGCGAGATCGTATTCCTCATATCAACCCTGACGGCCCACAATCTTTGGGAAAACATCGCGCCCGGCCTTGAGGCCGGGCGTTTCGTCACATTCCGCATGCCGTCTCGTCTTGGAGCGGCGCCATCGGACGAGTTAGTCGTTCCGTTCTACTCGGGGACCAGGAGCATCAATTGGCGCAAGGCAGCTTTCAAGTCGGCGGCGGAGAACGGCTTGGCCAGAAAACCGTTCGCACCCGCGGTGTCGGCCGCAATCCGGTCATCGGTGGTGGTCTTTGCGCTGATGACCAGGGCGGGGATACCCGACCAGGCGCTCTCCGATCTGAGGCGGCGGATGAGTGTCAGGCCGTCTATGTCCGGCATCATCACGTCCGTGAGGATTAGATCGGGTGTGATCTCCTCCAGCAGGGACAGGGCGAACGTCGCGCTCCCAGCTTCGATCACAGAGAAACCGAATACCTCCAACATGGTGCATAAGACCGATCGCAGGGCCGGCTCATCGTCGATCACCATGATCGTCCCGGCTGATTGGGATCCAGTCTCGGTTGGAAAGTCTCCCCCACCACGCATACTCTACGCCTCGCCACCGATCAGACTTCTGTCATCTGGATTCTATCGGAGCGACCTTGCCTGAGCCTTGCTCCCCGGTCGGACTGACTTACAGACCCCTTACAGCTTCTCATCTTTAAGCGGGCGAATGAAGAGGACGATCAGCCCATCCAAGGTGGGCCGGGTGCCCGGCTAGGCCAGGCATTACGGGCTTCCCAGACTCCCGCCGGCTCGCCCGCTCATCCGGGGTGATTGGTGCTCCCTTTCCCATGGCCCAGTTCCGTGCTCGGCACCGAGTCCACCGCGTCCTGGGCACGCGCTCTTCCGTCCGGTTTTTCTCCAAGACCGCGATCACTGTGGTCTGATCCGTCCGTAACCTGTTCCGCCTGCTCGGTCGGGAACTGCGGGAATCCCTCAGACCCCATTGCCCAGGGAGGTCGAGGCTGGGCACCCGAATCAGCAATCCCGGGGTGTGGGAACTGGGCGTGAATCCGCCCGTCCTTATCGTCTGGTTATGTGCCGGATGATCGGGAGTCCGCGTGACAGGTGACACTATGCCTGGCGGCGCCGTTCACGTACCGTGCATTTGAAAGACATCCGGCCTGGACCGCGAGTGAAGGCGCGCCCTGGCCGGGGCCATCCGGCAAACACTCCTCAAGCCGTTCGGGAATCGCGAGATGTCGAACTCAGAAACGATTGTCCATGACGTGATCGTCGTCGGCGCAGGCCTGGCGGGAACATGGGCGGCGCTGGTCTGCGGCCGGCGGGGGGTCAAGGACGTTGGTGTCATATCCAAGGTCCATCCCCTTCGATCACACAGCGGTGCGGCGCAAGGCGGGATCGCGGCCGCGCTGAGCAATGTCCGAGCGGTAGCGGGGACCGGGCCGCGCGGCCCGCTCGAAGCCGTGCCTCC
>MGOM01000115.1:8280-14909 GCA_001797105.1 Chloroflexi bacterium RBG_19FT_COMBO_62_14
AAGGACGCCATCGATATCGTCTACGAATACGAGCACATGGGATGCGTCTTCAGCCGTTTGACTGACGGGCGAATCGCTCAGAGGCGTTTCGGGGGGCACAGCGCGCCGCGAGCCAACTATGCTGCGGATTGGACCGGGCACGTGTTGTTGCACACGATCCACGAGCAGGCGCTGCGTCACGGCGTGAAGTTTTACAGCGAGTGGTATGCGAAGGGGTTGATCGTCGAAGATGGGATCTGTCGCGGCATTGTCGCTATGGATATCCTGACTGGCGAACTCCACACCCTGCGTGCCAAGGCTGTCCTCTTCGGAACCGGGGGCTACGGCCGGGCTTACGAGATCACCTCCAATGCCCACGCCAATACCGGGGACGGTGTGGCGATTGCCTACGAGGCCGGTGTGCCTCTAATGGATATGGAGTTCGTCCAGTTCCATCCAACCGGGCTGTACAAGCACGGCATTCTGATGAGCGAGGCCTGCCGTGGAGAGGGAGGTTATCTTCTCAACAGCCGGGGAGAGCGTTTTATGCGGCAATACGCCTCCGATAAGATGGAGCTCGCCCCGCGCGATCTGGTGAGTCGATCGGAACAGACCGAAATCAACCAAGGACGCGGCATCGGTCCTGACGGGAAAGGTATCCACCTCGATCTGCGACACCTCGGCCGTGAGCGGATCCTCGAACGGCTTCCCCAGGTGAGGGATCTATCGATCGATTTCGTGGGTGTGGATCCGATCGATGGGTTAGTCCCCATTCAGCCGACGGCCCACTACAGCATGGGTGGGATCCCCACGGACAAGGACGGCCAGGTGATCATGGACGCATCCGGGACGCCGCTGGTCGGTTTCTTCTCCGCCGGCGAGTGCGCTTGCGTCAGCGTTCACGGGGCCAACCGCTTGGGCACAAACAGCCTGCTCGACGCCTCCGTGTTTGGACGTCGGGCGGGCGAGGCCATGGCACAAAGGGTCCTCGACGGAGCCCGGCTCGAGCCGGTCAGTGGGGATCCGACGGAGGGCCACCGTCGCGAAATCCAGAACATGCTCGAACGGGGGGGTGATGAATCGGCCGAGACCATTGCCGGCGAATTGAAGGCTACGATGACGGAGAATTGCGGGATCTTCCGCAACGCCCAGGGCCTGAAGAAGGCTTTGAAGGCCGTACGTGCATTGCAGATGCGCTTCAAGGATGCCCGCGTGATGGACAAATCGCGCCGCTTCAATACCGATCTTCTCGGTGCTCTGGAAACCAGGCATCTGCTGACCTTCAGCGAGGTGATCATCGCCGGCGCTCTGGCTCGGGAAGAGAGCCGCGGTGCCCACTGGCGGACCGACTTCCCCCAGCGGGATGACCAGAATTGGCTGAAGCACACCTTGGCCGTGAAACGAGCCGATGGTGAAGGACCCAAGCTGAGTTTCAAGTCGGTCTTCATCGACTGGCAGAGATACCCACCGCAAGTGAGGAAGTACTAGCCGCAGCCCGGCCGGGCAGCGGTCAGCTGCCGGCCGGCTGTACGCGGCCTGGAGGTGCTGAAGGATGGCGTCGCCGGTGAGATCGAAGTCGATGGCTACGGTCCGGGTGAAGCGGTTCAATCCAGATTCGGACGCCAAGCCCTACATGCAGGAGTTTCAGGTTCCCAACCTCCAGGGCACAACACTCCTGGACGCTCTGCATCGGATTAAACATGAGCAAGACGGAAGCCTCACGTTCCGGCGTTCGTGCCGCCACGCCATCTGTGGAAGCTGCGCCATGAATGTCAACGGCCGGAACATCCTGGTGTGCAAGACGCCTCTACAGGGGCAGCTCGACCGCAAGGGGGTCGTGACGATCAAGCCGCTGCCGTATCTGCCGATCATCAAGGACCTGGTCGTCGACCGGTCGACGTTCTGGAATGAGTACCTACGTGTCAAGCCGTGGCTCGTGCCGCCTGCGACCTCCCCCGAGAGGGAATTCCGGATGTCGCCGGAAGAAGTCGCCGCCCTGCACAATGCCGAGACGTGCATCATGTGCGGAGCGTGCTACTCGGCTTGTCAGGTCGTGGCGCTGAACAAGAAGTATATCGGTCCGCACGCGCTGCTGAAGAGCTTCCTGCGCGTGCTCGACCCACGCGACACCATTCCTGGAGAGCGCCTGGCGGAGGTGGGGACGGACGAAGGTGTCTTCCGCTGCCACACGATCTTCAATTGCATCGATGCCTGCCCCAAGAACCTCAATCCGACACAGGCGATCGAGACTCTGCGCAGGCTGGCTCAGAAGCGGACCGCGTTCGAGGCGGCGAGGGTGGAGCGCCAGCGGACGATCGCTGGACCTTTGGCTGCGGAGCCCACTCCGGCCGCAGAAGGAGGCGTCCGCCATGTACCGTAGCACGGGTTTTGTGAGTTTCGTCTTGCGCCGACTGACGGGGATCGCTCTCGTGCTCTATCTCATCGCCCACATCTGGGTGATCGGGTCGGTGAATGGCGGGACCGAGCTATTCAATAGCCGATTGGCAGCCGTGCAAACGCCGATCTTCAAACTGGCCGAAGTCGCCCTGCTGGCCGCCGTTGTTTATCATGCGTTCGACGGCGTACGTCTGCTGATCGTGCACTACTTCGACGTGACCGAGTACCGCAAGAGCCTCTTCTACGCGGCCTTCGTCGTGTCGGCCATTCTCACGATCGCCGGGGGACTCCCGATCCTGCTCTTTGCATTCCAGGGCTAGGAGGACACGATGCGCGTCTTTCAAATTCAGAGGATCAGCGCCATCGCTCTGCTCGTGTTCCTCACGATCCACATGACCGTAGTCCACTACCCGCCGTTCCACATCGACTTCGGTCGCATCATCGATCGAATGGGCCAGCCCTTGTGGAAAGCGATCGACATTGCTTTCCTGTTCTTCGTGCTGCTACACGCCATCTCCGGCTCGTACGCGGTGCTGATCGACCTCGGGGGTGTGGCCCGCATGAAACGGACACTGGCGGCCTCGGCGATCTTGCTGGCGATCGTCGGCTTTGTTTACGGAACCCTGACGATCCTGGCCTTCCAACCGCCGGTCTGAGCGGGACCGCGGCTTCCTCGCTGTGGACTCTGCGAACCTTCAAGATCTGCCCCATCTCGGGGCCCGGTCAGCGACCACCTCCCTTTCGCGGACGAACTCAATGCACGGCGCTCAGGCGATCCAGATTGGCGACCTCTTGACCGGTAAGCCGCCAACCCAGAGCGCCTGCGTTTTCTTCCGCCTGCACGGCGTCCTTCGCACCGGGGATGGGTATCGCGCCCTTGCAAATGACCCAATTCAGCGCCACCTGCGAAGCAGTTTTTCCGTCGTGGCCCTTACCGATTTCGTGCATCACCTCTGCCAACGACTCCGCGTGCTTCAGCTTTCTTATACCAACCCTCACTCGCCGCTGGAGTGGAGGAGGGTTGTGCCGGCTGTACTTGCCGGTAAGGAGCCCCTGGGCGAGTGGGCTGTATGCGATCAGGGCGATTTCTTCCCGCCTGCACTCCGCCAGCAATCCGGTCATCTCCGGCTGGCGATCGAGCAAGCTGTACAAGACCTGGTTGGACCGAAGGTCAATGCCGTGCTTGGCCAGAGCGAGTCGTGCCCGCCGCATTTGGGACAGGCTGTAGTTCGACACGCCGACCGCCCGCACCAAGCCTGCCTCGACAGCCCGCGCCAGGGCTTCCATCCAGGTCTCGACGCGGATCGGCGGCAGCGGCCAGTGAATCTGATACAGCTCAAGGCTCTCGCGCCCGAGCCGATCGAGACTCCGGCGCAGGGCCGTCAGCAAATCTTCCTTCTTCAACCGCCAGGGAAAGGGCATGAACTTCGAGGCGATCGTCAGGTGGGCGCCCGATCCCTTCTCTAGCTGGCCCAAGATCACTTCGGAGGCGCCCTGCCCGTAGATCTCCGCCGTGTCATAGAACAGAAGCCCGGCCTGGAGGGAGGCGGCGTAAGCTCCCTCGACTTCACGCCTTCCGAATCGGCGTTCATATCCCCAGTACAGGCGGTCGCCCCAGGCCCAGGTCCCGACACCCATCGCCGGGAGTTGCAGACTGTCCGTGAGGTTCATCTCTGACTTTGCCGATGCGTGTTGCGCTGTGTCCGCCGGCTGGCCGATGGGAGCACAGTCATCATCGTTCCCCGCTCAAGAAGTGCCGGCATCGCGCCTCTCCTGATGCGCCATGTGGGATCTGGCCTTGATCCTTGCTCAACTTCCCATGAACTGACGGATTGTTCGTCCGACCGAGAATCGACGTACGTAGGTGGCGATGTTCTCGGATGTGAACGGACGAGGCTTGTCGACGAAGAGTGAGATCTCGTTCTTCGATGTCACGTTGTCTACGGCCAGTTGTTCGAGCAGGCTGCGCGTCACCGGCGGGGCAGGCAGGAGACGTTCCATGAGGGTGACGACGACGCGGATGAGCGGGATCGGGAAGCGAACGAATGCCCGCCGGGCTCGGAGCGCCGACAATGTCCGTCGTTCAATCTGCTCGAGGGTGAGGACCTCAGGCCCGCCCAGTTCGAATTCCCTCTTGAAGGTACTTTTGTCGTCCAGCGCCTTCTCGACACAGGTGACGACATCCTCGATCCAAACGGGCTCGAACTTGGACTGGCCGTCCCCGACGATTGGAAAGATGAGTGGAGTCAATTGGGCCAGGCGGGCGAATGTGTTGGCGAACTCATCCTCCGGGCCCCAAATGACGGACGGCCGGAATGCCGTCCAATCCAGCCCAGATTCAGCGACCCATTCTTGAGCCTTTCCCTTCGACGCCAGGAATCGATAAGGCAGATTGGGCTGCGCGCCGAGCTGGCTCATATTGATGAAGCGCCGGGCACCCGCTGATTTCGCCGCCGATAAGACGTTTGCCGTCCCCTCGACGTTGATCCTCTCGTAAGTCCGCCCCGGTCTCTCGATCGCAATCGCTACGGTGTGAATGACGATCGTAGCACCGGAGAATGCCTCGGACAGGCTGTCCGGACGGGTCACGTCGGCCTCAACCCAGTCCACCGAAAGCCCGTTCAAGCGCGCCTCACGTTCGGCCCGTCGACGATCTCGAACCAGGGCCCGGATTTCCCTCCCGGCATTCGCCAGCCGCCGGATGATGTGGCTCCCCACGTAGCCCGAGCCGCCGGTAACCACGATCATGCGCCCTCCTTGGATCACGTTGCCCATCGATCTCATCCTATTCTGCCACAAAGGTCATTGTCCAGGCTGGAGCCCAGCTCCCTAGGACTACCCTCGAGGGGGAGGCCGTCTGCGCACAGCGCAGGTTCATCAGGAGATCACCGCTTCCGATTGAGCCATGTTGTTTTCAAGATAGGACTGCAAGAACCTGAAGTGGTTCTCGGTTCGATCGATCGAGATTCTCCAGATCCGTGCCCGGTCCGCCCCCTAACGGGAGATGGCGCTCCTTGTTGCGATCCTCACCGAGCGGTGCGGCGGCGCTCACCGACACGCTTCGATAATCAGTGGATTGAAAGCGTTCCGACTGACCCTGCGTTCACGCCACAGGCCGCGGCATAAGCAGATTGCAGTCGACGGCTAATCCCCAGATGTCCCAGCAACAAAACCGCCCGAGCACGGGCTCGGGCGCTTGTTATTGGCATTGTTGGGAGTGCCCCCACGGGGATTCGAACCCCGGTTTAGGCCTTGAAAGGGCCGCGTCCTGGGCCTCTAGACGATGGGGGCGCCGAGCGAGATTTTACCATGCCGGGATTGACAGCCAGATCTCTTGCAGAGGACTACTTCGAGCGCGCGCCACGCGCCTTGCCCCCACGGAATGAAGGCGCACTGATCAGAAGACGAGTGCAGAGACGGCGGTCTTCCATGCGCGTTCGCAGACGGGGATCGATCTCTTCGGCTGGATCGGCAGACGTGATGACCGTTGGGAGTGAAGCGTTGTAGCGGTGGTTGAAGAGCTGATAGAGCTTCTCCCGTACCCACGGAGTCATCGCCTGCGTCCCCAGGTCGTCCAGGATCAAGAGCTCGGCGCTGCGCACCTCTTCGAAGCGGCGATCGTAAGAGACCGTACTGTTGGGGTTGAATGTCGCCCGCAAGTGATCGAGCAAGTCGGGGACGATGACGAACATCGCCGGGTAGCCCTGAGTCGCCCGGAAGTTGGCGATCGCCGCCGCCAGGTGAGTCTTTCCACACCCGTACCGGCCGCCGATGAACAGCCAACCGCGCGGTTCCTCGGCGTACACCTGGGCGACTTGAAAGGCCTCCTCCAGCGAACGTTGTTGGTCGGCCGGGAGTTTCTCTCCCTTGCGCACGCTGAAGGTTCCGAATGTCTGGTGGGCGTGATCGCCCAGGGAGGAGAGTTCGTGATGGCCGGAGTCGTCGAGCGGGCGACGATAGTCTGGCGCCTGAATGTAGAGCCGGTCGACCATTCCCGGATCGGACAAGCGCGAGCGGATCCGGCCGTCGATCTCGTCCAAGGCCAGATTAGTTGTCAGGACCGTCGGGAGTTTGTTCACATACCGATGGTTGACGATCTGAAAGAGCTTCTCGCGCGCCCAGTCCGTCGCGTTTTGTGTGCCCAGGTCGTCCAGGATCAGCAGAGGCGCGCGGCGGACTTGCTCGAAGCGGGTCTCGAAATCGGCCTCATCATCGCTATAGGCATAACGGAGCCAATCGAGCAGATCGGGGAC
>MGOM01000115.1:14953-30722 GCA_001797105.1 Chloroflexi bacterium RBG_19FT_COMBO_62_14
CGATCGCCGCCGCCAGATGGGTCTTGCCGCAACCGTAACCGCCCAGGATCAGGAGCCAGCCCTCAAGGTTGTGGGCGAAGTGCATCGAGCGCTGGTAGGCGTTCTCGATCGAATTCTGCTCCTGCTCGCCCAGCCCGACCCGTCCGTGCGCGTTGAAACTATCGAAATTGAGATGCTGCAGGGCTTCGAGATGGCTCAAGCTGAAGAGTCGATCGCGGATGCGGGAGCGGACTTCGGCCTGACGGCAGGTGCAAATGGTCACCCGGCCGAAGTCGGGATGCCCGAGCGGGAGGTCTTCGCGCAAATACCCCGCGCCGTGGCAGAACGGGCAATCCGGGTCACCAAGTTTCTCGGTCCGCGAGCTAGAGGTCGAAGAACTCGGCTGAGTCGCCCTCGAGATAGCGCCGGAGAGCCTTTTGAGTGTCTCCTCGATCTTCTCGGTCATCCTTGCCCTCGACGCGCCATCCTTTGAGGATGGCCTCGACGTAACTCCACTTGCGGGCATTGTTCCGGACGGCGATCTGGATCGCCTCTTCGATCCAGGTCTCGGGATACTCCGTTTCCGCATCGTGGAGCATCTCGGCGATCATTGGCGTCAGCGGACCGATGTTCTGCTCGTAGAGAGTAAACACATTCGGCCGCTCCAGTCGCAATTCTACCGGCATCCGCGGATCGCCGCTCGGCCGCCAACTCCCGTTCTCCAGTGCCGCCGCGCCGGCTCTGCCTTTCGGGGTGTTGAGGAAGAAGTAGGTTTGCCCGGACCCTTCCTGGGCCGGCCCGACCTGCAGCAGCGTCCCCCGGGCGACAGCCCGCTCCAGGGCTTCATCCAGCGCGTGCTCGCCTGACACGCCCGGTGTGCGTAGACCCTGCATCAACAGGTCGTCTTCCGCCAACTCCTCCCGTCTGAGATAACGGAAGCGCCCCTCGCGACGAGCCAGCGCCCAAAACGCGTACAACGTGAGCTTGAGTTCTCCAAGGTGATCGATCGCCGGCAGGAGATCACTGAAGAATGATCCCGGGATCGGCGTGAGAGGGACCTTACCCGCCGGGAAACCGGCAAAGCCTCCGGTCGGTTTCACTTCCCGTTCGCCTTTTCTCGCATCCGGCTAGTCGGCCGGCACCAGCTCGACATGCCGAGTGGCGGCGTTCTCGAACTTCGCCAGCGATCGGCGGAAGACAAGCTCGATCCCGGAGTGCGTCGGCCCATTGCGATGCTTGGCGACGATGATCTCGGCGATATTCTGCTTGAGGGTATCAGTTTCGTACTGGTCGGGTCGATAGATGAACATCACCACGTCGGCGTCCTGCTCCAGGCTGCCCGACTCGCGCAAGTCTGAGAGCATCGGCCGCTTGTCGGCTCGTTGCTCGACCGCGCGTGAAAGCTGGGCGGCCGCCAGCACAGGAACCTTCAGCTCGCGCGCCAGGACTTTCAAGTTACGCGAGATGTACGATACTTCCTGTACCCGGTTCTCACTGCGGATGTCACCCGTCATCAACTGCAAGTAGTCGACGACGACCAGATCGAGACCGACCTCCATATGGAGGCGGCGGCATTTGGTACGAAGCTGCAAGGGGGTGATCGCCGGCGTGTCGTCCAGGTAGATGCTGGTGTCGCTGAGGGCGCTGACGGCCTGGGTGAAGAGCGGCCATTCGTCGTCGCCGATATCGCCGGACCGAAGGCGCTGCGAATCGATCCCGGTTTCCTGGGCCACCAATCTCTGGACAAGTTGTTCGTTGGACATCTCGAGCGAGAAGAGGGCCACGTGCTTCTTATGTAATTGGGCGGCGTTCTTGGCGGCCGAAATGCAGAACCCGGATTTTCCCTGCGCCGGGCGTCCGGCAATGATCAGCAGGTCGCTGGGTTGCATCCCGCCAAGAAGCCGATCGAGGTCGATGAAACCCGTCGGAACCCCGATCGTCTCGTCCCGGTGGCGGGCCAGGTAGTCAATCCGGTCGTAGTACTCACTCAGTACCTGCCGGATCGGCTGGAGCTGGTGGGCCAGCCGGCGCTCGCTGACACCGAAGACGGCCTTCTCCGCGTCGTTGACGACTTCATCGATGTCAACCTCGGACTGGTAGGCCAGCCGGGCGATCTGGTTGGCCGCCTCCAGCAGCTTTCTGCGGGTGGCCGTCTCGTCCACCAACCGGGCATAGGCCTGGGCATGCAGCGTCGACGGAACGTTGTTGATCAGCGCCGTCAGGTAGGCCGGGCCGCCTATCTCATCGAGCTTGGATTGCCGCTCGAGTTCTTCAGAGACGGTCAGGATATCGAGCGGTTGACGCTGTTCTTGCAGCCGAGCGAAGGCCTCCCAGATCCAGCGGTTGCGGATAAGGAAGAAGTCGTCGCCCGTAAGGAACTGAGCGACGTCAAAGTAGACCTCGGGGTTGATCAACACCGCCCCCAGAACGGCTTCTTCGGCTTCGCGGTTATGCGGAAGTGCGCCTGCCTGCCGTCCGTCGCCGGCCGAGTCTGTAGCTGGAGGTGGGGAGAATTCGAGGTCAGTCATCACATACCAGTCGCAGGAGGGCGACAATGGGTGGGGCAGGGATGTGCCTTCTTACGAGCAATGCTGGATCGGCTCCGGTCGGAGGGGCACTGGCGTTCGAGTACGGGAAGCTGTCAGTCTTCCGGCTCGCTGGAGTCCGGTTCCACGCCGTCGAGGTCAATGGAATCGATGAAGTCCTTGAAGACCTCCAGCCGCTCGTCCGGTTGTTCGCCGGGTTCTTCGGCCTCGATCTCGGCTTCCGGCTCAGTCGAGGCCTCCTCCATCACACTCTCGGCCACGAACACGGGGACGTGCACACGAACCGAGAGGGCCAGAGCGTCCGAGGGTCTTGAGTCGATCTCAACCTCACGCCCGTCTACGCGCAGGATGATCCGCGCATAGAAGACGTCATCGCGCAGTTCGGTAATGTTCACTCGCAGGACTTCCGCGCCCAAAGTCTGGAGGACGTTGCGCAGCAAGTCGTGTGTCAGGGGACGAAGGACCTCCGTCTCCTGCAAACTCACCGTGATGGCTTCGGCTTCATAGGGTCCGATCCAAATGGGGAGAAAGCGCTCCGAGTCGACGTCCTTGAGAATGACGATCCGATGCTGCGACATCAAGCTCACTCGGATGCTGTCGATCTCTACCTCAACCATCCCTGTGGAAATCCCCTCCGGCTTCCACCCATCCCCAGAATGCATACCAAGAGGGCGGTGTTGACGCTGGATCACCAGTGGGAAGATGCCTGGTGACACAGTTGAACTGGCCCTGGGCCTTTCGTTGGTTGGGTGTGAGAGATGTTGGCATTCTACCACACCTCAGCCGCACCTCGATAAGACCCACTCCGGTACTAAGTTGCATTCGATGGTCCACGTCCCTCCACTGCGAGGAATTCCGATTGAAGGGACTCCGTCGGTAGTGGGAGTGGTGGAACGGAAGCCTGAGGGACCAAAGCCGGGGCGCGGCTGGCCGACGACGTGTTCTGCTATCATAGGGCCGCCTCTCGGGCGTCTTGCATATCGGTCGAGGCCGAGCCGATTTCACAGGGACCCCTCATGCCGCTGGAAAAGCTCTTCTCGCCTCGAGGCATTGCCGTTATCGGCGCCTCGCGCAACCCTTCCAAGCTGGGTTATGGCGTTGCCCGCAATCTGGTCATGTCCGGCTACACCGGAGAGCTTTACTTCATCAACCCGCAGCCGGGGCGATTGTTCGATCGACCGGTCTACACGAAGGTCGCCAGCGTACCCGACCCGGTCGACCTCGGGGTGATCATCATCCCGGCTCCGGCCGTCCCTCAAGCGCTGAAGGAGTGCGGTGAGCGCGGCATCGAGATGGTCATCATCGGCTCAGGCGGTTTCCGAGAGACTGGGGGGGAGGGAGCCGCCCTCGAGAAGCGCTGTCTCAAGATCGCCGGGGACTATGGTCTGCGGATTCTCGGACCGAACTGCATCGGTTACCTCGATACCCACCTGCCGATCGATACCACATTCCTGCCCCTGCCTGGCCCAATTCCCGGCGACATCGCCTTCATCTCACATTCCGGGGCCATTTGCGAGGCGGTCATTGACTGGGCCCGCGGTCAGGGCTTTGGCCTTTCGAGGTTAGTGAGCCTGGGCAATCAGATGGATCTGACAGAGGCCGAGCTGCTTATGCCCGTAGCCGAGGATCCGCACACGCGCGTCGTCGTGATGTACCTGGAAGGTGTGGAAAACGGCCGGGCGTTCATCGAGCAGGCCAAGGCGGTGACCCGAGACAAGCCGGTGGTGGCGATCAAGGTCGGCCGGTCGGCGCTGGGGCGGGCAGCGGTTGCCTCCCACACGGGTGCGGTGGCCGGTGAGGACGTGGCTTATGCCGCCGCGTTCCGCAAAGCCGGGGTGATCCGTTCTTCGACCAGTGAAGAGACCTTCGATTGGGCGCGCGCATTGGCCTGGTGCCCCCTCCCGCGTGGCCGGCGAATGGCGGTTCTGACGAACGCCGGCGGCCCGGGGGCTATTGCCGTAGATGCCCTTGAGGCGAACAGCCTGGCCCAAGCACACCTCACCGAGGACACTACTTCAAAGCTCCGTGGGCTCCTCCCACCGGCAGCCAGCGTGCACAACCCCGTCGACATGCTCGCCTCAGCCGGTCCCAGCGAATACGGCGCATGTCTCTCGGCGCTGCTCGAGGACGACGGTGTGGATGGGGTGATGGTCATTCTTCCCCCGCCGCCGATGACGACAGCCGCCGAGGTCGCCGGGGCAATTATTCCTCTCATCCGCTCGACGGCCAAGCCCGTCGTCCTAGCGCTCATGGGTGAGGAGCTGATCGCTCCTGCGGCGCGTTTGTTCCGGCAGTCGCGCGTGCCGGACTATCGCTTCCCGGAACGGGCTGCCTCGGCGCTCAAAGTCCTGGCGGACCGCGCAGAGCAACTCGCCTCGCCTGACGAGATCCCCGCCATCCTTGGAGGGCTCGATATCGAGCATGCCCGTCAGATCCTGGCTGAGTGTGATGCCTCGCCGACGGGCTTTGTTGGAGGTTTCACTGCGGCGGAGGTGCTGAAGAGCTACGGCCTGCCTTGCGCGCCCCAGGCCAGAGCCGGGACACCGGAGCAGGCCGCGGCTGCCGCGCGCGCTCTCGGGTTCCCTGTGGCGGTCAAGGTCGACTCGCCCGATGTTACGCACAAGTCCGAGGTCGGGGGAGTGGCGCTTGGACTGGACGATGAAGAGTCAGTCGCCGGCGCGTTTCTGGAAGTTACTCGATCGATCGCTGGGAGAGAGTTGAATGGCCAGGCGCGGGCGGTGCTCGTCCAGCCGATGGCCCAGGCCGGCCAGGAAGTGATCCTGGGGATGGTTCGCGACGCCCAATTCGGACCGCTGGTGATGTTCGGCTCGGGAGGGATTGAGGTTGAGGGACTGAACGATGTGGCCTTCGCTCTGGCGCCGCTCACACGCGGCGAGGCGGAAAGCTTACTGGATGCGACCTGGGCGGGGCGCCGTATGCGCGGTTACCGGAACCTTCCTGCCGGAGACAGTGAGGCCGTAATCGAGGCTTTGATCCGTTTGGGCCGCCTCGGGATCGATGTCCCGGAAGTGATGGAGGTCGAGGTCAATCCGTTCCGCGTTTTTCCGAAGGGGGAAGGGGCAATCGTGCTCGACGCGCGCTTGAGGCTGACACGCGATTGAGTTTCCGGATCGTCGCGGGACAACTTGGAATCCAGCCGACAACCGTGGCCTACAGTCGAACTAGCTCGACGGCGAGCTCGGCCCCTCGGAGCGCGTTGTTGCGCAGCAGGGCGAGATTGGCCCTGAGCGTCGCCCCGTCTGTCAGCTCCACCAGCCTTCCCAAGATGAAGGGGGTAATCGCGTTGCCGGTGATGCCGGCCTTCTCTGCCTCAACCAGAGCCTGATCAAGCGCGGCCTCAATCACGTCCGGGGATACAGCGGCGTTCTCAGGACACGGGACGCAGACCAAGGCCCCACATTTCGGTGAAATCCTCCAATGGGACTGAATCAACCTGGCCGCAGCCTCAGCCGACGAGACGGAGGCACTCGTCGGCAGTCCGCTGGTGCGGCTGAAAAAAGCCGGGAATTCGTCCGTTCCCCACCCGATGACCGGTACGCCCGCCGTCTCCAACCACTCGAGAGTCCGCGGCAGATCGAGGATCGACTTGGCCCCGGCGCAAACCACAGCCACCGGAGTTTGGGCCAGCTCGTGTAGATCCGCAGAAACGTCTCCTGTAGCGCCTCGATGGACCCCGCCGATCCCACCGGTCGCCATGAGCTGAACCCCGCCGCTGTGGGCCACGAACATCGTGGCCGCCACGGTCGTACCTCCGAGAGCGCCTTTGAGCGAGACCGTGGCGAGATCGCGGCGGCTGACCTTCTCGACTTCGCTCGCCATAGCCAATCGTTCCAACTCGTCGGCGGCAAGCCCCAGGCTGATCTGGCCGTCGATCACAGCGACGGTCGCCGGCTGGCACCCGTGCGAGAGGACTTCGACCTCCACCCGCCGGGCCAATTCGAGGTTGGCCGGGCGAGGCAGGCCATGGGTGATGACCGTCGATTCAAGGGCGATGACGGGTCTTCCGAGCGCGAGGGCAGATCGGACCGGATCGCTGATTCTCAACCAGACCGGGGGGTCCACTCTCACCGCAACTCGTTATAGAGCAATTCGAGCGATAGATCCGGAGCCACGCTGCCGCGGCTGCGGAGCGTGAGGGCGGCGGCCGAGATGCCGAGCCGGACCGCCTCATCGAGTGGGATTTCGTTGAGCAAGGCGAACAGGACGGTCGCGGTCAACGCGTCTCCGCCTCCCGTCGGGTCGACGATCTCAGTCCGCAGGGCCGAGATATGACCGCTGGCGTCGGCCGTGGCGTAACTCACGCCGAACTCGGCCATGCTGATGACGACGATCCCGACTCCCTGAGACACGAGAAAGCGAGCGGCCTCGACAGCCCGTCTCGGATCGGCATGCGGCACCGGGCGCGGGCACAGGGCTTCGGCTTCGGCTTCGTTGGGGGTGATCAGCCAGAGATCGTTCAGATGGGGCTGGAGTCGGCCGGCCAGGCTGACCGAGGTCGTGTCGGCGACAACCGGGACCTGGTTGCGTTTGGCCAGAGAGATCGCGGCGCTGATGGATTTGGGAGGCAGGTTGGCATCGATCACCAGGGCGGCCGCCTCTTTGAATAGGTGCTGGCAGGCGCGTAAGTGATCGGGTGTGATGAAGGCGACCGTGGGCATGTCATCCAAACCCAGACGCAGAGCGCCTTGCTCATCCAGGACAGCCAGGTAGGCACCGGTACGATGGCCTTCCAACCGCAGGCAGTGTTCGACATCAACCCCGGCGGCGGAGGTCTCTCCAAGCACACGTTCGCCCTCGGGATCGTCGCCGACAGCCGAGATCAGGATCGCATGCATTCCAAGGCGAGCCAGATTCTCGGCGATGTTCCGCGCCGAACCACCGGCCGAGGTCCGAAGGATGCCCGGGTTTGAAGTAGCGTATTCGATCGGGCCAAGAGCCCGTCCGATGATATCCAGACTGGCGGACCCGATGACCAGGATGTGGCGTTCGCTCGACGAGTCCGGGCTCACGCGCCACCTCCGGCCTCTTGGGCGCGGGCGAGTTGCGCAAGGTGGTCCAATGCCGCTCGGACACCGGCTGGAGGAGCGTCCCCCTGTCCGGACAAACGCTGCACGAACAGATCGCGCAGACTCTCATGCAAGACAGTCAGCATGCGCTGGCACCGGCTCCCGGCGGCCTCAATGCCCTGCCACTCGTCGAGCATTTTGGAGAACAACGCCCGGGCAACCTCGCCCTCGATCTGAATCCCTTTGTCCTCCATCGGCTCCGGCGAGTGAGCCTGCCTGGCACGCTGCAAATCCAGCCATGCACCGATCAACGTCTCTCCCAGAGTCTCCGGTTCGTCGGCCCCGCCGCGGTAACCCACCTCCCATGTCCCGACCCCGACCCAGGCGAGCTCAAGGCCCTCGTCCTGAAGCCGACGCCGCGCCTCGGGGGTGTGGAAGCGCTCGGTCAATTGTCGGCGGGGGATGTGTAAGGGTCGGGTTGTGGAAGCGGCCCGATCGATCTGCATCGACCCGCCGCGCTCGCCGAGGATGAGCTCGCGCGTCGGTTGCAGAGCCATGAACTCCTCAATGGTCAGGTCTGAGACGAAGGCCATGATCTCGCGAGACACGAGGTCTTTGAGATTCTCGGTCCACTTGCGTGGGCCTTCCTCCGTGACTGCCTGGCCGTAGGCGAGGCGACGGACGGCTTCCTCGCTGTACGGGTAAGGATCGGCCAGGCTTCGCGGTTTGCCGCCGCTGAAAACGCGGAAGACCATTTGGACCTCGCGGGCGCGGATCTCGATCCCGTCCCGGGTGACCGCCCGCACTTCATCGACGTTACGAAGCTGGTCGCGCAGGTCGACGGCATCTCGCAATCGTTCAAATCCATGGATGAACGTCGAGGCGCTCGGTCCAATGACACGCGGGATTCCGTCGATGTCCTCGACGACAGCGGCGAATCCCAGGTTAACCTGGAGGTACCCCGGCCCACCGATGCTTATCAGTGGATGTTTGAGATCCAGACTCCCCAACTCACCCGTGTCGACGCGCAGAACGTCATAACCGATGCCGATGAGGGAAGCCCGCAGATAGTGCGCGGCCACCGAGAATTGCTCAAGCTCCAGCAGATCCGAAAGGTAGTGGGCGGCGATCCGGTTTCCCAACCACAGACCAGCCGCCAGCGGGACCATATGGATCAGAACGCCCGGGGCGAAGAATGCTCCCCCGAGGTCGATGGCTGGGCCGAGGGGAAACGGCAGCGCGGTTAGCCAGGTTGAGGCAGTTACATTCTGCAGATTGCCCAATGTCAGAAGCGTCCACGCCAGTGCGAACGACCCGAGGACCAGAGCCATGCGCAAGTTGGCTCCTCGACGTCCGCGATCGAGCAGGATGTCGAACCCCATGCCGATGACGTTGCGCACAGTCTGCGCCGGCCGCGGAAGCGCCTGCTGCCTCATAATCGCCACCCGGACGTGGCCGTCCGGCAATCATCATTAAGAGCCGCGAGCTCCTGCGCCGCCTCCCGCAAGCCGGCGGAGAGAGACGTGTAATCGACCCCACCGATTCCCTCGTCGGAGAGTCGGGCCGCGTCTTGCAGGATGAGCATGAGCGTATCGCGCAGGGAAGGACTTTCACCCTGATCGAGCCTGGCTCTGAGCCCGTCGGTCAGCCCGAGCGACAGCTGGAAGAGGTCTTCTGTTTCAGCCTGGCTGTCGGGCGCCTTGACCTGACCGGGCGCTCCGGCCAGCGCCTGCTGTACCGCCTCCGACCAACGTTGGCGCCAATGGCGGATGCGCTCCTCGCGGACTTCTCGTGGGAGATACAGGCCATACAGATTGACATTGAGAACGCGGACGCCCCGCAGGTAGAGGATCTCGAACTCGCGATTGACCACGCGATGGGTTCGGTGATCGGGCCCAACCGCCTCTGAGGCGTGGGACGTGAGGCGGCCCATGATCTCATCCTGGATCGCCTGGAGAGGCGAAGTCTGGCCGCTGTCCTCGCTCAACAGATTCTCAAGCCGTCGGTTCTTGACCTGCTCGCGCCACAGTTCGACCGCCAGGCGCAGCGGCAGATCGGTCCAGGGAACGCCTTCATCGTCGGCGTGGGCCCTGCCGTAGACGGCGCGCTCGGCTGCGGCGGGGTTGAACTCGAAGGGTGTGAGGTCGGCAATGCGACCCTCGCGCGGGGGAGTCACGTGTCCAGAGTCGAGGGTGAATGTCACGCGCAAATCGGTGGCGACGGGGATGCCGTCCTGGGTTAACGCCCAAGAGGTGAGTTGGCCCGCGGCCGGGGGGCCCGCGCCGGGCGGCGCGCCGCCGATCCCCCGCAGCTGGCGGCGCAGGTCAAGCGCCTCGGCCAGGCGCTCGCCGGATTGGGTGAAAACCACCCCCGGCCCCGCCGCGCGTGTAAACTGCACATCCGTCCGCAATACCGCCGCGCTGGCGCTGTCGATCACCAGGACGCCCGGCCCGCGTCGCTCGCGTTCGCGATGAGCCTCCCTGGCCTCGCCGTCCTTGATGAACATCACCGGTCCTCTGGCCCCGGCCAGATGGCCGAGCAGTCTGTTGAATGCGGCAGACCTTTGCTCCCACGTCCGGACCGGGAGCGCGAACTGCGAAGCCAGGGCGATCATCGACAACAAAGCGATTGCACCCAGGGCCATGTCGACAACAAGGCCGGAGGCGGTCCAGGTCTGATCGAGGCTGATCGCCGCCCAAAGGTAGACCGCCGCCAGGAACACAAGACCAAGTGCGGTTTGGAATGCAGGCCGACGATAGAAGGGGATGAAGTCCATCGAATGGCCATTGTATCCGAAAGGTCCTGCGGGTCAAACATCGAGGCTCAGACGCGATTGTGTGAAGTCGGAGGCTGATCCGGGGCACTTCAGCCGCCTGCCGCCGGGTTAGGCGTTTTGTAGGGCTTGCCTTTGGCCGGGTGACAGGATAATCTTGTGGGGTAGAAGCGGCTACCCGGTGGCCGCCCATCATTTATGGCATGGTCACGCGACAATCCGAACTGCTCCGTGTCCTCGGCAGTCTGGCCGAGGAGATCCCCGACCCCGCCTGGGTGGCGCTCGTCGATTACAACGGCCTGATCGTCGCTTGCGTTCCCCCCGAACCGGACGTCGAGCTGGAGCGTATTTCGGCCATGACCGCAGCCGCGGTCATGATGGGTGAACGAGTTCTAGGCGAGATCGACGGCGGTCAATTGCGTTTCGCAAGCATCGCCGGCGCCAAACGCCAGCAATTGACCATGGCCTTGAGCAAGGATCGCCTGCTCTCGATCGGCCTTGGGCCGGAAGTGCCGGCCCAGGCGACCTTCGGACCTGTGAGCCGTTGGGTGCCCGAACTGATGCGGGCCTTGAAGATGCGCTTCACTCGCGACTGAGCCTCCCTTCGTCGCCGATCGGCAGCATTCCCGATTTACACAATGGCTCCTCTCCAAAAGCAAGCATCGCCCTGACGGGCAGCTTGTTTCGCGGCGGGTGTGGCATCAAGCGGATTCTGGCTGAGGAATAGGCCCGGGCCTAGAAAACGGAACCCCGGCCGTTTGCTTCAGGGCCGGGGAGAAAGTGCCTGTGTGGGAAGGGTCGTTCGGTGCACGTACGCCTCGGCGCACGCGCTGAAAGCGACACGGTTTAGTGGTGCCTCCAACTGGTCAGGCTTTGTTCCATGCACTCGTGACAATGGCCGCAACCGGAGCATAGAGGGGCGCCACACAGACGGCAGCCGAGTGGGCCATCGTCGAGTAGCTGAATGATGCACAACAGGCCTGTCGTCGCCAGCAAGAACCACCACATTTCTGTCCCTCCTGACCATGCCTCCGGTCTTGGATCACACGTCGACGGCATCATAATAAACCTCAGGTCGTGATCCGCGGATGGAGTGAGAGGTTCTTGTAAGCCGGCAGTTGTGCCTGTTAGTACAGAATTCCCATCGAGTTGAGTCCTCATGAGGATTGATGGCACAACCTCGTCTTGCCCGGGTCAGTTCCGCCGGAGTCCGTCTCCCAGGACATTAATGAGGGAGCTCAACCAAGACGGGGAAGTCAAGCAAAGGAGTCGAGAATGGTTGACCTCAATACAGAATTCGGCCATCGCGTAGAGAAACGCCTCAGGGAAGAGGTAGTGCTGTGGTTGACGACGGTCGGTGAGGATCTCGGCCCCCACCCGCGTCCGGTATGGTTTGTCTGGGATGGGAGCAGTTTCCTGATGTACAGCCAGAGGGACACCTGGAAACTCCGCCACATCGCCAAGTACCCACTCGTGGCGCTTCATCTCAACAGTGATCTTGAAGGTGAGGATGTGGCGGTCTGGCGCGGACGGGCTGAGGTGGTTGAGGGAGGCCCTGCGGCAAACGAAGTGCCCGAATACCTCAAGAAGTACAGCGAACGGATCGTCGACTTGGGCATGGCCATCCCGGAATTCGCCGCAGCGTACTCGGTCGCGATCCGGGTTGTTCCTTCCGCTGTGCGCGGAGCCTAAATCACCCTCCGCAGCGGAAGGGCGCCTTCGGGAGCGAGGCCGGGATACTTCAATCCGCCCGGTGTTGCCAGACCTCGGTTAGAACGGCTCTCCCTCGACGCACCGCGTAAATGGGTACGAACCGGCGCGTGTCCCAACGGCCTTCGTCCCGCCAGGTGCATGACAGGACGAAATCAGCGTCAACCACGCCTTTGCGTGCGTCCAGCAGCCTCAGGTCGGGCCTGGCGAACGGGACGATCTGGTTCACCTGCTGTGGCACGACCACGACAGCCCCAACCTCGGCGACCGTGTTGGCATACTCGATCGCCTCTCGATATGAAATGCACCAGCGATCGATCTCGTACTGTCCGGTTGCTCCGCTGACGCCTCCGACAAACGAGTTGTAGTAAATGTACTCGTAGGGATGCAGCTGGATGATCGCCCAGATCCCCGGCAACAGGACGAGGGCGTAAACGACCAGTTGGGTCCACGACCATCTCAACCGTTTCACGCATGCTTCGAGCCCTATCCCCGCCACTAGCAGAAGAGGGGGGATCACGAAAAGGAGGTGGCGAATGCCATACACGGGCATTCCATAGAAGATCAAGCCAACCAGGGGAACACCTACCCACAGGCCCAGCAAGCCGTACAGGAGCAAATTGCCTTCCCTCTTCGCCAGTTTCCAGATCACGACCCCCAGCCCAAGCAGAAATAGAGCCACGACGGTCTCGGTCAGCTGCAGCCCCGCCAGAGTCGGGAAGAAGTTCCAGGGAAGTGCACCGGAGCGGACCTTGATGCCTTGGAAGAGTGTGGTGTGCACGGGGAAATCGGCCACGAGGAAGAGACTGCCGATGAGCCGGCTGTACGGATCCACCCACAAGTAGGGCCAGGTGGCGACCGTGACGACGAGTGAAATCAGCCAATACACGGCCAGCGGGAACAATGCCCGGTTTCGCCATCGGTAGACCAGCGCCAGGCTGACCAGCACGCCGACGAAGGCGCCGACCTGCCGGATGCATATCGTCAATCCCAGGAGCGCGGCCGAGGCGAGCAGGGCAGGTTGACGAAAAACGTCTCGTGAGAACCCCCATAGCCGGCCGATCGACGGCAACGCCAGGCTAACTGTCATCAGGTAACCCAGAGTCAGCATGGGAATGACAGTCAACAACATGTATCCGTAATACAGATCGTACTTGGCCAGGTAGAGATCGAGTGAAGTCTCACCGGCCCTGGAGGCCATCAAGGCGTACAGGCGCTGAACCGTGGCGGGGGCTTCGCCGTTGTACGCGGCTACGACCATCGACTGGCCCCATCGGTGGAGGGTGCCGATGACCAGGAGATCAACCGTCAGGATCAGGGCAGCGAGGCCGATCGCGCACAAGACGAACATCACGCCGATTCTCAGACTGTCCCATTCTGCCCGGATACGGAGCTTGAGCTCTCCGGGGGTCTGCCGCTCATCTGTGAGCGCCCCCGCCGCCCCGGAACGGCGCGAGACGCGCCAATGATCCGAAGCCGCCAGCCCGATAACCAGGGTCGCCAGAAAGAAGGTGACGAACGGGATGTCTTTCTGATTGACGAAGGCATTCCCGAGCAACAAGGGCTGTGTCACCAGTACTGCCGTCAGCACGGCGGCGGTATCACGCTTCATCCATCGGAGACAGAGGATGTAGAAACACAACGCCCCGGCCAGGAATGTGATGTAGTTGGTCAGATGTCGTGCATCGGCGGGCGTCCAACCTGGCAGGAGCTTCGTGATCGCCCCCGAGGTCATCGATTGAATCATGAAGTACGCCGGGCCGTGGTCGGCGAGGGAGTCGTCTTTGAAGTACGCGTCGGAGCCGGCGTAAGCCTGGAGCGCATCTGCGCCGACGTCGGCGTTGCGGTACTCGTCCCAGGACATGCCGTAGTCATTCCCGAGAACTAAGCCCGCAAGCAGAGCCGCGAAAAGCACAAACGCCACCGGCCAATGGGTCGTCAGGCGGACGCGCCAGATAGCAGTCCTCGGGCGTTCTAGCATGACGGGTTGCCTGCCTTCGCCGGTTTCGATCGGGACGTCGGAGGACAGCGTGTATCGCTGCAGGTTGCTCCGGCCAATTCTACATGATCCGGTCTGACCATCCGTTCTCGGGTCCGCCGCGGCGCACGCTGGATTGACGATCACCCGTTCGGCTTTCGCATGCGTCCGCGCCGACCTTCTGCGAGCACGAGGGGCAAAGGTCAGAAAGGTGGGCAACAAGCCATTGGAGAAGAGGAGGCGATGCGCGAGAGGGGAGGCTTGTGCGTTCCAGGGGTGCTTAAGTTGCTTCGCAGCGGCGGAGGAAGCGGGTGATGAGGGTGATGTTCTGGTTCTTCCGATCGAGCCACAGTCGGTTGGCCGATCCGGTGAAGTAACGGTGCTCGTTCATGAAGTGTAGCTGACGCTCGTACCACACCCGGTCCGTCATCGGAGATCCGAGCGCCGCCAGCTCACGGCGCAGGTCGTCCTGGCGTTTCCAGTATTCCTTGCGACCCAGGTGATCCAAATCTGCATCGACGAGGAGCATTTCGAGGTGCGATCCCGGGGCGTGCGGCAGCCGGGTGGCCAGAATCAACTTCTCGATGGCGTGCATGTGTTCCGGTGTGTATCCCAGACCGGGCAAGACCTCTCCGGCGATGCGGACACTGATCGCCTCATGCCCGTCGATCTGCTCGACATAGCCGATGTCGTGGAAGTAGGCCGCCGTGAGAAGGAGCAGGCGTTCTTCGTCTGTGATTCCTTCTAGTGCGGCGAGTTCTTCGGCCGCTGGCGCGACTTCGTCATGAGTGTGCGAGGGCGAGTGATAGTAATAGTGCCGGGGGAGGCCGGTTTGGAGACGGGTCAGACTGTAGCGTCGCGCCGAGTCGAGATCAGCCACCATGGCTCAACCCAACGAATTCATCAGGATGCTTTCCGAGAGACGGTCTCTGAGTGGTGTGGAGTTCCACAGTACGGCCGGCGGAATCAGGATCGGTCGGATTATATATCCACTCGAACGCAAACCTGTCGGTCTCTGGCGAGGTCGAGGAGGCCGCCGACCATCACTCTGGTCGCGGCGAGAGACCATCCCAACTCGGCCTTCCCCGCCCGGTTGACGTTCGGCGCCGAATCCTCTAGACTGGGGCCGTGCTCGCCAAGGTCCACTCCTGCGCCATTGTGGGGCTGGAGGGGGCAATCGTTGAAGTGGAAGTGGACACTTCGCGCGGGCTTCCCTCCTTCACCATCGTTGGTCTGCCGGACACAGCCGTTCAGGAGAGTCGCGAACGCGTTCAGGCGGCGGTCAAGAACGCCGGCCTGATCTTTCCGCGCCAGCGCCTGACGGTCAACCTGGCGCCGGCGGCGCTGCGCAAGGAAGGGCCGGCCTACGACTTGCCGATCGCCCTGGGAGCGTTGGCGGCCTCCGGGCAACTCAAACCCGAGTGGCTCGAATCGACACTGGTCGTCGGCGAGCTGTCGCTCGACGGCTCGGTGCGGCACGTACGCGGGGTGCTCTCGATGGCGGCCCTGGCACACCGGGAGGGTTTTCGCAAGCTGCTCGTCCCGGCGATCGACGCCCGCGAAGCCGCCTTGATCCCTGAGATCGAGGTCATCCCGGTTGAGTCGCTGACAATGTTGGTCAATCACTTGTCCGGGGTGGTTCCGATCCAACCGGTCGAGCACAGCCAGCCGCCGACGTCCCCCGCCGCCGGCGCGATGGATTTCCAGGAAGTCAAAGGACAGGAGCACGTCAAGCGCGCCCTCGAAGTCGCCGCGG
>MGOM01000115.1:30763-33709 GCA_001797105.1 Chloroflexi bacterium RBG_19FT_COMBO_62_14
GGGCAATGCCGTCCATCCTCCCGGCGATGAGCGTGGACGAGGCGCTGGATGTGACGCGGGTGTACTCGGTGGCCGACCTGCTCCCAGCGGACGTGCCCCTCATCCAGCATCGGCCGTTCCGCTCGCCGCACCACACCATCTCGCACGCCGGCCTCGTAGGAGGGGGCACCTGGCCGCGGCCGGGCGAGATCTCGCTGGCTCACCGTGGGGTGCTCTTCCTGGATGAACTCCCCGAATTCGGACCGCGCGTGCTGGAAGTGCTTCGCCAGCCGCTCGAGGATAAGGTCGTGACCATCAGCCGGGCGCGCGGCTCGAGCGCCTTCCCGGCGAACTTCATGCTCGTGGGTGCGATGAACCCGTGCCCTTGCGGATACTTCGGCGATGCCGTCCGCGAGTGTACCTGTTCACCTTCGACCGTGACGCGCTACCAGAAACGGATCTCGGGTCCACTCCTCGATCGGGTGGATATCCACGTCGAGGTCCCGCGGGTCGAGTTCGAGAAGCTGGCCAGCGATCGGGTGGGTGAGCCATCGGCCTCGATCCGGGAGCGGGTCGAGGCCGCCCGCGTTCGGCAGCGGGCGCGCCTGTCGAAAGCCGGTCTAACGTGCAACGGCGAGATGGGGCCCGGGCACGTCCGCCAGTATTGCGCATTGGATGAACAAGGCCGCACGCTGGTGCGGCAGGCGATGACCCAGCTTCAGCTCTCAGCCCGTGCTTTTCACCGGGTGCTCAAGCTGGCGCGCACAATCGCCGATCTGGCCGGGGACGAGGCGATCGTCCCGGCCCATCTGGCGGAGGCATTGCAGTATCGGCCGAGGCGGTGGGGGTGAGAGCGGGGAGTGGCCCGATGAACCGCCGCCCGGCGTCCGGCCCGGCTGACGCTCGATCGCCCCAATCCCTCCCCCGTCAGTCGGTGTTAACGGTAAGATAGTGCGATCCCTCCCGATGGGGCCGATCTCCCGGTGGTGCGGGAGCCTCAGGTCGGTCCGTCGGCGGGTGTTTCAAGGCGGTTGGTGAGGGAACTCCCCGGCTTACGCCGTTTCCGCAAGCCAACCCAAAGGAGGAAGAAACGATGAGTGTTGCCGCCGCCACCATGACGGGGGCCAGGACACAAGAAAACTGGCTTCACAGTCGATCGTGGGACTTGACGTACATCAGCCTGAGCGTCGTGTTGGTCGCCAGCCCGTATCTGGCTTACCTGGGGCTCTTGCGGCTGGCGCCCGCCTTGCAGGGCCTGGCCGACGTGTTCGGTGCCAACGTAGACAGCTTCAGTCGCAACCTGGTCAACGGTTTCGTGGCCCTGGTCGTCGGCGGGCCGCACATGTACGCGACCTTCTCGCGCACCGCGCTCGACCATGACTTCGCCAAGAAGCACCCCCGCCTGCTGTGGTCGTCCCTTTTGATCCCAGTTGTCGTGATTTCCCTGGCGCTGATCAACCTGCCGTTACTGCTTACGGTCTTTTTCTTTTGGGCCTCCATCCACGTCCTTCACCAGATCATCTACATCACGGAACTCTACAACTACAAGAACAAGCCGGGTCAGACCCTTTTCTCGCGGTTGACGGACTACGGCGTGATCCTGACCTGCCTCTACCCTTTGGCGGCCTGGAAGATCTCGACGGGGAACTTCAGTATCGGCACCAACAACCTGAGCGCGGTGATCGGGAAGATCGTCCCGCTCGGGCCGTGGATGGTATGGTTGGCCGGCGGAGCTTTCGGCATCGCTCTCGTGGCCTGGCTGGTCGACTCGGCCAACCAGTGGCGTCAGGGGACCCTGAACGGGCCGAAGACTTTCTTCATCGGGCTGACGGCGACGGCGGCGTTCTTCGTCCCGGCCCTGGGCAATCTGGATACGGCCTTCCAGGGCATGAACGTATGGCATTCGCTTCAGTATCTGGCCCTGACCTGGATGCTCAACAACCTGCGCCAGCAGCGCGGGGAGCTTGAGCGTTCGCCGTTCGTGAAACGCCTGTCGGCGGACGGCTCGGCGCGCCGCTATTACTTGTGGACGATTGGGCTGACGGTGGCCGACATCGCCCTGGCCGGCGTGATCTTCGTAATCTTGCGTTTCGTGGTTGGGCAGCCCTTCGATTTCGCCTTCGATCGCTCGTACTACATCGCCGTGTTGAGTTTCCTGTGGATCCACTACTACCACGATCACTACCTCTTCACGCAGCCGGATGTCATACAGATGCCGGCCAGGGCGCCGGCAATGGCGCCGGCCACGTGAGGCGAGGCCACACTAGCACTCGTCCATCCCGCTCCGAGGCGGGACTTGGCGTGTAGCGTCTCGAGGTTTCTTCGCTCGCTCAGAATGACATGGGAGGTGTAGGTTCTGCAAGCGCGGAGCCTCCCTCCCTTTGTCATTCTGCCCCTTACGCGACGCTGCGCGAAGCGAAGCCCGAAGGGCAAGCGAAGAGTCCCCATGATGTTTCAACCGGAGTATTCCCGCGGGTTGACACTGCGCCCCCACTCCGGATGTCCTTATCGGGGTGGGGGCGAATCCTTGTCTAGCGCAATAGCATATCGCTGTGCTAGGCTGGGGTTGCCGTTCGTCGCCTGGCGAGGGCTTGCGCAGCAGTATGATGAGACCTGCTCCCACGTCACTGGATCCTGCTCCCCCCATGACTCGGCGCGTCCTCTCCGTCATCCACAACCCGCGCCTACCTGGTAGACCGGAGAAGCTGAGCCGCGCCCAGGGGTGGAACGACCCGGATGAGCTCGCCACCCGGTTCATCGTAGACGTGCGCGACTGCAGCTACGGTCGAGCTGTATATCAGATAACTGAACGGATCGAGGTGGACGGGTTCCCGGTGAAGGCTGACGGCTTTGTGTACGAGGCCAAAGACTATCTGGCGCGCATGCGCGGTAGGAAGGCGTTCCACCAACCGGACGGCGTCGATTACCGTCGGTTGCTGGTCGAATTCGACGTGCTGAGGAAGGTCC
>MGOM01000115.1:33781-34091 GCA_001797105.1 Chloroflexi bacterium RBG_19FT_COMBO_62_14
GCCCGGCTGCGTTCTGGTGCAATGCCCCGCCGCTGGAGGGGACCCAGGCGGCGGGGCGGCGCTTCGTGATCATGGGGTTCAACTTCGAGCGCGGCGTCGGAGAGATGTTGGAGGACCTTGGCCATCGGGCCGAGTCGATCCTGGCCCATGTCTTCGCCGGCAGGGGCGAAAACGACCTATTCGAACGCTTCACGCGTCATGAGGCACGCGATCCGGGCAAGGCCGAGGTCGGGACAATCCACTTCGCTCCGAACAGCGAGCGCGACTATGACTGGGGAAATGCTAAACGAGTCCCAAGCCGATGCGACAC
>MGOM01000115.1:34119-38584 GCA_001797105.1 Chloroflexi bacterium RBG_19FT_COMBO_62_14
GAATCGCGGCCTGTCGAATGCAGCGAGTGGGGAGGCGGGGACATCCGGCTGCATCACTTGTGGTGGGTCCGCCACTTTCCGCACTTCGCGGGATCGTCTGGCGACGTCTTGAATGATTGGTGGAGCTGTGTCATCGACCCGAATCGCGCCCCGTAAGTTGACGCGAATCGTCTCGCGCTTTGCCAACATTGTGTAACCGGTTCAGAAGGGTTCGGGTGGTGGACGGGATCATGCGGTCGGGCGGGACTCGCATTGTCGGAGCGATCTCCGTGTTGCTCCTTGTGACGATGGCATGCGCCGGGGAGAGCGAGATCGTTCCCTCGCCGGTGCAGCCGACGGACACGGCTGTCGAGACGTTTAGCGATGGCCCTTTCCAGATTGACCTGCCGGATTGGCCGTCCGTGCCCTCGTCCGATGAAGCGACACTGATTGCGCTGGGCTCTACCTCGGGTTGGGGTGTCGCCGTCGCCCGCCAGCCCCTCGTCCCGCGTCCGTTCGGTTGGTACCTGCCCAAGGTCCTTCCGGATCACGGGGATTTCCGCGAGATGCACGTCGACGACAGCGACATCGGGCGTGTTGTGGTCGAGGCCCGCCTCGGGCAATCTCCCATACTGGGCGTGCGCTTCGTTCTCATCTATTGCGGCGGAGCGACCTATCAGATCACCGGCAGCGCGCCGGAGACGGACTTTTCCAACTTCCTGGAATTCTTCCAAACAGTTCTCGATAGCGCGGCCTGCTCGCACTCGCCGGCCACGGCCGAAGCCGGAAACGGGTTGGTCGGGCTCATCTTGACTCCTTCGAACAACGACTTCAGCTTTGACAACCTGCGCCGGACCGTTGTGGAGGCGTACGACGCCGGCGTCCGGGCTTCCCATAGCTATCTGAACTGGTCGACCGTCGAGACCGAACCCGAGGTATACGACTGGACGTTCTCCGATGTCCTGCTGGATACGATGTCGCTCGAAGGCATGCGACTCTCCCTCGTCATCGAGTTCATCCACACCAGCATTCTCGGTGAAACGCCGGATGACCTGGAAGGCAAGGGTCTGGACGATCCTGAGTATCGGCGGCGGGCGGTGGCTTTCGCCGCTGCCGTGGCGGAACGCTACGGCGAACAGCTCGACTATCTCGCGCTCGGCAATGAAGTCAACATCTACTTCCAGGATCACCCGGATGACATCCAGCCGTTCCTCGACCTCGCGGCTGAGGCTCGCGCGGCCGTCCACGTCGTGAAGCCCGACCTGCCCGTTGGGACCGTGTTGGCCTTCCACGAACTTATGGCTCGCGACCGGCTGGATCTGATCGAGCCATTCAAATTCGGCGATTTCCTGGCCTACACCTACTACCCGCATACACCGGGGTTTCGCTACGATGGAGATCCGGGTGTCTTCGCCGGGGTGCTCGATCAGATGATCGAGCGCTCGGGGGGTACGCCGTTCATCATCGTCGAGAATGGGTGGGCGACGGCACCCTCCCTCGGGGGGAGTGAGGAGCGCCAGGCGGAGTACATACGGGCGACATTCGCCGCGCTGGCCGAACGACGGGGATCCTTCGGATGGCATTTGTGGTTCGGCTTTCACGACGGCGAGCAGTCGATCTGCGAGGAAGGCGGTCTGAGCTTCTTGCCTCCCGGGACTGACCCGGATTCTCTCGGCGACGCATGGGGCTACTTCGTCGACTACCTGTGCACGTTGGGTCTGAAGCACTACGACGGCACGCCGAAGCTGGGGTGGGAGGTGTTCAAGGAAGAGTTGGCGAAGTTCCAAACAGGGTGGTAGACGCGATCGCACCATGATTTGGGCGGTGCCGGTCATGGTTGGTCATGTAGATGTGGAAACCGAGAATGAGGGCGGGTACATCGGCTCAGCGAGCGCAGATCTCTAAGCGGCGAGAGCCTCTTCGGCGGGGATGCCCGCCATCATCAACCCCAGCTGCTCGACAGTCGCACCATCCCGGTCAACGACACCCATGATCCGTCCTTCGTACATGACGGCGATCCGGTCGCACAGATTGCGGATCTCATCGAGATCTTCGGAAATCAAGAGGGTCGCAGTGCCCTTCGACCGCTGCTCCACCAGTCGCTGGTGAATGTACTCGGTGCTGCCGATGTCGACGCCGCGTGTCGGTTGAGCGGCGATGAGGACCTTCGGGTTGCGCGACAGCTCACGCGCCAGGATCAGTTTCTGGATGTTGCCTCCGGAAAGGTTCCTCAGCGGCGTCCTACGGGAAGGCGTCTTGATCTCGAAGTCCTGGATGAGCGTGTCGCAGTGTTGGGCGATTCGGCGGAAGTCCATGAACACGCCGCGGGCGAATGGTGCGTGTCCGTGGACCTCAACCATCAGGTTCTCTTCCACCGACAGGTCGCGGATCACCCCATCCCGCATCCGCTCTTCCGGGATGTAGGCCAGTCCATGCCGGATCAAGGGTTCAGGCTGCCAGCCCGTCACGTCGGCTCCGTCGATTGTGATCCGGCCCTGGGTTGGACGGCGCAGGCCGGCGATGGCCTCGGCCAACTCCCGCTGGCCGTTGCCCGAGACCCCGGCGATTCCCAGGATCTCTCCAGCGCGAATTTCCAGGTTGACCCCCTTCAAAGCAGGAAGGCCCCGGTCACTCATGGCCGAGACATCATGCAATGTCAGTCGGGCCGGTCCGAGATCGGCCGAGGTCCGCTGGACGCGGATCAGAACTTCCCGTCCCACCATCAGCCGCGCCAGCTCCTGGCGGTTGGTGTCGGCGGTCTTGAGCGTCCGGACCACACGGCCGTCGCGCAGGACGGTGATCCGGTCGCTGATCGACAGCACCTCGTGGAGCTTGTGACTGATAAAAATCAGGGCGTGGCCTTCGCCGGCCATCCTGCGCAGAGTCAGGAACAGCTCATCGACCTCTTGGGGGGTGAGGACCGCCGTCGGTTCGTCGAGGATAAGCAGCGCCGCTCCGCGGTAAACCGCCTTGATGATCTCGACCCTTTGCTGCTCTCCGACGGCCAGCTGCCACACGACTGCCTCGGGATCGACCCGCAGGCCGTAGGCCTGGGAAAGCTCCCCGATCCGCCGGGCAACCCGGTCGAGGTCGAGCAGCAAACCCCGCCGGGAAGGCAGCCCGAGCGAAACGTTGGCCGCCACGGACAGAGTCGGAACAAGCATGAAGTGCTGGTGAATCATCCCGATCCCAAGCCGGATCGAGTCGTTGGGCGAGTTGATGGTCACCGGTTTGTCATCGATCAGGATCTGGCCTTCATCCGGCTGGTACAGGCCATAGAGGATCCGCATCAGCGTTGTCTTGCCCGCGCCGTTCTCGCCCAGGAGCGCGTGGATCTCGCCGGCGCGCACCTCGAAGTCGACGCCCTTGTTGGCGACGACTCCCGGGAAGCGTTTGACGATCCCTTTGAGCGCCACCTTGTTGAATCGCAGAGCCGGGGCGGAAGCCAATCGATCCTCCCGGAGGTGGCGGGGGGAGAGAGGCCTCTCCCCCCGCACTCGTGATGGGATTACTCTGCCGGCAATGGGACCGTGATCGAACCGTCGGCGATCCCCTTGGCCGTCTGAGCCGCCAGGTCGAGGACGTCTTGCGGGACCTGGTAGGCCGAGTTGTACTCGATGACCTCGCCGCCGTTCGCCAGATTGATGGCGAAGGCTGTCCCACCTAGCGTGCCGCCCTTGATGCTGTCGATGATCTGGGCCAGCACGACTTCCCAGTGATACACCTGGCTGGCGACGACGATGTCGGGGGCCAGTGAGGACTGATTGGACTGGGTCCCGAACCACAGGACTCCGTTGTCCTTAGCGATGCCGATGGCACCGGTTACCATCTGCGCCGTCCCGGTCAGCATGTCTGCGCCGGCATCGATGTGGGTCTGGGCTGCCTGGGCAGCCAGAGCGGTATCGCTGAACGAACCCGTCCAGATGGCGGGAACCGTTGCGTCGGCGTTGGTCGCCTGGGCGCCGGCAGTGAAGCCGTCGACGTAGAGCTTGGCGTCGCCGGTCTCAATCGGGCCGACAACACCGATCACGCCGCTCTGCGAAAGCTTGGCGGCAACGACCCCGTTGACATACCCGCCTTCTTCAGATCGGGCTTCGTAAGCGAAGACGTTGTTGATGCCCTTGTCGGTCATCGTATCGACCGTCGTGCCATGGGCGAAGCTCGTCTCCGGGAATTCGGGGGCGATTTCGACCAGCGAGCTGCCGTACTGCGAGCCGTGGGCGATCACCAGAGTGTAGCCCTGGGAGGCGTAGTCACGGATGGCAGCGGCGGCATCGTCGATGACAAACATGTTCTCCGAGTAGGCGATTTCGAAGTTCTCGGCGCCCATCTCGGATTGGATCTTCAGGAGCGCATCGTACATGCTCTGACTGAAGGCGGCGTCGTTGATGGCGCTGGGCATGATCACGGCCACCCGGAAAGGCTCCGGCGGTGGGGCCTCAGTCGGCGCTGGGGCTTCCGTCGCCGGGCCCGCCGTCGGCTCGGC
>MGOM01000115.1:38604-42075 GCA_001797105.1 Chloroflexi bacterium RBG_19FT_COMBO_62_14
TTGCAGCCGGTGGGGCGGAGGCCGGAGCACACGCGGCCAGGATCAGCGCAGCGAGCATTACGATCGCCAGAACGGCGTAGAGCTTTCTCATTCTTTTCCCTCCAAGGGACATTTCAAGAGTTTCCTAATTCATACCGATCACCCGATTCGTGTTGCGTGATCACCTCCTCTAACGCATTCGCGCCGGCGCACACGTGGCCACGCCTCGGATCAGGCTTCGCCGCGCTCGAAGGGTTTGGTGAGCGCGGCCGGCTGCCGGACCTTGCGGAGTGCGATGACCAGGATAAGGATGGTCAGGACGTACGGCATCATCACGGCGAAATCCGACGGCACCGGGATTCCAAGTACCTGGACCCAGTTCTGCAACGCGTTGACCGTGCTGAACAAGAGCGAGCCGGCCAGTGCGCCGAGCGGGTTCCAACCGCCGAAGTACACCAGTGCCACTGCGATGAAGCCCATCCCCGAAGTGAGATTCTGCTGGAATACATTCAGCAGGGCGATCGACAGCGACGCCCCGGCGATGCTCGAGAGCACCCCGCCTACCGTCACGGTCACGTAGCGCACCTTGGTGACGCTTACTCCCAAGGAGTCGGCTGCGGCCGGGTTCTGCCCGACGGCTTTGATCTGCAGCCCCCAGGTCGTCCGGTTGAGAATGAACCAGGAGAGCGGAACCAGCAGGTAGGCGCCATAGGTCAGGACATTATGATCGAAAAAGATCCCGCCCACCAGCGGCAGGTCTCCCAGAAGAGGAATCTTGAACGCCGGAAACCCGCTCACGGTCTCGACCGTGCCAAGGGTCTTCTGGAAGAGCAACTCGCTCATCCCCAGCCCAAACAAGTAGACTCCGATCCCACTGATCCCTTGCTCGGCCTGAAGGGTGACGCTGATGAAAGCCATCGCCACCCCCATCAGCAAGCCGACGAGAATCGCATCCATCAATCCAAGCCACGGGTCCCCGGTGGTGAAGGTCATGTAGAAGCCGACATACGCCCCCATCAACATCATCCCTTCGACGCCCAGGTTGAGCACCCCGCTTAGTTGGCCGAATGTCTCCCCGACCGTGGCGTAGAGATAGGGTGTCGCCAGCCGGATACCGGAGGTGATGATCCCAATGAGGACGGTCGAGGCGAAGAGATCGCTGATCATGTGACGCCCGACTCCTGAGTCGCCAAATTCGGGTCTCCCCCGGGCTCGATGACCTCCTGCCGCCGAGCCAACCGGCGCCGCCAAATCTCGCTGCCGACGACGAACACGACGACCAACCCGTTGAGGGCGGTGATCAGGGCGGATGGCACTTGAACCGCCCGCTGCATTTTATTGGCGCCGACGAGCATCGCCCCAAAAAGTAACGAAGCCGGGATCGTGCCCAGCGGGTGGAGCTGACCGAAGAGGGCGGCCACGATGCCGTTGAACCCGGCGGATCCGGTGAAGCCGGCGGCCGAGCCGTCCGTGAACATGCGATGGTGCACGCCGAGAACCTGGGTCGCCCCGCCGAGCCCGGCCAGGGCCCCGCTGAGCAGCATGGCCAGCACCGCATAACGACCGACGTGAATGCCGGCCCGACGCGAAGCGTTTGGGTTCATCCCGACCGCCCGAATGCGAAAGCCGATCGTGGTTCGCCACAGGAGCGCCCAGACCAGGATCGCCACGACGACGGCCAGGAGAACACCGGCGTGCAGACGCGTCGGCGACAGGCGCGGCAGGTCGGCCGCCAGGGAGAACCGGGCAGTCTGCGGGATGAAGGATCCTTTCTCGATCTGGATCGGATCCATGATCGGTCCGCGCAAGAGGAAGTTCATCCCTTGCACGGCGATCTGGTTCATCATGATCGTCGTCAGGATCTCATTGACATTGAGCGAGGCCTTGAGCGCCCCGGGGATAGCGCCCCAGATCCCTCCGGCAACGAACCCGAGGATGAGGCACACAGGGATGATCGCCCAACCCGGCCAGTCTTCGAAGGTCAGGGCGGCCAGCGTCGCCGCCAGGGCGCCGACGACCAACTGCCCCTCTCCGCCGATGTTGAGAACGCCGCCCCTGAAAGAAATGCAGATCCCAGCGCCGACGAAGAGCAGAGGGGTGGCTTTGACGATCGTGTCGGCGAACGCGTTAACGCTGCCAAACGCGCCGGAAGCCATCGCAGTGTAGGCCTCGACGGGGTTGGCGCCCAACGCCAGGAGCATCAGCGCGCCGATGAGAAGCGCCGCCAGTGCCGCCAGGACCGGCGTCAGTGGCCCGAGCCAACGGCCGTACGACTCGCTCCCCTTTGGGTTGACTTGCTTGGTGGGTGAATTCGTCATCGGGCGGTCAGCAGGGACATCCAGGCACCGACATGGACAAGGACCTCATCCCAAGTGCCTCACCGCCTGGTTGGGAATTGGGGAAGTATACACCAGGTCTCCCGGCGGAGAAGAGGTTGAGCGAAGTCGAAGGATCCTCTGGGTGAGAGCTCACCCATCGGTGAAGCGGACAACCTTCTCGACATTGAATCCGCGCATAGCCGCGTGCCGGACGAAATCCGTCCCTGTCATGGCACGTTCGACCGGGACGACTCCGGGAGGGATCTCGCCGCGGGCGATGGCCTCGGTCATGATGGCGGCGTGCCATCCCGTGCCCTGCTCCATGGCGGTGAAACCCGTTTTGGGATCGGAGTAATGAACCAGGTCGACCTGGGCCTCCGCCAGACGCCCGTCCACAGTCCCGCGGGCCAGCACCCGGATCAGGATGAAATCGAGCGTTGTTTCGTCGGCCCGGATCTGCGGGTCCCAGAGCGCGTGTAGTAAATGGCGGGGAACGACGGGCCGACCGTCGACCTCAACCGGCTCGAGATCAAAAAGTCCCAGCTGACGCATGACCGTCAGCTGGGCGTGGTTCCCGGGATAACGCAGAGTCTTGTTCTGCAAGGTCTGAAGCTTGCCGGCGAAGGTACGGGCAGCCGACGTCAGCCCCCCCGACGTGGTGAAAGCCTCGAGCCTCCCGATCGGCTCGGGGAACTCAACCACCTCCAATTCCCCCAAGGCCGGGATACCGACAAGCTGTCCGTCACGCACGAACATGCAATCTCCGGTGTACTCGTTGGTCAAGCCCTCGATGCTGAAGGTCAGGCGGTAGTTCCAAGGAAGCTCGGCCCGCTGGGGAAGACCGCAATCCCACATGTACACGTCGATCGCTTCGTTTAGCTGTTCCATCGCGTACAACACAAGCGATGTCCCCATTCCGGGCACTTGGCCGCAGTCCGGTACGATCGCGATCCCGGCGGCCGCGGCTTCGCCAGCGCGGTCCAGCTGTTCGAACACGACGTCACTGTTGCCCCCGAGATCGGTCATGCCCGCGCCGGCCTGGATTGCGGCGCGCGTCAGACCGAGGTTCATGAAGTACGGTACCGCGGACAGGAACGCATCGACCCCGTTCTCACGCAGAAAGCCGGCGACGTGCGCCGGGTCGGTGGCATCGAGCTACATCGGGCGGGCGACA
>MGOM01000115.1:42103-44102 GCA_001797105.1 Chloroflexi bacterium RBG_19FT_COMBO_62_14
GACGTCGGTCATGAAGACCACCTCGGCCTCGCCGAAACGATTCAGGTCGTAAGCGGCAGCCGTCCCCTGTCGGCCCGATCCGAGGATGGCGTAGCGGTAACCCATTCAGTTTCCTCCAGAAGTCCAGGGTTCGGCCGGGTTCAGTGCGAGATCCGCCAACGGATCGGGGGGCTGTGCCTATCACCCAAACGCGGCGGTGCGGCCCTTTATTCGAAGCGAATGATCGTCTGGATCAGCTTGGTGAGTCCGAGGATCCAGGTGATTATAGATAGGAGTGAGAAAGTGTGAAAGCTGACGTGATCGGCGATCAGCACGTCCACGGAGCGAGCATGAAGAGGCGGAAGCCCGCCATAGTCACACGAGGCTGGGCTTCATCCGGCGCTTGGGGGGTCTGAGGCTGTCATCAAGCACGGCGTGTCCGCGCCAGTTCTCTAGGAACCGGCTGCCATGGAGACCGGCGCGAATGGCAGGCGGACGACTTCCCCTTCCGTACCACTCTCTCCGACGCGCACGTGCCCCGGACCCTCGTCCAGGACAACCGGGCGGACGATCGCCAGTGCGATCCAGCCCAGGCGCGGTGATTGGGCAACGCTCGTCAGGCTCCCGACATTGCGATTGTCCTGCCTCACGCCGTCTCCGGGGTGGGCTTCTTGGGTGAGGCGCACTCCGACAAGGGTCTTGGCCTGGCGGCCCCGACTGTCCATCCGGGCGATGATCTCCTGGCCGATGTAGCAGCCCTTGCTGAAGCTGATCACCTCCCGCAGGCCGACCTCCAGAGGGATGTACTCCTGGCGGATCTCGCTGACTGGTTCAGGAAGGCCGGCTTCGATCCTAAGGATTTGGTACGCGGCTGAATCCGTCGCCTCGCCCCCACGGCCGCTGCAGGCCAGCGAGGCTTCCTCCGTCTCGTCCGGATTGAGAAGGAGGCGGAACCCACCACCGGCCGGACTTGTCACCCTCCAGACATAACCGCCCTTGAACAGGGGGGCGCCATTCGCACCGGGCCTGACCAAACGAGGGGACAAATCGGCGAGTGCTTCCTCAGAGCCGGGGCCGTACACGCCCCACTCGCTCCAACCTTCCCCTCCCTGGGCCAACTGGACATCGTCCTGAAAGAAGATGTACCGTCCAAGCCATGCCTGGACAGCGGCCGCCTGCCCCGGGCTGGTCAGCAGCCAGGCCTCATCCGCCAGCGAGAGCACCCCGACAGCCTCGACGATCCGGCCGATCGGGTTGGTCAGCACGGTGGTGCGGAATGATCCGGTCTCCATGCCTGCGACGTCATTGGTTGACATCCGCTGGAGCAGGTCGAGGCGGTCTTTGCCCCTTGCGATCACCAAATCCGGCGCGGGATGGCGCACGATGAGGGCGGCCTCCCTCGCCGCCGCATAAGCTGACTCGACCGACCTCTCACTCATACGCTGCAAACCTCTTCATGTTTCCGGCCAATAGTGGCGCTCCTGCCCTCTCTGAGAGACTGCGTCTTGCACGCCGGGAAGACACATCCCGCGCAGGACAGATCCGAGAATTAGGATCGATTATACCGTGTCCGCCGGATGATGTGCTCTGTGAGGGTGTCGAGGATATCGGTCGCCCTGTCTGGGAAGACGCGGGCTAAGGAGGGATATCCGGGTTGGCGCGGAGAGGCGGGTGAAGAAGGAGAGGGGTGTGGGAGGCGTAGCTGTAGGCAACAAAGGCCTCGGACTTCGGTCGGTGAGATGACCCACGTGGCTGAATGACTCTTGGAGGTCCCTCCTCGGATGAAGGTGCGAAAACACGCGATCATGTATAATCCCGACGGCAAACGGAATTGCGGACTCGACGCGCCAAGCGCGCGGGAGTGGTTGCCCAGGATATGCCAAAGGACCGCAGACCGGCTGACGAGCTTTCGATCGAGGAGTTGGAATCCCTTCTGGCCCGTAAGAAGCTCGAGGCCAGGCAGGCGCGCCTGCAACAGTTCCGCAGGAGTGGAAGGGCCCTCCCCCTCAATCCCGATCCG
>MGOM01000116.1:0-6361 GCA_001797105.1 Chloroflexi bacterium RBG_19FT_COMBO_62_14
CCACCACCACGTCCACCGCCCCGCTCCTCACCAGAGTCTCGGCGATCTCCAGCGCTTGCTCGCCCGTGTCCGGCTGCGAGATGTACAGGTTCTCGATGTCCACCCCGCAGCGCGCGGCGTAGCTCGGGTCGAGGGCGTGCTCCATGTCGATGTAGGCACACGTCCCGCCCAGCCGTTGGGCTTCGGCCACGATGTGCTGGCAGATCGTCGTCTTCCCCGACGACTCCGGGCCGTAGATCTCCGTCACCCGGCCGCGCGGGATCCCCCCCACCCCGAGCGCCAGGTCCAGCGCCAGGGACCCGCTGGGGATGGCCAGCACAGGGATGCGGGCCGCCTCACCCAGGCGCATAACGGCACCCTCGCCGAAACGTTTGGCGATCTCGGTCAAGGCCCGAGTCAGGACTACCTCGCGGGCTGCCTCATCCTGGGGGATCTCGATCGGTTCGATCGTCGACTTCCTGGCCATGGTCTTCCTCCTCCGGGTATCCCCTTACGGGGGATGCTGCTCGTAGTATAGCACAGGTGTTCTACTCGTCAAGAGGGAATAGAACGGCTGTTCGGCCGGGACCCCATTCAGGAGGGAGCTGCCTTATCCGGGGCGACGTGGTTCAAGCCTGATCATAGGGATTCCATAGAATGACAAGGTCGGACTGGACTCCGCGCCAAGGCAGTCTCCTGCCCCCGTGTCACTCCAGGGAATCCCCGAGGCGTTCCCCCGGGATAAATCCTCGGGCACGCAAGACCCCTTGCCCTCCCCCCCCAATGTGACACCTGTCACGAATAGTGGGGAAGCCTGTCCGTTGGACCGCCCCTGGTGATTTGTTATTCTTCTCACAAGTAGGCATATTCGCCTATGCGGATGAATGGAAGGTGCCATGGATCCACGCCTAGAAAAGGAGATTTACGAGCTTCACAGCGGTGTGTGTAGCGCGCTGGCCGACCCCAAACGCATCATGCTCTTGTACACGCTGGCCGGAGGCCGGCGCAACGTGGGAGAGCTGTCTGAGGAACACGGCCTCCCTCAACCCACCACCTCGCGGCACCTGAAGGTCCTGCGCGAGCGGGGCCTGGTCGTCACCGAGCGCGATGGCACGGCGATCTACTACGCCCTGGCCGACCGCAAGCTGATCGAGGCTCTCGACCTGCTGCGGTCCGTTCTTCGCGGCGTGTACACCCGTCGGGCGGCCGTCGTCGATCTGACCGAGTGAGCCACCCAAGGAGGTATGGATGAGCCGAAGTTCACGGCCTTTCCTTCTCGTCATCTCGGGTGTGATCCTGCTGTTCATCGCGTTGGCCATTGTGCCCACGTCTCCGGCCGAAGCCCAGTGCGGATCCCAGGCCTCTTCGTGTAAGAACTGCCACGAGGTCCAGGGGCAGGACCCGGTGAACAGCGAGGGCGAGTGGCACACTCGGCACGCTTTTGGTGACTTCTGCGCATTCTGCCATGCGGGCAACGTGCAGGCAATGGAGGCCGAGACGGCGCACGCCGGGATGGTCGAGCCCCTGGCCGACGTGAATGCAGGCTGCGCGGCATGCCACCCTGAAGACGCGCTCGATCTTGGCAAGGTTTACGGCGTGGCGCTGGGCGTCGAAGTGGGGAGCGGGGGTGGTGCACCCCGAGGCGGCTCGCCGAGCGCAGGCGTTGAGGTGGCAGCGGGTTCGCCGGTGGAGGCCGAAGCGCCGGCGGCGCTCATCGCCCCCGACCCCGGCGTGATCGACTTCAACCAACGCTACGCCGAGGCGGTCCTCGGCCAACGGGAGGTGAACGTGGGAAATGTCATCCTGTCGATCTTGATCGCGCTCCTCGTATTGGGTGGAGGCGGCTACGTCGTGTGGCGCGAACGGCGTGCCAGGTTGGCATCCAGACAGCAGACCCCAGAGCATGTGCAGGACCCGGCACCTTTGCCCGGCCCACCCTCGGCAATTGAAGGCATTTCGCCCGAGGTCGCAGCCCTCCTCCCGATGCTCGAGTCCATGAATCCACTCGGGCGCCGGGCTCTGGCTCGGCTTCTTGAGGATCCTGCAACCACTTCGGATCTGCTCTACCGGCTGTCACGCCTCGACCCCGACCTCGTCCGCCAGGTGCGCGGTCTGGACGTTGAGACTCGGGCCCTCTTGATGGCCCTTTCAGGCAACTGAGACCGATGGAGGCATTCTATGGAATGGCTTAGGCGTCAACTCTCGAAAGAGCTCTGGTCGCCCTACGCGGCCGGAGCGCTGTTGGGGGTCGTCGGGATCCTGACCGTGGCTCTGAGCAACTCGTTACTCGGCGCCTCGGGCGGGTTCGAGAACTTGGCCGGGTTGGTCGGCAAGGCTATCGCTCCGACTGCCTTCAACAATGTGTACTTCAACTTCGTCATGCCGCCGGGGATCACCTGGCAGGTGATCCTGCTCGTCGGTGTCTTCTTCGGCGGAATGATCGGCGCGCTGAGCGCCGGCAAGCTGCACTGGAGCTGGATACCCGACGTGCAATGGGCGAAGGTCTTCGGCGAGAGACGCTGGGTTCGATGGGGGCTGGCGTTTTCCGGGGCGATCGTGCTGGAGTACGGCGCCGGGATCGCTGGGGGCTGCACCAGTGGACTGGCGATCTCGGGCGGGATGCTCCTGGCCCCGGCGGCGTTCCTTTTCATCGCCGGGATGTTCATGTCCGGAATCGCCACCGCTTTGATCATCTATCGAGCGAGGTATTAGCCATGCTGAACACGATCCTGGCACTGATCCTGGGCCTGGTCTTCGGCTTCTTGCTCAACAAGGCCGGGCTGACGAAGTACCACAAGATCGTCAACGTTTTCCGGCTCACCGACATGGCCGTTCTCAAATTCATGATGAGCGGCCTGGTGGTAGCCATGATCGGGCTGTATGGTTTGCGCGAAATAGGTCTGGTCACGTTCCCGGCCATCCCGGCCACCTACGTCGTCGGCAATGTCCTCGGCGGCCTGGTATTCGGCGTTGGGATGGCCCTGACCGGGTACTGACCGGGCACCTGTGTCGCCGGGTCCGGCGAAGGCAAACTGGATTACCTGATCCCTGGTCTCCTCGGTTTCTTCACAGGCGCCGTCATCTACGGTCTGACGTACCCCTCCGTGTTCCCCAAGATCTCGCAGTTGGCGAACTACGGCAACACAACATTCGGCGCACTATGGAACATCAACACCTGGCTTTTCATCACCGTGTTTGGGTTGATCAGTCTGTTCCTGTTCTACCTGATCGACCACGGTCTGTTCCGCAAGGACAAACTCGCCGATAGCGAAGCGGGAGACTGAGCATGAACGAGCCGACTTCGCACGCGCCTGCGCCCCGAAAGGTGTGGTCTCCTTGCCTCACTGATCAGCGCGGGCCGCGTGAGTCGGCTCAGCGTTCCTTCGCGACGAATCAATTCCTCACCCCCCTACCTCCCGGTAAAACCATCCGGGACGAACGGCCCCTCTCCGCGCCGGGGCGTGGCCTCAACTCCCGGCATCAAATGCGGAGAGGGGGAAAGAAACAGCTGGGTGAAGGTGGGCAGAAACACTGCCCACCTTCACCCGGCTGTTCTGGCGCATCAGGGAGATCCCCTCGCTGGAGGAGTGGGACACAGGCGGTGGGGGTGAATGACCCGACCCTCGTCATAAAGGACTTCGAATGACACGAATCGGACCTCACGTTTCCCGTAGGGATTTCCTCAAGCTTGGCGGCGCTTCAGTCGGCGCTCTTGCGGCAGGCGCGATCCTGGCCCCGCCGGCGGCGGCAGCGGCCCGCAAGGCAGGCTTCATCGACGTCGCCGGCGACGGCACCATCCCGACCATGTGCGAGATGTGCGTCTGGCGCTGCGGCGTGCTGGCCAGGGTCAGAGATGGCCGAGTCGTCAAACTGGACGGGAACCCGGCGCACCCGCATTCTCGCGGCATGCTGTGCGCTCGCGGTCAGGCCGGGTTGATGTCAACGTACGATCCCGACCGCGTGCTGCACCCGCTGATCCGGGTCGGGCCGCGCGGCGGCGGCCAATTCCGCCAGGCGACCTGGGAAGAGGCCTTAGACCTCACGGCGCAGAAGATGGCGGAGATCCGGGATAACTACAGTCCGGAGGCGATGATCTTCTCCAGCACACACAATCTGTCGCAGGTTCAATTCGAGAACCTGCTCAGCGCCTACGGTTCGCCCAACTACGGAACCCAGCGCAGCCTATGCTTCAATGCGATGGTCACGGCGTTCTTGCTGACGTATGGCGTCGAGGAGCCGGCGCGCAACTACGACCGTGTGAAATTCGTCCTGCTCACCGGCCGGAATCTGCTGGAAGCGATCTCGACTTCAGAGACCGCCGAATTGATGGAAGCGGTCGCGCGCGGCGCCAAGCTTGTGGTGCTCGACCCGCGCTTCACCAAGACAGCCTCCAAGGCGATGGAGTGGATCCCGATCCGCCCCGGGACGGATGCGGCATTCTTACTGTCGATGATCCATGTAATCGTCACCGAAGGCCTGGCGGATTGCGAATTCGTCAAGAAGTACGTCACCGGCTGTGAGGATATACCGGCAGCGATGGCTGAGTACACGCCCGAGTGGGGCGAAGCCAAGACCGGGGTTCCGGCGGCTACCATCGATCGCCTGGCTCGCGAGTACGCCGCGGCTGGCAAGGATGCCATGGCCCATCCCGGTTGGCGGACATCGAACTTCATCAATTCCTTCCAGGCCGAGCGAGCCATCGCCACGCTGAACGCGTTAAGCGGAAACGTATTGACCCCCGGCGGCTGTCTTGTCGCCGAGAGCCCCGAGGCAGCCGGCATCCCTCTGGGCAAGCCGCCCCAACCGGCATACCCGCGGGTGACCTCGATGCGTTTGGATGGGGTTCCGTGGAAGTACCCATTAGTTCCACTCAAACTGGGGATCTTTCAGAACATACGCGAGGCGATCCTCAGCGGACAACCATATCAGGCGCACGGCTGGTTTGTGAGCCGCCAGAATCCGGTGTTGTCGATCCCCGATCGGGCCCGGACGGTCGAGGCGATGGGCAAGCTCGACTTCATCGCCGTCGTCGATGTGATCCTCAACGACACGGCCTGGTATGCCGACGTCGTGCTACCCGAGGCGTCGTACCTCGAACGATACGACCCGTTGAACATCGTCGACCACAAACTATTCCTGCGGCAACCGGTGATCGAGGCGCAAGGCGAAGCTCGCTCTGCGCTGTGGATCTACAAGCAGCTCGGGGAGCGGCTGGGCCTGGGGGAGTTCTTCCAATACGAAGACGAGGAGGACTACCTGCGGCAGCAGTTGGCGCCCCTCGGGGCTGAATTGCAGGATGTCAAATACAAAGGATATCTCGAAGTTCCCGTCGAAGGAGGAGATGGCGAAATCGTCTTCAGCACACCGAGTGGGAAGATCGAGGTGTATTCGGAGACGCTAGCGGGAGCCGGCTTCTCGCCCTGGCCGACCTGGGAGGAGCCCCCCGCCCCAGCCCCGGATGAATTCTATCTGCTCACCGGCAAGGTCGGACAGCATACTCAGACGGCGACACAGAACAACGCTTTTCTGCACCAGGTCGAGGATGAGCCGAAGCTGTGGATCCATCCAGCGGCGGCCTCGGCCCGCGGCATTGAAGACGGGGCAAGCGTCCGCGTTACCAGCCCGATCGGGTCGGTCGTGGTGACTTCCCTGGTAACCGAGGGGATCCGCCAAGATTGCCTTTTCTTGGCGCCGGGATACGGCCACGCCTCGAAGGGGCTGCGTGTGGCCTATGGTGTCGGGGTCAGCGACTCGGATCTGCACGTAACATACACCGATCCGATCAGCGGCGGTCAGGCTCTGTCGCAGACGTTTGTGACGGTGGAGAGGGCGTGAAGATGGCGCAGAAGAATCGTTACGGGTTCGTGATCGATGTCGCTCGGTGCATCGACTGCCGGGCGTGCCTGGTTGCCTGCCGGGTCGAGAACGAGGTCTCTCTCCCCCACACTCGGATCTGGGTGAAGGATCAGGGCTTGCGGGGGACGTTTCCCGATCTGGCACGCGAGTTCGTCCCCTATAACTGCATGCACTGCGAGCATCCACCTTGCATCGAAGTCTGCACGAGTGGAGCCACATTCAAGGATCCTGACAACGGGTTGGTTCTGGTGGATCAAGAGGCGTGCATCGGCTGCGGTTTGTGCGTCGAGGCCTGTCCTTACGACGCCCGCTACCTCGACCCTACCCGCGGCGTGGTGGACAAGTGCACGGGCTGTGTACATCGGGTGGAGCGTGGCGAAGAGCCGGCCTGCGTTGCCACGTGTCTCGGCGGCGCCAGGATGTTCGGCGACTTCAACGACCCGACCTCGGAGGTGTCGCAGGCATTGGCCCGGGCCACGCAAGTCCGGCAGCTCGTCACGGACGAAGTGGATCCCGATCCCAACAT
>MGOM01000116.1:6460-10100 GCA_001797105.1 Chloroflexi bacterium RBG_19FT_COMBO_62_14
CTTGGGGCAGGCAGTCGCATTCACCAAACAGTTGATCGAGGGCGAGCAGGAGTTCGAAGAATGAGCCACGCTGAATTCATCCCCCTGGCAGAACGCAAGCGGCTGCGGGTCACGGAAATCAAGAAGCACAACCTGGCCAACATCCTGACGCATTGGTTCAACGTGGCCATGTGGGCCTTGCTGCTGCCGACCGGGCTGGCGATCCTGGCCTCGCCCCGGTTGGGCATCGTCCCCGAACTGTGGCAGACCCTGATGCGCAATGTCTTCGGCGGGACCGCCAACCTGATCGAGTTTCACTATTCCGTCGGGCTCGTCTGGATGGCGGTGCTGACCTTCAACATCCTGCTCGGGTTTCGCAAGTATTTCATCCCGTTCACACGCGAGCGGATGTTCCTCGACGCCGACGACATCGAGTGGCTGAAGGTCAAGCCGCTGCAGATGATCGGCCTGGCGAAGGCGAAGCGCCTTCCTCCGCAGGATGTGTACAACGCCGGGCAGAAACTCTACATGTACATGGTGATCGTCGGGACGCTGACGATCGGCCTGACGGGATTGATCATGACCTTTCACAAGCTGATCCCGTGGCCGTGGCTGATCCAGTGGTCCTTGCCGATCCACTTCAGTGCAGTGGGGATGGTGGTGGCGGGGTTGATCATCCACGTCTATATGGGCGCGGTGTTCCCGGAGGAGAAAGAGGCATTCTTCTCCATGTTCACCGGGAAGGTGTCGGCCTGGTATGCCCGGCGGCATCACGCCAAGTGGTATTGGCGCAAGATGGAAGAGGAGATGGATTGGGAGGACCGCGTCCTGGCCGAAGGCCGGGCGTTGAAGGCAGATGAAAGCGCGGCGGATTGAGAGGAGAGCTCGGCGGCGCGAATGCATCGATTCTGGGGTACGCAAGCTCTGCTTGCGCCCGGAAGCAGAGCTTCCGGACTCCAGAAAAGAGCCGAAATTCGGATCGGGTTAGAATGCATGCGTGAGCAATCGGGCCGATCGGACGCCCAACATCTGGCGCAAACAATACGCTCTCCCAGCCGAGCACGGATCTTGGATCTGGTGGCTCGGCCCGTTGTTCATCGGGCTGGCGGCCGGCGGCCATCCAGATCTCGACGCGGTGTTGCTCTTCCTGGCGGTGTTATTCGCGTTCCTCTTGCGCCAGCCATCGACGATCATCGTCAAGGCGATCAGCGGCCGTCGCCCGAAGGCCGACCTGGTGCCGGCCTTGTTTTGGATCATCGGGTATGGCTTGATCGCGGGCCTCGCCGTTTGGGCGCTGATCGCCTCAGGCCACCCGCAGGTCGTGCTCCTCGCCATCCCGGGTGTCCCGGTATTCGCCTGGCATTTGTGGCTGGTGAGCCGGAGGGCCGAACGGGGACAGATGGGCATCGAGCTCGTCGGTGCCGGGGTATTGGCGTTGGCGGCGCCGGCCGGGTATTGGGTCGCCGGGGGGATGAGCGAGCGGGTCCCGTGGATCTTGTGGTTGCTAACCTGGCTGCAGACGGCTGCCTCGATCGTGTTCGTTTACTTGCGTCTCGACCAGCGCAAGCTGGAAGCGACGCCCCTCCCCCGAGATCGATGGCGCCAGGGAGGCCGGACGTTGATATATCACGCGTTCAACCTGGTCGCTTCCCTGGGATTGGCGATCCTGGGTTGGGCGCCGTGGCTGGTGCCGGTGGCCTTCACCCTGATGTTGGCCGACGCGCTCGAAGGAGTGACACACCCGCCGGTCGGTGCCAAGCCCGCGGCGATCGGCTTTCGCCAGCTCGGCGCGAGCGCGCTCTTCATGATCGTAATGACGCTAGGCTATCGGCTCAAGGTGTAGCCACCCATTGCGCACGCCCGGCTAGTCTCACCGGGAGATGCCGCGGATGAAGGCGCGGTGGGGTTTTGGCCTGGCCAGCCTGGGGCTGGGGCTGGCGGTGGCGGCGGCCTCTATGAGGGAAGCCGCCCCGGCCTACGCGCGCTACGCCGGTCAGACCGAACCCGTGCGCTTGATCCCCAGCCTGACGGGCGAACCGGAGTATTGTCTGACTTGTCATCAGGGGATCGAGGAGATCAGCGCCGCTCACCCGGTCGAAGTATTCGGCTGCGTTCGCTGCCACGGCGGAAACCGAATATCGCTGGATGCCCAAGGGGCTCACGCGGGGCTCTTGGGCGGAGGCAACCCGTCGGACTTCAGCGCCGTCGACGCGGCGTGCGGCGGGACGGACTGTCACAGCGGGGAGTCGACCGAGGAGCGCGACCATATCGCGCGATCGATGACGAGCGTGCAAAGCACGTACGCTGGAGCGATCGCCTCGGTCCGTTACACCTTTGGCGCTCAACCTGATCCGACGGCGCGCTACGGGATCCGGGCGGTATCCGACCCCCTTGTCACAAGCGTGACCGGTGTGCCGGCGATCGCGGCCTTCGCCTCGATCGTCGAGGAAGATCCTCAAGCGGTCCAGGATTTCGCCGCCGAATGTCTGACGTGTCACCTCGAAAGCGAGCCTCGCGCCGGCTCAGGTTATCAGCGACTCACAGGCTGCGCGGCCTGTCACTCGCCGAGCGGATTGGACGGAGCCTACGTCGGCGACGACCCAACCATCCAGGGCGACGAGCCTGGCCACGCGTCAGTGCATCGCCTGACAACGGCGATCCCCTACACGCAGTGCGATAGCTGCCACAACCGCGGGAACTACGACCTGGTGACGATGACGTTTCACGAGCGGTCCGATCTCCCGACCGACGGGCGGGCGTCGAGGATCGAGGATTACTACCAGCCGATCGCTCAATTCACAAAGTGCGAGTGGGAATTGGATTGCGTGGACTGCCACACCTCGCAGGAAGTCATGGGTGACGGAGATTTGCACAGCAACCAGTCGGAGGTGCGCTACATCCAGTGCTCGACGTGCCATGGGACATTGGACGACGGACCGCTGACGATGACGATCACGGATCCGGACGATCAGGCATTACGGCGGGCGCGACTGAACCCGGTCGTCGACTTGCAGGTGGGAGACACGGTCGTAGTCACCTCGCGCGGCGAAGCGTTGTGGAATGTGATCCAACAACCCGATGGAAGGTTAGTGATGGTGGGGAAAGCGACAAGAATGAACTATGAAGTGCCGTTGGTGAAAGGCTCGGAGTGTGAACAGGATCCGGCAAAACAAGAATCGAGCGCTTGTCATGTCTGCCATGCCGTCGAGCGTCCCTGAGCCGGCCGAGGCGCGGCTCAGCCGAGAGGGTTTCCTGCGGCTGGTAAGCCGGTCGGCGTTGTGGCTGACCGGCGGGGCAAGCCTGGTCGGACTGCTGCAATACCTGGGCTATGAGACCGATCCGCCGCCACAATCCGTCTTCACTCTCGGGACCCCCGATTCGTACCGCGTCGGCACGACGACGATCGTCCCCGGCGCGCGAGCGGTGTTGTACCGTCAGGAGAGCGGCTTCTGGGCGCTGTCGTTGGTGTGTTCCCACCTTGGGTGCACGACCGAGGAGGACAACGCCGGGTACCGGTGCCCTTGTCATGGCAGCCGATACGACGAAAAGGGTCGCGTCTTGAACGGCCCGGCCAAGCGGGCCTTGAAGGCGGTCTGGGTCGATCTAGACGCCGGCGGAAATCTGGTGATCGATATCAGCCGCGAAGCCCGTCCGGGGTATC
>MGOM01000116.1:10112-11464 GCA_001797105.1 Chloroflexi bacterium RBG_19FT_COMBO_62_14
CATCTGGACCGTCTCCGACCTTTCATCAGTCTCTGCATGCGAGCGTAGCTGTCGGTGGAACATCGCCCTCGTCGATAAAGCCTCCCTGTTACCGCTCGGCCGGCGGATCGTCGTCGCTTTTTTCAAGTCGTTTGCAGGTTGGACGAGAGTGGGCTATGCTGACGGTCGTGCTGCACGTGCGCGCTTCCCACGCAGCCCAGAGCGGCAATCAGATCGATCCCCCGGGTCGGCATTCGTCAACGGCCTTGTGACATCTACGCCTTTGGAGCAAAGCAGAAAAGCGACCGGCGCAGGAAATGTCCTGCTTGAAGTAGCGTTAGGCGAGTGCTCAGAACACGGATCGTCGCTTCGGGCGCGGTCGGGCAGCATCAGGAGGATTCGATGTATGGCATGGTGAATCTGGCCATTCAAGAGTTCATATCTCAACGCTTCGGCGATCCGGTCTGGCAAGATATCAAGAAGCGCGCCGCGCCAGATATCAGTCATTTTCTGACGATGGAACAGTATCCCGACGACGTGACTGTCGGAATGGTGAACGTGGCGGCGGAGATCACCGGGGAGAAACTTCCTTCATTGCTCGATGCCATTGGGGAGTTTTGGGTCGAGTTTGCCTTGCGTTCAGGCTACGGCGAATTGCTCCGCATCATCGGGACGACCCTGCCGGAGACTCTTAGCAATCTGGACAATATGCACACCCGGGTTGGATTGTCATTCCCAGATCTGAAGCCGCCTTCCTTCTGGTGCACCGAAGTGACCGACCATTCTCTCATCCTCCACTACCAATCGGAACGGGAGGGTTTGGGACAGATGGTCCCGGGCACGGTCAGAGGCCTGGCGGCGATGCTGAACACAACGGCATCCGTTCAACAGATTGCCGATCGAGAAGACGGCGCGGATCACAACCGGTACCTGGTGACGTTTGGAACAGAGCGTGAAGGATGAACTACAGTCCGAATTCCGCTCAGTTCGCGCTGATCCATCCGTTCCACATGGTGATGGACAACCGGATGCTCCTGCAGCAGGCAGGTCCAGCCATTCCGAAACTGGTACCCGGCCTGCAGATTGGTGCCCCCCTTACGGACTTCTTTCAGATCAGTCGCCCTCGGATAAGCCCCACACTCGAAGCCGTTGAAGAATTGCAAGGGTCGGCTTTTCTGCTCCGGTGCGTCGAGAACGGGGTCATCCTGAAAGGACAGATGCTCGTTGATGAGTCGCGTCGACTGATCTTCTTTGTCGGATCTTTGGTGATGGATGACCGTCTCGAGCTCGTGAAATATGGCTTGACCTTGAGCGACTTCCCGATTCACGACTCAAGCATGGACCAAGTGATTTTCAGACAGCAGAGGCTCATC
>MGOM01000116.1:11479-12770 GCA_001797105.1 Chloroflexi bacterium RBG_19FT_COMBO_62_14
CGGCGGAACAAGCCAAGTCTGATTCATTGCTGCACGCGATGCTGCCTGCGGGGATTGTCGAACGGCTCAAACTGGGAGAGACCTTGATTGCCGACAAGTTCACCAGTGCTACGGTGCTGTTTGCCGACCTGGTCGGTTTCACGCCGTTGACCATGGAACTGGCGGCCACGGAGATCATCGAGCTGCTCGAAGGGTTGTTCTCACACTTCGATTCGCTGATTGCGAAGTACGGCGTCGAAAAGATCCGGACGATCGGAGACAACTACATGGTCGCCTCGGGGGTGCCTGTTCCGCGTCCCGACCATGCTCAGGCGCTGGCGCATATGGCCCTGGACATGTCCGAGTACATCCACAGCCGACCCGTGTACCGAGACAAGCGGGTGGACTTTCGCATCGGCATCAACTCGGGACCCCTGATCGCCGGCGTGATCGGTGACAAGAAATATCAGTACGACCTGTGGGGCGATACCGTGAACACGGCCAGCCGGATGGAGTCGAGTGGAACGGCCGGGAAGATCCAGATCACACGGGCGACGTACGAGCTGATCAAGGAAGAATTCGCATGTGAGCCAAGAGGCAAAGTGACGGTCAAGGGCAAAGGCGAGCTAGAGACGTGGTATCTGGCGGGGGTCAACCCGAGGCACCGGATGTCAACTGCAACCCCGTGAAGGCCTCTTCGGCAACTGGTCGTCATTCGACACCTTCGCTCCCCTGGGAATGATCCTGACAGTCGTTGCTCCATAGCTCTCGGTGCCTTGGACCCTGCCGGCGGCATCCGGCGGCTGGAGGGCACGGTAGGGGGCGGGCGCCGGACGGGCGGTCCATTTGGAGCCCAAATCCGAGCATGACTAGTCGGTCTTTCCGATGAACCATCCTTTTCCGCCGATGAATCGTCCCGTATTACGTTGAGCCGACGAAGCCAGAGGCCAGGTTGCCGTGCCCTCACCGTAGTTGATGATCCGCCGCGTTGCCTGCGAGGTCGAGAGGGCTACGCACGGCCATTCCGCCGCGGTTAAGGACGTGGGTATAGATCATGGTGGTCTGGACATGCTTGTGACCCAGGAGGTCTTGTACCGTTCGGATGTCATACCCGGCTTCGAGCAAATGTGTGGCGAAGCTATGGCGGAACGTGTGCGGCGTCACATGCTTGTCGATGCCGGCGAGGTCAGCCGCGCGTTTGACGGCTTTCTGGAGCGCGCTGCGTGTGATGTGATGACGGCGAGCGATGCCAGTTCTCGGATCGTTGGAGATGGTCTGGGAGGGAAAGACGTACTGCCAGATCCAAGCCCGG
>MGOM01000116.1:12784-14582 GCA_001797105.1 Chloroflexi bacterium RBG_19FT_COMBO_62_14
CTTCCGCTCGATGGCGGTGGGGAGGTAGACCAGCCCATAGCCGCGATCGAGGTCCGTTTCGTGAGTGCGTTTGGCGCGTACGAGCTGCGCCCGTAGGGGTGAAATGAGGACCGAGGGGAGCATGGTGAGGCGGTCGCGGTTGCCCTTGGCGTCGCGGATGACGATCTGACCCTGGGAAAAGTCGACGTCTTTGACTCGAAGGCGGACGGCCTCGCCGACGCGAAGCCCGCTGCCGTAGAGCAGCTGAGCGATGAGCTGGAGTGTGCCGCTCAAGCAACCGAGGACAGCGAAGACTTCGTCCTTGGCCAGGACGGTGGGCAAGCGCATGGGGCGGCGGGCGCGGACGGCGTCGAGGGGGAAATCGAGGGGTTGATCGAGGACCTTCTTATAAAGGAAGGCCAAGGCGTTGAGGGCCTGGTTTTGGGTCGAGGAGGCGACGTTCTGGGTGACAGCCAGATCGGTCAGGAAGGATTCGATCTCGGCCCGGCCGAGGTGAGACGGGTGACGTTTATGGTGGAAGAGGATGAAGCGGCGGATCCACTCGAGGTAGGCACGTTCGGTGCGAAAGCTGTAGTGTTTGCGGCGCAGAGCGAAGCGAACCTGTTCGAGCAGGCGTGGTGAATGGTCGTCCATGAATGCATCCCCCATCCGTAGGCCGGCCGGTCTGAGGTCGGGCAGCGTCACCGGAGCCGTCCGGGCATAGGAGCAGAATGACTTCCGCAATCGGCTGTTTTCACGATGATCCTAGCGAAGTTCGTCCGCCTTGTCCAGCGCGGGGAGGCGAAAAGCGCCGTCCTTCCGGTTAAAATCCCCCGAGCGGGGGATGAAGGAACAGCGTGGACATGGTTTGATTGACCCGGGTTGCCGCTCTGATCGGCTTGATCACGCGGGGTTCCGGAGGAGGAGAACATGGCCTTCCCTTACATCGCAGAGAATGCGGTGTCTCGGCGGCGGCTCGAGACGATCGTGGAAAGCCTGACCGCTGCCGAGTTGGCTCGCACGACGGAATATGGATGGACGGTGTCGGCGCTGCTGGCGCATCTGGCTTTCTGGGACAACCGGGTGCTGGCCCTGCTGCGGCGGTGGAAAGCGGCTGGCGTGGACGAGTCCCCGGTCGACTCGGAGGCGATGAACGAAGCCTTGAAGCCGTTGTGTCTCGCGATGGACCCGCGGACGGCGGTCGAGGTTTGTCTGGCGGCGGCCGCGGCGGTCGACGCCGAGCTGGAGCAGGTGACCCCGGAGCTGTATGCGGCGATCGAGGCTTCCCCGACCCATTTCCGCTTCAATCGGGGGTTGCACCGGAACGACCATCTGGACGACATCGAGCGCCTGGTAGGCTCGGGCGGGCGATCCTAGCCGGCGCTCGGTCGGCCCGGGCCGGGCGGTCTCGTGTTGCAACTGCCGTGGGAATGGGCTATTCTGGTGATGGCCCGAGCGGGGACCGGTGAAGGGGCCGACCGAGCGCCTCTTCAGCCCCGATTCGACGTCTTTTCATCGAAATCCTTCCGCTTAAACCCATCCCGGGCCGTGGAACGATGCCCGCATTCCTCAGCGGTGCCGCGGGTTGAGGCAAGGGGGTGGAGGGGTTTCTATATACTCATATGTTGAACTAAGCGCTTCGCGCAGATTGTCTTCCCCCATCGAACTTCTCTGACAATTGAGTGACCGAAGTGAGGTTCGGGCTATAGTCTCCTCAAACCGCTTATTTGCAGGAGGATATGGCCATGACTCACTTGAGAAAGCGCATGATCGAGGACATGCAGCTGCGGGGCTTCTCGGTAAGAACCCAGGAGGCCTA
>MGOM01000117.1:0-9328 GCA_001797105.1 Chloroflexi bacterium RBG_19FT_COMBO_62_14
CAGACACGGCGCCAGTCCCCAGTCGCGTGACATCTCGTACTGGCACTTGACCGTCACCACGTCCAGCCGGCCTTCCTCGGCCAGCTCGCGCAAGGCCTCGTACACGCGCCATGAGGGCGCCAGAGCTTTGGCCTCCAGGCCGCCGGTCAGTTCCCAACCGCCGGCCGGCACGGCCACTGCCGCTTCGGCCTTCTCCATCGCCTTGGCCTCGGCGCGACGGATCAAGGTGTACTGGTCGTAGTGGACCACCTCCGGCCCGACTAACGCCCGCAGCTTGGTGTGGTCGAAGGTACCGGTATACATGCCCATCGAGGCGTAGCCGAACAGACCGACGCGTGAGGCCTCGAGAGAGCGGGCGGCGTGGGCCGCCCGGGCCAATGGCAGAGCCTGGCGGACCACCTCAGCCTCATCCGGCTGGCCGTAGATAAACCGGAACGGCACTCCCATCTCCTCCAGCGTCTGCCGGACAACGGCGGCCCCTGGGATGCAACCCAGGTCGGCCTCTCCGCCATCCGCTTCACGGAAGGTCGTGTGCGACCACAACAGGAGAGGCCGCCCGAAGATCTCGTGAAGCGTGGAGGGGATGAGAGGCACCTCGATCCACGATAGGACGAGCAACACGAAGAGATCAGCCTCGGATTCGCGAGCCTGCTTCCGCGCCGCGGCCACGTCTTTATCGACGACGACCATGGGTGTGCATTCGACCTGCAGGCCGAGCTCGGTCAACGCCCGCACGGAAGCATCCGTGTAGTGGCGCAGCATCTCCCGGGGATAGTCCGGATATCCGAAGGGCACGACAAGGACACTCGGTTTATCAGTCATTCACAACCTCCCGCGAGAGTCAATTCCCGTCTCGCATCTCGTCTACAACCCTGGGTCTCAGGTGCGGAGAGTCTCCTCCCGGCACGCCGTCGAGCTCGGCCGTCCGGGATGTGTACTCAGATCACCTGTATCCCCAACAAGTGACACAGATCGGAAAGTCTCTCGCGATGGTCCCCATAGACCACGGCGTAGTGCTGCGCCAGTGCGTTCTGAGCGAACTCTTCTACCCCTCCATCGGGGGTGATTTCCATCGATGGGAAGTACGGCGCGGGTGGCGCCCAGCCCAACTCCTCCCATGGGCGGGGCCTGACCGCCTCGCCTGTCATGATGTGCATGCGATAAGGATCGCCGCGCGGCGAGAGTCGTGCCAGGGTCACCCGGCCCGTCTTCACCTGTCCGGTGTTCACCAGGCCTCCGGACGATCCTCCCCACGTGTGTCCGCGCACCCGGACCTTTCCGTCCTCGATGAACGAGGTCGGGACGAAGCCGCAAACACCAACCAACAGGCGATCGGGGAAGTACTCATAGACTTCCATGAAGGTCGTCGACTGGCCGGTGAGCAACCCGAGCATCGTCTGTGTGACCATGCCCGGCACGTCGTTCTCGCAGACGACGTGCGCCGTATCGCCCAGCATCGACTGCGCCATGCAGGCCGTGCAACCCATGTACTTGGTGACGCCGTAGACGCATTTGGTTGACATAGCGATGTAGCCGCGCTCGTCGATCTTGTCGCCAAGCGCCAAGGTCAATCGGGCCACGCGATCGAGCATCGGGTCGGGCACGGGTTGCTCAAAGGTCCACTCACTCTTCCATGTGGACAGGGTGTTCGATACTCGCTCGGATGGCAAGCGCGACATTGCCTGTTCAATCTCGAGCATGTCGTACGACTCGACCTCGACCCCGATCTTCTTCCGCAGATCAAGCCCATCAAACATGAGGGAGTAGAGGCCCATGTCGGCGTACCCCATCATTCCCATACGGGCATGGGCGAGCACGCGCACGGTCCTGGCGGCGGTGCAGAAATTCTCTACCTTGTCGAGCCTCATTGGGGAGTCGGGGTAGTCGTATAAGTACTGAAAACGGGCGCCTAGAGCCTCGAGCGCGTCGCGGGCGGCTGCCGTCCCAGCCTGGGCTGCGGGAGAGACCAGGCGGCCGTTAACCGTGTAACCGCCGCGCCCCCACAGAAGGATGGGCAGGTGGAGGAAGTCGCGTAGCAATCCGACAATGACCGGCGTCTCCGTCCAGGCAATCACACAGGCAATGATGGCGTCGAGGTCCTGGCCGACAAGCTGCTCCAATCCACGCGGAACATCGTCGAAACCGGTCAGCGGCTCGGTTTCAAACACCTCGACCCCGAGCCCGCGGACGGCTTCCGCCGCCTCGTGGGCCCGCGTGGCCACGACCTCTTTGGGGTAGCCGTAGAACCCGAACCCGGCGAAACCGACGCGAGTGTGCTCAGACATGCCTGCCTCCATTCGTCGACCCCCGGTCTGCTCCCCGGCCTCCTGATGGGAGACCGGATCTCTCGCCCAACTCGTCCTCGCCCGCTCCACCGGTCTCATGCTGCGACTCGTCGCAGGATACGCTGACCGGAGGGACAGTGACGCGCCAAGAGAGACGCGCCCTCAGACGAGTGATTCATGTGGTCAGAGAGCGGGTGATCTCCTCGAATACCTCGAGCACCCTCTCGACCTGCGCTTCGCTGATCACGAGCGGCGGCTTGATCTTGACGACATTTCCCAGCCTGAGATACTTGGATTCTCCGAAGATGACGCCACGCTTGAGTCCTTCATTCACAAACGCGTGCGCTTCTTCGCGCGCGGGTTCCTTCGTTACCTTGTTCTTGACTAGCTCGATGCCGATCATCAACCCTGGACCGCGCACATCGCCGATCAGCTCGTATTTATCTTTCATGGCGTTCAAGGCGTCGCTGAACAACTTGCCAATCCGGCGGCTCCTCTCGAGCAAGTTCTCTTCCTCGATGACCTGTATCGAGGCCCGCGCTGCGGCCATCGACACGGGGAAATGGGCGAAAGTGAAGGAATGGTCCCCCGGTTCGAACGACTTGAGATCTTCCCGTGCCAGAATCCCGAACATGGGGAAGCCACCTCCCAGCCCTTTCCCGATGATCATGATGTCGGGGGTGGTGTTGTATATGTTCGCGGCAAACCAATCGCCGACGCGTCCGAATCCTGTCTGTATCTCGTCCCAGATAAGGAGCATCCCGAGCTCATCGCACATCTTGCGCATCGCCGGATAGTAGTCCGCCGGGAAATCGATCATCCCCCCGCTCCCTTGGATCGGTTCCATCATGAGCGCCACGGGCGGCTCGGCCGCGTTCTTGAGAATCGACTCCTTGGCGAATCTCACGCACTCGAGGGCGCAGCTCGGGTGGCTGAGGCCGAAGGGACACCGGTAGCAATAGGCTTGGGGCACCCTGATCTTCGGCCCACCCCAGGCAGAAAAGCGATTGTTCGGATGGGGCCAACTCATGTTCAATGTGGCCAGCGTCCTGCCGTAGTAGCCATCCCACAACGCCACAAACATGTCGCCGGGCCGGTTGCGCATGGCCAGCTTCATGGCCCCTTCGTTGGCATCCGAGCCCGTCAGGGAGTACGCCACCTTCTTCAATCGTCCCGGGCCGAGTTCGCTGAGCTTCTTCGCCAGCAACAACTTGGGGACCGTGTCGAAGCTGGTCCGGATGTGGGTGAAGTTCTGGAGTTGCTCAGATACCGCCGCCATCACGGCCGGATGGCAGTGACCGACATTGACGCTCCAAGCCTGGGAAGTGCAGTCGATGTACTCCTTGTCATTCATGTCCCACAATGACGCCGCCCTGGCCTTCTTCACCACCAGCGGCATTTCACGACCGACACCCCCGCCGAGCATGGCCAATCGCCCGGCTTTGAGTTCCTTCTCTGTAGCCCCATTAGCCATTCTGTTTGACCCCTTTCATGTGTCGCGTCCAGGCGTGGCCCCTCACTACCCGCCGAAGAGCCCATCCCGTTGGAGGCGGGCTCTGCAGCGCATCAATAACCGGCGACACCGAGCGCAGCCTCTACCGCCCAGCGCACATTGTCAATCGGCGTCTCGTCGTAAAGATGGTCGGCCGTTGACAGGACGAACCCTCCTCCCGATTTGCCCGCTTCCACGGTAGACCGGGCTACTCTCTCGATATCCTCTCGAGAGCCCACGCGCAGCAGGTTGATCTGGTCCAGGTTGCCAACCAGCACAATCCGGTCACCTACGCGCCGCTTGGCCTCGGCCAGGTCGCCATCTGCATTCGGTGGCGGCGTAAGCGTCTCGAAGGCCCGGCAACCCATCTCGACGTAGGACTCAAGGAAAGGCATCGCGTATCCGCAATTGTGAAATAGCACCGGCAGCCCCGCCGCCTCCACCGCCCGGACGTATTCCCGGTCATAAGGAAGGATGAACCGATCATAGAAGGCCTTGCTTACGAGGCGGGCGTTGCCCACATTCCCACCGATGCATCCCAGGTCGGCTCCGGTCGCCGAGACCTCCGGGATCAGCGTCAGGCTCTGCCGCAGACGGAAGCGCATCAAGCGGTCATACAGGGCGAAGTTGGTCTTGGAATCGACCAGCACCTGCTCGAGCCCGCGCAGGTAGAACCCCTGGTTGAACGGGCAATCCGGCAGCCAGGGTGCGACAATTCCGTCGTCGCCCACCGCCTTGAACGCCCGGCGCATGCGCTCGCGGATGTCGAACCTCAGCGGCGGCTCGAACTCCTCGAACAGATCGAGATCGCCTTCGGTCTTGATGAAGTGTTCCTGCCAACCAAAGAAGCCGAATTCCCGCTTTCCGTAGACGGTAATAAGTGTTTGGTGCAGATCCCCCTTCGGCGTATGGATGGTCCAGTACTCGCAGACTCTTTCGTCACCACGCTCCGAACGGACTCCGACTTCCCATCCTGGGGCCGAGTCCTTGGTGAAGTAGGTTGTATCCATCCACTCCGGCCTGAGCATGATGTCCATCCCCAGGTCTCGGCAGACATTGACGACATCGTCAACCGGGTCGATTTCATCCCGCTTCAAGAGGGCCTTCACAAAGTAGTCTTGAATGAAAAAGCTCACCGGGACCCTGTCCGGAACCTCGTGACGGAATGCAGCCAGCAGGCGCTCACGCCCGTTCATGATCTGAACGTCACCAAGTTCGTCGGATGCAAGCCCGCGCGGATTTCATCTTCAACGTTGTGGAACGAGAGCCTGATAAGCTCATACGGATACAACCTCGAGCCCCATCAAATCCCCGAGTTTCTCGATCGCAGATCCCAGGTGTCCGTAGCAGACGGCCATGTGGTGAGGGGCGCCGGCGTACAACCAGGCATCGCAGAACTCGCTAATCGTCCCTTGTGACCAGCGGAAGAGCATCTGGGGTGCGGCAACCGGACGGGGCGTCATGGCCAGGGACTCTCCCTCGCACGCGATGAGGCGCCAGTCTCCGTCTCCCAAGGGGATCAGCGAGAGCAAAGTCACCTCTCCGGGCTTGTAGGCGAACTCAAGCCCCGCCCCGCGACCATTGACCCCCTCGTAGTAGATACTCGGCTTGATGCGGACCTTCTTCGGATCCGCCGCCAACGCCGGATTGCCGTGCCCGTCGTGGGAGAGAATGATGGCGTCGTTGTCGAAGTCGATCACGTAGTTCTCCAGGAAGGTCACATCGCCGGCCAATTCCTGCAAGATCATCATCGCAACGGCAGTCGTCACATCGGCCTCGGTCGCCACGGGGATATGCTGTGCGCACAAATAGCCCGTGCCGTAGCTGGGGATCAGGCCGACACGCGGATCCGTCAACCAGACCTGGTCGAAGGTCGCCAGGGCGTCAAACGACCCTTCGTGGGCGACGTCGAGGAGAGCCAGGGCCAGGCGCGCCGAGCGATCGAACAGGTCGGCGGGCATCTCACTCGCGTCGTGTTGCTGAGCTTGTTCACCGAGAAAACCCTTGACACGCGCCGCCCCCATCGCCGCCACCTTGACGGCGACCTTCTCGGGCTCGATCGGCCAGACGACCGGGCCAACCGCGTCTCGCAGACTGAGGTAGTCGACCATCAGGTCAGTCATGCCCTCGAACGGATGCCCGATCATGCCGATGCGCATGCTCCCCAGCCGGCGGATCGTCCCAGCGGCGGCGGCGTACTCGCCGATGACCTTCAAGCCCTCCGGGTCCCCGATGTGGCTGGTGAGCAGCTCGAATGGCCGACCGGCGCGGATCAGCGCGCTCGTCAACTCGGGCAGCCCTGCCATTCCCGAGTTTTCCATGATCAGGTCGAAGTCTGCCTCTTCCGGCAGTCGACGGATCTGCTGCGTGTTCCAGACCAGGATCGGCGCGGCGACGCGCAGCAAGGTGCGGACCGGGATGATGCCTTTCTGGTAGGCGAGCTCCAGGGTGATAATAAGATCCACTCCGGCCGCATTGAAGGCCTCCGTCGCTCGGTCCGCGTCCGGCTCGTACTCGACGAAACCGGGGTTGATCACCTCGCCGTAGGGCTCGAGCAGGGCGGCGATGCGGTTCGTGGCCTGGTGCATGCGCGGGCGAACGTGGCCGGTCTTGTTGTAGTCATCCTCCAGCAATCCGGTCACCAGCAGGCCGATCCTGGGCTTGGTCGTCATGCTCCACTCCTTATCGGGTCAGTATTGCCGGCCGGGCCCACTCGCGATCGTCGACGCGAACGTGGAGCGTGGGCCAATCGTCTGTCTGGGTGAGAAATTCGATGCCATTTTCATGGACCAAGATCGTGTCTTCGGATTTGACGCCCGTGATCGAGGGATTCCAGGCGAAGCCCTGTTCAGCCAGGACAACCTCGTCGCACGAGGGTGAGCCCTCGTAGTCCCGCGATTCGTAGCCGGCTGCACCCCCCTGGTTGTGCTTTTGCCACTCGTCTGGAAAACCCGCCTCGGCATAAGCTTGCGCCGCTCGAGCAAAGATGTCGGGAACGCGAGCGCCGACGCCTGTCGCGGCGTTGAAGGTGGCATCGACGAAGGCACACGCCTGCTGCTTGTCCGATAGCTCGTCTGGCAGATGGCGAAAATGGACCAGCCGCGTGGCCGATGCCACCAATCCCCAGCGCCTGCCGCAGATGACCAGCATGACGTAGCTCTCAAGAGGACGTTGGGTCGGGACCGGATGGCGGTAATGGAAGAGGCGCTCGTCGGCGCCGACCAGAAGCAATGTTGGCGTCACGCCTTCCTTCAAGGCTGCCGCGGCGAGCAGGCCGGCTATCTCGACTTCCGTCATGCCCGGTTTGGCGGTCCGGGCCGCGCGCTCCAGCGCTCGCGCCGTCAGTCTCCCAACAACCCGGTAACGCTCTACCTCGTCCGGGGTGAGCTGGAAGCGCAGACGAGCAACCTCAGCTGACACCTCCTGCGCCCCCGGAATTGGCCAATCGGCCGCCCAGCGTTTTCCTTGTACCAGGTCAGCGAAGGCAGGCGACCCGTGGTACCACGGCGAGACGTGGAAGGCGTAACCGAGTTCGCCGAGGCGGTCCTCATCCCGCAGCCGCGGATGTTCAACGCTGTTGCACACCACGTAGGCCTGTTCGGGCGTGACCAGTAAGGCGGCTTCGGCGCGATCGGAGGACAGCATGATCCCCGGCTCGAGCCCGCCGGTGTACCAGGCGAAGTTCGCCACACGCGCCAGACACACGGCCTCCAGGTCGTTCTGCTCCATCCAACCCAGCAGCCGGTGGCGCTTCTCAGACAACTCGTCCATCAGCCCTTGATCCCGCTGCTCAGGGCAATGCCCGATATGAGCTGACGCTGCGTGAGCAAGAAGATGACGGCGGCCGGCGTGATGTTGAGCAATGCCGCCGCCATCAGCAGATTCCACTCCGTGCTGTGGAGGCCCTTGAAGAAGGAGATGCCGACGGGCATCGTCATCAGCTCCATCTTGCTCAAGTAGATGAGCGGCGTCAGCAGGTCGTTCCAGAACGCGGTGAAACTGAGGGCAGCCAACGCCGTCAGCGCCGGACGAGCCAGGGGCAGGATGACATAGAGAAAAACCTGCATCGGGTTGGCCCCGTCGATGCGGGCGGCGTCTTCCAGCTCGTTGGGCAGTGTCAGGAAGAACTGCCGCATCAGGAAGATCCCAAACGCACCCCCCAGAAAGGCGGGCACGATCAGGGCATTGTGCGAATTGACCCAACCCAGGTTCTTCATGATGATGAAGATGGGAATCATCACCACCTGGTAAGGGACCATCATCGTCGCCAGGATAATCAGGAATAATGGTTGGCGTCCCACGAAGCGCATGCGGGCGACGGCATATCCCCCCAGCGTGCAAGAGATCACCTGTCCGAGAGAGCCCAGCGTGGCGACCTTGACGCTGTTGAACATCATCGGACCGAACGGCACAACCGTGAAGACTCGCTTGAAATTGGCCAGACTCAGATAAGGAGGGATCCACATCGGTGGGATCCGGAAGGTATCGCTGAAGAGCTTGAAGGCCGTCGACACCATCCAAAACATCGGCAACAGCATGATGCCGGCCGCCAAGACCAGCAGCAGATAGGCGCCGAGGCTGCCGAGACGGTTCTTGCGAGAAGTTTCTGAGAGGCCGACTGCGTCTGTCACGGATTCACTCTACTGATAGAACACCCAGCGGCGCTGGGTCACCCATTGCAGCATCACCACGATCAGGGTGATGAAGAACAGGACGTAGGCGATGGCCGAGGCATATCCCATACGCAGCTGCTGGAACCCGGTCTGGTAGACGTAATACACCAACGTGATGGTCGACTCTTGTGGTCCACCCTTGGTCAAGACCCATGTCTGATCGAAAACCTGGAAAGACGAAATGATGGAAATCACCAGGACGAAGAAGGTCGTTGGGGAAAGCATCGGGAGGGTGATGTGCACGAACTCGTTCCAGACATTGGCGCCGTCGATCCGTGCCGCTTCGCGGAGCTCCTGCGGGATACCCTGCAATCCTGCCAGGAAGAGGACCATGTTGTAGCCCAGGCCCTTCCAAACGCTCATGAGGATGATGGCCGGCATGGCCATGCGCGTGTCGGTCAGCCAGCCGGAGGTGGGGAGATGAGCCAACTGGAGGAGATAGTTGACCAAACCGATGTACGGGTCGAGCATCAGCCCCCACAGGAGCGCCGTGGCAACCGTGGACGAGATGACCGGGATCATGAACAGCGTGCGGAACAGCCCGATCCCGCGTAGCGACCGATTGAGGGCCATGGCCAGCGCCAGGGAGATGATCATGCCGGCCGGAACACTGACCAGCGTGTAGTAGATGGTGTTCCACAGCGCTCGAAAGAAGGTCTTGTCATGCGCCAGGGCGATGAAGTTACGCAGCCCAACCAAGTTCGGGGCTCCCAGCGCGTCCCAGTCGGTGAATGAAAGGTAGAAGCTGACCAGGATCGGCCCGAGCGTGAGGATTACCAGGCCGATGAGGGAGAGGGCCAGGAAGCCGAACGCCCACAAGTTTTCAATGACCAGATGGCGGGGCATCCGCCGAAACGGCATGCCTCGTCTCGGACGTC
>MGOM01000117.1:9348-10949 GCA_001797105.1 Chloroflexi bacterium RBG_19FT_COMBO_62_14
CCTAGCTCGGCCAAACCGGCCATGCGATCGCGCGGCACGCCTTCTACATTTCAATTGCCCCGAGGTCGGCGGCTTTTCGTCTCAGCCGCCGTATTTCGTCTTGGCCTCCCCCAGAAGGCCGTCCAGCTTCTGCGCCAGTGCGGTGCAGGTGGCTGCAACATCGGCACCCTTCCACACGGCGTCGAGCTGGTTGTCCACCTCGACCATCCAGGTGTTCTCGTCGAGCAGCCCGAACTGGACGTTATCCGTGTACTTGTCCATCGTCACGAGCTGCACGTCAGGATGCCCGAGCTTGTCCAACCAGTCCTTCTTATAGGTGCCTTCAGCCGCCGACTTGAGGGCCGGGATCTCGACGTTCGAGCCCAATGCATTCTGGCCTGTCTCCGAGACCACCAGCTCGTTCACCAACTTCCAGGATTCCTCCGGGTATTCAGTCTTCTTGAAGATGATGAACACGTTGGGCTGGCCCACGGTGAGCGGGGTGCCGGTGGCGGGGTTCGCCGGGCTGAACGCGTTGTCGAACTCGAAGTCCTTGATGCCCGATGTCGGGTCGAGGTAGGTCTGGGTCATCCAGGTTCCGCCCAGCATCATCGCCATCTTACCGGCCATGAACTGTACGTCGGCCCCATTGACCGCCAGACCGCTGTTCGGAGGCTGGACGGGCGTCGTCCCGTATTTGACATAGAAGTCAGCCGCCTTCTGGATGGCGTCGATGACTTCCGGCTTGTCGAATTGCGATTTCTGGAAGTTCTGCCCGTCCCACGGGTAAACGCCGAACATCTCCATGAGCTGGTACCATGGCTCCCAGCCGATACCCAGGCCCCACTGCGTGACGTTGTCGCCTTCCTTGACGGTCAACGCCTGTGCGGCTTCCACCAGGGTGTCGTAGGTCCACGTCTCGTCCGGGAGCTTCGCGCCGGCCTTGTCGAAAAGGCCCTTGTTGTACCAGAGCACGTCGGCGTCGAAGGTGAGCGGGACGGCGTAGGTGTGCTGGTCTGCGCCAAACTGCAGGCCCTCCCACGCGTGGGCGTACCACTGGGTCTTGTCGACGTTCGCCGCCTTGACGAAGTCCTCCAGGTCGAGGAGCAGACCTTGGGCGAAGTACTTCGGCAGGGAGTCGGGTATAAGCATGGCGATGTCAGGCTGTGTGCCGGCGGCGATCTCGGTGGTCAGCTTGTCCATGAAACCCGAGTAGTCGGCGAACTCGAAGTCGATGGTCAGGTTCGGGTTCTTGGCCGTGTAGTCACCGACGATCTTCTTGTAGACGTCGGGCACGTTGCCGAACACATACGAACCTAAGACCAGGTGGATCGGGCCAGCCTCTTCGGCCGCTTTGCCGCACGCGGTGATCAGGCGTGAGGCGAGCAGGGCGCTGGTTGTATAACCGCTGATCTTGATGAACTCGCGTCGGGAAAGTGCGGACATACTATTCGCCTCCTTGATAGTCGAGGATTCGGATGGGTCGCGTACACCGGCTTGGTCAACGTTGCATACACTCTCTCCCTGCCCGGCTCAGGCCGGGCGGCTGCGAAAGAAGGGCTCTAGGGTTCGATTGAGATCACAAAATCGATGGTACGCCTCAACGTGAGCGGCTTGCTCCG
>MGOM01000117.1:10992-13691 GCA_001797105.1 Chloroflexi bacterium RBG_19FT_COMBO_62_14
ACCTTCTTCAAGCGAGGCGAACTCACCGACGGCCACTCCGGCCAGGATAGCATCGCCGAGCACGGCTGCCTCCTCATTTGCCAGCGTAACCACGGGGACCCCGCAGACGTCCGCCTTGATCTGGTTCCAAAGCACACTTCGTGCTCCGCCCCCGCTGGAGCGGACCTCGCGCACCTGCACCCCAGCCTGTTCGACCAATTCGAGGTTGCGCCTCAAGGTGAAGGCGACCGCCTCGAGGATGGCCCGGATGAAGTGCTCCTTGCGGTGTCCGAGGGCGAAACCGGTGAACGAGCCGCGGGCCTCCGGGTTGTAGTCCGGACTGAATGCGCCGCTCAAATGCGGGAGCATGACCAGGCCGTCCGATCCCGGTGAAACCTCGGCGGCCTGCTTGGTCAGAAGCTCGTAGACGTCCGTTCCCGCCCGCCGCGCCTCGTCCCGTTCACATTCGCAGAACGTGTCCCTGAACCACTTCAACGACATGCCTCCCGTCGGAGAAACGGGTTCGAACAAGTAGCACCCAGGTGCGCTGTGCACACACACTGGGACACGCTGACTCTCATCGATGGTCGGGTCCGGTATCGTGACCTGCACGGCGAGGGCCCCACCGGTGGTCTCGGAAACCATGCCTGGCAGGATGTTACCGACGCCGACCGCGCCGGCGGCCTGGTCCATCCCGCCCATGACGACCGGGATGCCGGCTGACAACCCGAGGCTTTCCGCCGCTGGTCCGGTCAGCCGGCCGGCGACAGACCCTGGCGAAGCAATCGTGGGCAGCCTCTCCGTTTCGATTCCCACCGCATCGAGCGCCTTAGGCCACCAGGCATGACGGACGATGTTATACAGGAGTGACGTGCAGGCCACCGCGCCTTCGGTGACGAAGTCTCCTGTCAAGCGGTGGATGAGGAAGTCCTGGACCAGGAGAAACTTGCTTGCGTGCCTGAATAGTTCGGGCTGATGCCGGCGAAGCCACAAGAGCTTGCAGGCAGTCCAGGTTGGTGTGACCTCTGGGATTCCGGTGACTTCGTATGTGACGGAACCCAGGATAGACGCAAGATCCTCCGCCTCCCGAGTGGCCCGGTTGTCAAGCCAGACCAACGCCGGTCCGAGTGAGCGCCCGCGTGGGTCGACCGCGATCGTCGTTTCGCCTTGGCTTGAGACAGCCATGGCCGAGACTTCACCCGGCTCAAGGTCCTTCAACAGCGCCCGGACGGCGCGCACACAGGCCTGCCAGTAGATCTCAGATTCCATTTCGGCTCGGTCCGGAGCCGGAGTGCTGAGGGGGTACTCCTCGCGGGTCACGCCAAGGCAATGGCCGTCCGGCTCGAAGGCCCCCGCCTTGAGTGAGGTCGTTCCGGCGTCAATCCCGACAAGGAGATTCATCGAACGGATGGTCCGGAGGCGCGCCGCATCCCCACCGATGAGCCTCAGCTCAACCCGAGCTTCTTGAACACCGGCTCGGGGTCCTTCCCATGCTTGACGACCTCCATCAATGCTTCGAGGAACCTCTGCGGCTCGCGCGCCTGAACCACGTTACGGCCGAAGACCACTCCCCTGGCTCCGGCGTTGACAGCCGCTGCCGCCAGCTTGAGCGCGTCGATCTCATGGGGTGTCTTCTTCGATCCGAGAGCCAGGATCGGCACCGGCGTGGAGGCGGTGATCTTCTCGAAGCCCGGACCGGTGTAGAAAGTCTTGATCACATCCGCCCCGAGCTCGGCGATCATCCGGCAGCCGACCATCACCATGTCTTGCAGCGCTTCCGGATCGGCATCATCTCCCCCGGTTGGAAAGACCTCGCCCACCAGCGGCACGCCGAGGGCGCGTTTTTCCGAGACGTAGGATGAGAACGTCTCGACATTCACCGCGTCTTCCGCCTCGTCTGGGTTTCGCAGCGTGATGCTGGCGAGCACCAAGTCGGCTCCCAGCGCCGCGGCTTCGGCAATCGAGAGCATCGGAACACTATGCGAATGTTGGTAATTCCAGATCGAGACATAGTTCGAGGCCCAGTTAAGCCGGATCATCATCGCCGGCGCTCCCCGGCGCGCGAATACCGTCTGGCAGTGTTCCACCGCCCCAGAGGTCAGCAGAATCGCGTCCGCGCCGCCGATCCGACCTACCGCCGAGGCCAGGTCGACCAAACCCGGCAGTGGCCCCATGTAGAGTCCATGGTCGATGGCGATGACAACGGCGCGCTGATCTTCCGAGAATAACCGGGCTAGACGAACGTTCTCTCCAGACGTGGGCATGGATGGGCTCCTGATCGCTCCGCCGCGCGGCGCCTGGGCCGCCTCGGCAATTCGTCAAACAAGATCTTGCCTTGGGCCGGACCGGGCCCTGCCTCAACGATCGGCTCGCGAGTGTCCGGCAGGCCACACCCTCGGACCCCTTCAGGCTATCCAGACGCGCATGCCTTACCTTGAAGAACGCCCCCGTCATCGGTTGCTGTCCGCCTCAGGTCAGGCCATCGGATTAATGGCGCAACGACGGGAAACGTGCCTCCAGATCGGGTACGGGCGCGTAGCGGTCGATGCAGGCCGATTGGCCGTAAGCTCGTGCCGCCCAAACCATGGATAAGTAGTTGTCGGGCTTGACGGCGGCATGCAAGCTATTGCTCGAGGCGATGATCCAACCGCCTCCAGGCGCGAGCTCGCGCACTCTCCGCCGAACCTCATCGACAACTGCCGCGGTCGACCAACGGCTGA
>MGOM01000117.1:13705-14400 GCA_001797105.1 Chloroflexi bacterium RBG_19FT_COMBO_62_14
TCAATCCCGCCGATCACGCAAAGGCGGTCGCCGTAGCGTCGCTTGACCTCCAGGATGTCCATTCCGGCGCTTGGATCGGACGGGTGGAATCCATCGATGCCGGTTTCGACCAGCTCATCCAGGATGGAGCAGACATTGCCGTCCGTGTGCTTGATGACCCGCATCCCTGCCGCTCGGGCCGCCGCCACCACCCGCCTGATTCCTGGCAGGAAGAATCGGCGAAACATAGAGGGCGAGACGAGCGGGCCGGCTTTCCCCCCGTAATCATCCCCAAAGACGACGAAGTCGGCTCCCCTTCCGGCTGCGTGGTCGACCATGCGGGCCGAGTGCTCCACACATGCGTCGATCACCTGGCAGACCCATTCGGGATCATCGTGCAACTGGATGAACAGATTGGTCATACCCAGGATGTACGATGGATAGCTCAGAGCGTCGTGGAGATGGACCCCGATCGCTTTCCGGCCTTTGAACCGAGAGACCAGTTCGTCGAGCTGACTCAAGCGGCCGGCGTGGGCTTCGGGAACCCGATAGGCGGCCCAATCCGCTCGGGTCTCGACAGGATGCCGAATAGGGATTGGCACGAGCTCGGCGGTCCTGGCTCGGGTCTCGCCCCATTCGGTTTGGATGAGTTGCATGTCTCCTTCGCTCCCGACCTCCCGGCTCGAGTAGAGAGAGGACGGCGTCGAAGAAAGGAC
>MGOM01000117.1:14535-18412 GCA_001797105.1 Chloroflexi bacterium RBG_19FT_COMBO_62_14
CCTCTCCCGACCTGACATCGTCTCGCTCAAGCGGCTGACTCCATTCTCCATGTCCACACCAACTGCAGATCCCCTGTTGCGGCTTCGATGGGATAGGATCGGGCCGATCGACTCAGACCGAGGCGTCGACCCCAAGGACAGGTCGGAGGGCGCTGGGGGCTAACTCCTGCCGTGAACGCCTCATGTGACCCTTGGAACAGATCATAGGGCAGTCACATATGGTTTTCAAGTGATTTTCGTCGTATTTACGACGGATTGGGTTCGGATTGACGCCCGAATTCTTCTGTTATAAGATGGGTTGAGGTGGGCGTGGCAGAAGAGCTCCGGTTGCCCGGGCGTCGGGCGCGCATCCTCGAATTGCTAAACCAGCAAGGACAGGTGCGCGTGACTGAGCTGGTCGCGGCCCTGGGTGTGACGGACACCTCGATAAGGCGCGATCTGGACATCCTCGAGGGGGAAGGTCAACTACGGCGCGTCCATGGCGGGGCGGTACCCTTACCCCAGGACTTCCGCGCCGAACGGTACAGTGAGAAGCTCCATTTACACCTGGCGGAAAAAAGCCGGATCGGCGCGGCAGCCGCTTCGATGATCAGCCCCGGTGAAGTGCTGATCTTCGACTCCGGCACAACGGCCTTGCAGGTCGCAGTCAACATACCCGCCCCGCTTCGCACCGCTGGTATGCTGACCTTCGTCACCAACTCCCTGCCGCTGGCCGAAGAGATGCGCGCCTGGCCCTCACCCAACCTCCTCATGCTCGGAGGTTTCTACATGCCGGACTATCAAGCCACAGTCGGCCCTCAGGCCCTCGAGCAGCTCAGCCAGATCACGGCTGACAAGGCCTTCCTCGGCGCCGACGGTATCACCCTTGCAGACGGCATCACCACCAGTCATGTCCTGATGGCCGATCTAGACCGCATGATGGTGGAGCGCGCCCGGCAGGTGATCCTGACGGTGGACAGCAGCAAGCTCGGCCGAGCCGGCCTGGTTCATGTCGCCGGGATCCGACAGATCCACGTGGTCATTACCGACCGCAAGGCCCCGCCGGAAGTCGTCGACGGCCTCCGCGCAGAAGGCGTCACTGTCCAGCTCGTCTGACTCGAGACAACATGAAAACCGACGACCGCTATGTGCTCGGCCTCGACATGGGTACCTCGACTGTCAAAGCGGCCCTGTTTGCGCCGGATGGGGCGCGGGTCGGCCTGCAAGCGGAGGAGTACTTGCTCACTCCGGACAGTCAGATCGTCGAGGCCGACCCCGAAATGTACTGGTCGCCTGTCGTCCGAGCAACCCGCAGACTCCTCGAGGAATTCAAAGGCCGGCCCGAGCAGATCGCGGCCGTCTCGACTTCCACTTTCGGCGAGTCGATCTTTCCGATGGCCGCCGACAAGACACCGGCCCGCCCTTCGATCTCATGGCTGGACAATCGCTCCAGCGAAGAGGCGCGGGCGATCACCGAGCGTGTCGGTGCTCAAGAGATCCAATCGACCAGCGGCCAGGCCGATATCGGACCGATCTGGCCCGCCACCAAGTTCCTATGGATGGCGCGCCATGAACCGGAGGCCTTCCGGCGTACGGCCAAGTTCCTGCTCCCCGACGACTATCTGCTCTTCAGACTGAGCGGCGAAATGGTCGCCGAGCAGACGATGTGGGGATCGTCACTGGTCATGGACATCCATCGCAGGGCGTGGTCGGAACGTCTGCTCGAAGCCGCCGGAATGGAAGCCGGGAAGCTGCCTGCCCTAACCCCAACAGGGACGGTCATTGGCAACGTGTGTCGGGAATGCTCCGACGCCACCGGGCTCAGCACCGAGACTAAGGTCGTTGCCGGGGCGATGGATCAGATGTGTTCGGCTGTCGGTGCGGGCAACATTTCGCCGGGGATCATCACCGAGAGCACCGGAACTGTCGTTGCGCTCTTGACCACGACCCACACCCCGGTCATTGACTTCGCCACCAAAGTCCCGTGCCACATCCACGCTATCCCTGGTGAATATTGCCTCCTCCCGTGGAGCCCGACCGGCGGACTGGTCTTGAAATGGTTCAAGGACCGATTCTGCGAAGAGGAAAAGAAGCGTGCGGTGAAGGAGGGAGTCGACGTCTATGACATCCTGTGCCAGGGAGCGGCTGAGGTGCCGGCGGGATGTGACGGCTTGCTCATGCTCCCCCATATGGAAGGCGCAGGCTTCCCGGAGTACGCACCCACGGCCCGCGGAGTGTTCTTCGGGCTCACCTTGCGGCATGGAAAGCCGGAACTCGTCAGGGCGATCCTGGAGTCCATCGCCTACCTGATTCGAAGTGACGTCGAGACGCTCGCCGTCCTCGGAGTCCATGCCGATGAGATCCGCGTCCTTGGTGGCGGAGCCAAGAGCGCCTTATGGAATCAGATCAAGGCCGACGTCATCAACCTACCGGTGGCTATCCCGGCGAACCGGGAGGCCGCCGTCCTCGGGGCGGCCATCATTGCCGCTGTGGGGGTTGGTCTGCATGACGACTTCCCCTCCGCAGTCGGCGCGATGACCCGCATCGAGACTCGCCTCACCCCCGACCCGGCCCATTCGGCTGTCTACGCCGAACAGTACCGACGTTATCGAGCCCTCTTCGACCGGGTGAAGGATCTCTACCAGCCGTGAGCTCCGCGAATTCGCTCCGGCCTCCCAACAGCCGAGCCCGCATCCAGCCGGTGCCGACGTTGTCACACAGGGACTGCTGAGGGCATGAAGAAACCCGCCGCAATCGCCCTCGCCCGACGGACCATCGCTCAAGAGGCCAGTACCCTGCGCGCCTTGTCCGCCGGCTTGGGGGAGGCGTTCTGGCAGACCTGCGAGCTGATCGCCGGCTGCCCGGGGATTGTCTGGGTGACGGGTGTTGGCACGTCTGCGGCAGTCGGCGGCCGGTTCGCCCACATCTTGACCGACTGCGGCGTCCGCTCGGTTTTCCTCTCCCCGGACCTCGGCTTACACGGCCACTCTGGGGTCATGGCCGCCTCAGAGGTCCTGGTGGCCATCTCACGCGGTGGCGAAAGCGTGGATGTCAATGAAATGGCGGCGATCGCCACCGCCCGATCCCTCGAGACCATCGCCTTTGTCGACGACGAGGCCTCATCCCTGGCCCGCCTTTGCCGGCTTGTCCTTCCTGTCCACAGCCCTCCCGAGTACGAGCTGGGCGGCTATTGCGCCACGACCAGCACCGTGGTTTGTTCGGCACTCTGCGACGCCGTTTGTGCGGTGGTGCTGAAACTCAAGGGGTACACCTTCGAGCAGTTCAGTCCTACGCATCCCGGGGGCGCCGTCGGACGGGCTCGCCCTAAGCGAGGCCAGAACACAGGAGAGTCAGAATGAAGGTGCACTCGTATGCTCTGCATGCCAAGGAAGATCTTCGGGTTCTTGAATGGGACGCGCCGGAGGTCGAGCCTGGTGGGGTGCTTCTTCAAGTGAACGTCTGCGGGATCTGCGGTTCGGACCTGCGCATGTTCTACGAAGGCCCGTCTCCTCGCTACACGCTTCCGATTGTTCTCGGCCACGAGTTCACGGGCACCATCGTCCAGACCGGCTCGAACGCCAAGGGCTTCAAGGCCGGCGATGTTGTTGCCGTGGCCCCTCTCATCCCGTGTATGAGCTGCCGTCCGTGCAGCCGCGGTCAGGATAACCTGTGCGAGCGTGGGCTGGTGATCGGAACTCATATCGCTGGTGGAATGGCGGACCACTTCTATGTCCCTGAACAGATGGTCAGCGCGGGGGGTCTGGTGAAGGTCCCCCAGGGCACCGATCTGCGTGCCGCAGCCTTGACCGAGATTGTTGCCTGCTGCCTGCATGGCATCCGACAGACAGGTTTCCAGCTCGGCGACAAGGTCTTGATTGTCGGGGAGGGGCCTGTCGGA
>MGOM01000118.1:0-358 GCA_001797105.1 Chloroflexi bacterium RBG_19FT_COMBO_62_14
AACATGTGGTCCTCGGCGGAAATCCTCAACCCCACCCAGCGCCCGTATGTCGGCGAACCCCGGCGAATGTCGACGGCGACGTCGAAGATCGCACCCCGAATGACGCTGATCAGCTTACCCTGGGCCTTCGGCCGCAGTTGATAGTGCAAGCCTCTCAGCACGTCCCTAGTGGAATGGGAGATGTTGTCCTGGATGAATCGCTCCGGTATGCCGTAGGCCGCGTAGGCGCTGAGCTTGTATGCTTCCATGAAGAAGCCGCGGGGGTCAGGATGGGCCGTGGCCTTCACGAGGATAACGTCCGGTATCTCCAACCCTTCAAACACAAACGTCACCGATGTGTTCTCCTCTCGCTTGTGGG
>MGOM01000118.1:391-6304 GCA_001797105.1 Chloroflexi bacterium RBG_19FT_COMBO_62_14
GAGTAAGCATGCTCCGGGGAGAAGGGTTCCGGACAGCAGGCGCCGCGGCACCCTCGCTTCACGCCGGATGTCTCTGTCCGCCGCGAAGTCGGCCCGGTCGGCTACTCCCCTGCAGTCGCCCCGATCACTGGCAGCCTGCCACTTTCCTCCGCCAGTACCTTCAGGAGATGGCCTCTGTAGCCGCTGTCCGCCATCGCTTCCGCCAGCCTGCCAAGGCGCTCAAAGTCGATAAACCCCATCCGGTAGGCGATCTCCTCCGGGCAGGAGATCATCATCCCTTGGCGCTCTTGCACCGCCTGCACAAAGCTCCCCGCTTGCATCAACGCCTCATGCGTCCCTGCATCGAGCCAGGCAACGCCTCTTCCCAGCAGCAAGACCTGTAGCTTACCCAACTCCAGATAGACCCGGTTGAGATCGGTGATCTCGAGCTCGCCTCGCTCGGAAGGCTCAAGCCGGTCGGCGATGCTCACGACTTCGCTGTCGTAGAAGTAGATCCCTGGAACAGCATAGTTCGAACGTGGGTGCTCGGGTTTCTCCTCCAGGGCAACAGGCTTGCCGGTTGTCTCATCGAGATCAACGACCGCATAGCGGCTGGGGTCACGCACGCGGTAGGCAAAGATAACGGCCCCTTCCTCGAGGCTTGCCCCCTGGCGTAGCACCTCCGGCAGGCCGTGTCCGAAGAAGATATTGTCGCCCAGGATCAGACAGACGGGGTCGCGCCCGACGAAGGTCCTTCCCACCCGGAAGGCGTCCGCCAACCCGCGCGGGCGATCCTGTTCGGCGTAGGAGAACGACAGGCCCCACTGGCTGCCGTCCCCGAGCAGACGTCGGAACGCCGGCAGATGCTCCGAAGTGCTGATCACCTGGATCTCCCGGATCCCGGCGAGCATCAGCATCGATAACGGGTAGTAGATCATGGGTTTGTCGTAGACAGGTAGAAGCTGCTTGCTTATCGCAGAGGTCAAGGGCCGCAGACGGGTTCCAAGTCCCCCTGCCAGGATGATCCCCTTCATGATCCGGCCTCCATCCCTCGGCTGGCGCCCGTGTGCGCAAGTCCTTCGCCGACCCCCCAATCAGGCCAGGCGGTTCCAGGGTGTTTCAGGCTCGAGCTTGGGCAGCCAATAAGCTCGGGGGGAAGTGATAGCAGATTTATTCTCCCCCTGCAAGGTTGACCTTCTTGCTTACGCGATACCCTCGAGACGTCGCAGTCCCCATCATACAACACCAGACGATCCGCGGACCCGGACAAACCCCGCGCGAATCCTCATAAGCTTCGCAGGTAGGCTTCGGCCGCGTCATGCACGGGTCCCGAATACCGGACTACGCCTTGATCGATCCAGATCGCCCGATCGCAAAGACGCTGGACGGCATCAAGAGCGTGTGACACGAAAAGGATCGTCGTGCCCCTGGCCCGAAAACTCTGCATCCGGGCAAGACACTTCTGTTGGAAGGCCTCATCCCCGACCGAGAGCACCTCGTCGATGATCAGGATGTCGGGATCGACGTCGGAAGCGATGGCGAAGCCTAAGCGGGCCATCATCCCCGACGAATACGTCCTCAGCGGAGCATCAATGAAATCCAACAGTTCGGCGAACTCGACGACGCCCTTGAACCGGGCCTCCATGTCCGCCTGCGAGAAGCCCAGCATCGCACCGTTCAGGAAGATGTTCTCCCGTCCGGTTAGCTCGGGGTGGAACCCAGCCCCAAGCTCGATTAGCGGCGCCACCGTTCCGCGAACCCAGACCTGCCCGGCGGTCGGCCGCAGAATCCGCGAGATCACCTTGAGCAGGGTGCTCTTGCCGGCACCGTTCCGTCCAATGATCCCTAAAGCTTCGCCCCGCACTATCTCGAAATCGACATCGTGAAGCGCCCAGAACTCGCGGTAGTTGGTTCGGCGCCCTTGAAGCAGACGTATGGCATGCTCCTTAAGCGTGCTGACGGGCTCCATCGGAACTCGGTACCGGACGGACACGTCGCGCAGACGGATGGCCAAGTTGTCCACGCTCATCTCCTGTGCTACTTGCCGCCCCACCGTCGTCAAGTCCGGTAGGCGAACTGGTCGGAAAGCCGGGTGAACAACGACCACCCGGCCACGGTCAGCAACAGTGCCGCGAGCGTGGGAACCAGAATACTACTCATGGAGGGAAGCACGCCTTCGATCAAGGGGAGCCTGAAAGCATCGATGAAGTGATAGGCAAGATTGAACTGCTCCAGGTCGGACAGCAGAGGCGGGAGGATCGACATCGGGTAGATGATGGGCGTGAGGTAGAAGTAAGCGCTGAGTGCGACCTCGTAGATGTCGAGCATATCGGCGAAGAAAACAGCAAGGGCGGCGATGGTCACCCCGACACCGAACGCGAAGAGGGCCGTCTGCAGGATGGGGATCGGAAGGTAGAGCCAGGCCAGGCGGGGCGGCAGACCGCTGGCAACCGCCAGGAGCAGGAGAGGGACGAGGGCGAAGAGAAGGTTCACCAGCGCGCTGCCGATGGCGGCAGCCACAAAAACACTGGCCGGGATATAGATCTGCTTCCGGATCCCACTGTTGTCGAGGACGCTCCTCATGGCCACCGAAGTTCCCCGCGAGAACAGACCCCACAGCAGGATCCCTGAAAGGATGTAGATCGGATAGTGTTCGACTTGGAACCGAAACAACTGCATGAACACGATCAGGAGGACGAGCATGGTCAGCAGCGGATTGATCATTGCCCACAGGAAGCCCAGGACGGAGCGCTTGTAGCGGACTTTGAGATCGCGCGAGATCAGGTTCCAGAGAAGGAACCGGTATCGATAAAGCTCGGTAAGTTCGTGGACAAAGGGGACCCGGACGGCCGTGGAGTCGTATATCGGAAGAGCGCCGTTATCGAGGACAGAGCCCTCCCGAGGATGGGGCTCCGGCGCGGGGGGGACCACGTCGGTCGCCGCTGTGGCCTGAGGCCGGCTGTCTTGCACCTTCGCTCGTTCGGCTTCCCCTCCTCGTCGCCTGACGAAGACGAATACCCCGGCCACGCAGATCGCCGCCCCCACAACGGCCCCCAGGATCTGTTTCCAGCCCAAGACGCCGGCCTGAGCACCGATCCCCAAGGCGTCAGCAAGAAGCGATGCCGCCGCGATCAGGATTCCGACAAGGATGAGTCCGCCCCCCAGGGTTCTCTGAGACATCTTAGGCAACAGTTGTCCTTTTGCTTCCCCCACCCACTCCCGGCGAAGGTCGATCATAATCGCCTTTGCCATCGTCGTATATCATACTCTTCTGGAAATGACCAATTGCCGGCGAGGCGGAGGGGAGGTTGGCGGCCAACCCCTTTTCAACGGCGTTCCTACGCTTGCGTGTATACTGAAAGCATGCCCAATCGTTCGAAGGACTGGTTCAACCAGGCGCTGAGGGATCTCGAGCAGGCGAGGGACTCTCTCCAGGCCGGACGGCACGAGTGGGCCTGTTTTGCCGCGCACCAGGCCGCCGAGAAGGCGGTCAAGGCGTTGCACCTACGGCTCGGCCAAGAGGCCTGGGGCCACGTCATCGCCCAATTGCTGCGTGAGCTGCCTCCGGAAACCCCAGCCCCACCGAAGGATCTGATTGAGCGGGCAATGGTGCTGGACAACTTCTACATCTCGACCCGCTACCCGAACGCCCACCCCGACGGTGCGCCCTTTGAGCATTTCGGCTCACTCCAGAGCGAGCAGGCGCTCGAACATGCCGGTGCGATCCTTGAATTCGCCCGTTCTAAGATGGCCTGACGCAGGCGTCGTCCATGACACTGCACGGGCCTGGGCCGTCGAATTGACCCGCCGGCGCGGTGACGTGTTGGGGGTCGCCTACATCGGGTCGTATGCGCGCGGCGACTGGGGCGTAGGCAGCGATCTCGATCTGGTTGTCGTTGTGGAAAAAAGCCATGAGCCATTCTGGAAACGCGCCTCGGAGTTGGATCTGGGCGGGTTCCCCGTGCCGACCGAGGGGATGGTGTATACAGCAGATGAATGGCGCAACCTGGCCAACGAACGTGGACGCTTCTTCCAGACCGTCGAGCAGGAGGGTGTGTGGCTCTACCGGGCGCCCAGATGGGAAGGCTGACACCATTTGAGTATGTGCCCCCCGGATTACACGACCTCTCATGCCCCGTACGAACGGGTGTCACTTCGGATCTAGCCATCCGAAATCAGCCTCAAGGCCAGCTCGCAAGTATCTTGACCTCTTTTCACAGCCGTACCTGGTAATCTGTCTTCCTCTCACCTGTCGCAATGTCTTCTCCCGGGGCAAGGCGCTTCCCGAAACGGAGACCGTCGTTGAAAGCTCGCCGTGGCAACCTCCGCGGGCCCTCGCGCCAGAGTCCATGAGATTCATTCACACGCTCGGTGAGGAGAGGGAAGACATTCTCCCTCTCCTTTGAGAGAGAGGGTGGACGTGAGGGCGATCCCCAGTAGAGGTGGCTCTTCGAAGCCACGATGGTAGAATCCCGCCACAGTCACTCCTGGGGGAGAGTCGCACACTTGAGTAGTCCTGGTAGTCCACTTTGTCCAATGCCGCCAGCCTTCTCGTCTCGCACTCGAGAATATGCCACCCGGCCGGATCGGCCGGAAGGGCAGCGATCTCCGGCAGCTCCCCGGGATCTGGGACTCAGGCTGCGAGGAGCCTAGGCCGATAGCGTGCAGGCCAGTCGAATCTCCCGCCTCAGCATCCAGCTTTTCACCATCGACATCCTACTGACGGTTGTCAGTCTATACGTCGCCACCCGGCTGCGGGCTTTCATCCCACTCGGCACTGCCGGGGCGCTGGGGTTGGAGAACACGCGCCTGCCGTGGTTTGCCTACCTCATCGCCGCCGCCTGCTGGAGCATGGCCCTCTTATTCAGCGGCGCCTACGATCCCGGCCGCGTCCTGCGCTGGTACAGCGAGGCGATCCACGTGGTCTCGGGCTCTCTCGTGGCGACGGTCCTGCTGGCCGGCGCCCTGTACATGACCCTGCGTGAGGTCTCGCGCCTCCAATTCGTCTACTTCCTCGTCATCAACTTGTGGCTCCTTCTGGCGTATCGCGCTGGGCTCAGGATTTACTACCGCGCGCTCGGCAAGAGCCGGGCGGAGGGGCGGAGCCGGGTGCTGATCGTCGGCGCCGGCGTGCTTGGTCAGAAGGTGGCCAAGGTCGTGCTCGACCACAGCCGCTGGGGCTTTGATCTCGCAGGTTTCCTCGATGACGATCCTGAAAAAGTCGGATTGAGCATCGAGGGGGCACCCGTCATGGGTGACCTCGGGGCGCTCCGCCGGGTTGTCGAAGAGCGCCAGGTGGATGAAGTCTGGATCGCCTTGCCGCCACGGGCCTATGAACGTCTGAGCCAAGTGGTCTCGGACGCCGATGAGCTCCCCGTCCGGGTGAAGATTGTGCCCGACTATTTTTCATTGGCGTTGGTCCAGGCCAAGCCCGAAATCCTGGGAGGCGTTCCGATCATCGGCCTGCGCGAGCCGGTCATCGAGGGTTTCCCGCGTATCACCAAGCGGGTGTTTGACCTCATCGTCGGGGTCTTGCTGCTTATCTTTACGGCGCCCGTCATGGCATTCATCACTCTAGCCATCCGACTCGATACCAGGGGTCCGGCCGTCTTTCGCCAGCGGCGAGTGGGAGAGAACGGACGGGGCTTCGACATGTTCAAGTTCCGGACGATGGTCGCCGACGCTGAGGAGCATGGTGAGGATGTGCTCACAACCGACGAGGACGGCCATCTGTTGCACAAGCGCAAAGACGACCCGCGCGTTACTCGCGTCGGCCGGCTTCTGCGACGCTTCAGCCTGGATGAGCTCCCACAGATGATTAACGTGCTGCGGGGTGAGATGAGCCTGGTCGGTCCCCGGCCGGAGATGCCCTGGCTCGTCGAGAAGTACGATCCCTGGCAAAGACGCCGCTTCGCCGTCCCGCAGGGCCTGACC
>MGOM01000118.1:6347-8511 GCA_001797105.1 Chloroflexi bacterium RBG_19FT_COMBO_62_14
TACAACTATTCCCTCTGGTTGGACATCCAGATCCTCATCCGCACCCCATTTGCCGTGTTGATCGGTCGCGGGGCGTTTTGAGCCGGCGCGGGATCTCAAGGTTCCTGCTTTGCCTTACAGCATCTCAGTGATCGTCCCCTGCTATAACGAGCGCGCCACGATCGGACAGCTGCTCGAGGCGCTCCTGCAACAGGGGGTCGACCTCCGTGATCTGGAGGTCATCATTTCGGACGGAATGTCGACCGACGGCACGCGCGAGGCGGTCCTTACATTCGGCCAGGCACATCCGGGACTCGGAATCCGTATCATTGACAACCCCGACCGCTCCATCCCGGCTGCACTGAACCAGGGGATCCAGCAATCGAAGGGCGACGTGATCGTGCGCCTGGATGCTCACTCCGTCCCGGACCCGGGTTACATCCGGCGCTGCCTGGAGGTCCTCCAGACAACCGGGGCCGCCAACGTGGGCGGGGTCTGGGACGTCCGGCCCTCGGCAGAGACCTGGATAGGCAAAGCGATTGCCGCCGCCGCCGCCCATCCCCTCGGCGCCGGCGACGCACGTTATCGCATCAGCGGGCGGGCCGGGGTTGTCGATACGGTCCCGTTTGGGGCGTTCCGCCGCGAGTGGTATGATCGGATCGGGCCATTCAACGAGAGCCTGCCCACGAATGAGGATTACGAGTTCAATGTCCGATTGCGACAGGCGGGGGGGACGGTATGGTTCGACCCGTCCATTCGTTCGGCCTATTTCGCCAGGAGCAACCTGCGAGGTTTGGCGCGGCAATATGCTCGCTATGGCTTCTGGAAATCCCGCATGCTGCGGTCGCACCCGGATTCCCTGAGATGGCGCCAGGCAATCCCGCCTCTTTTCGTTCTGGCCCTCCTCGTCCTCGGAGCGATCTCACCCTTCTCGATCACCGGCCGGCTGTCCCTCGCCTTGAGTCTCGTGGCCTACGTCTCGGTGACGGTCGTTGCGGCCGCGGCCGAGGCCGTCAAGCGTCGTGACCCGGGACAAGTCGTTGGATTCCCACTCGCCATTTGGACGATCCACTTCGCCTGGGGCGCAGCCTTCCTTTGGGGTTTCATCAGCGGTCTCTTCGAAGGAGGCAAGCGTGCGCGTCGCGCGTAGAGGCCTCGCCTGGAGGTTGCGCGAAGGGGAGCGAAGGCTCATCCTGATCGTGGGCGACTTCATCGCGGCCACGCTGGCCGCCATTGTGGCGCTGGCCATGTGGGCCCGTCTGGATTACCTCGGGCCAGAACCGTCCTACGACTTCCTGCGATTGAGGGCGCCGTGGTTCGTACTGTTGCCGTTCCTCTGGCTTGTCCTGATGATCAACCTGTACGATGTCCGGCGGGCCGGCGCCTGGCGCGAGACACTCCGGGGCGTGATGGGGGCGGCCGGAGTCGGGGCGGTCATGTACCTCGTGCTCTACTTTTCCTCCGAAGGCAGCCTGCCGCGACGGGGTGTGCTGTACTTCTTGGCATTGGTGATTGTCTCAACCTTGATCTGGCGCGGGTTGTATACCCTGGTCTTCACCGCGCCGGCCTTCATGCGGCGCGTGCTCGTTGTCGGCGCCGGAGAAAGCGGGATGGCGTTGGTCCAGCTCGTGAACGATATCCGCCCGCAGCCGTTCCACATCGTCGGTCTGATCGATGACGACAGCTCCAAGCACGGTATGGACATCGGGTCGGTCAAGGTCATGGGGGATAACTCGCTCCTGCTGCGGCTTCTCGAGGAGGAGACTGTCTCGGATATCGTCGTGTCCATCCTGGGGCCGATGAACGGCTCGATGTTCCAGGCTCTGCTCGACGCGCAGGAGCGAGGGGCCGAGATCACGCGCATGCCCGTCGCCTACGAAGAACTGCTGGGACGGGTTCCGATCAACTACCTTGAGTCGGACTGGCTTCTCCGCTCGTTTGTCGACAGCATTCGGGTGAGCGGCGTATACACTCTGCTGAAACGGCTGATCGACCTGGCCGGCGCGCTCACCGGTCTGGGGATCATGATCCTCTTTATGCCATGGATCGCGCTGGCGATCGTGCTCGAGACCGGCCGGCCGATCCTGTTCTTTCAGGATCGGCTGGGGCAGGGCGGCAAGGTCTTCCACGTCGCCAAATTCCGTACGATGCGTCAGGACGCCGAAGCCGACGGTCAGGCGCACTG
>MGOM01000119.1:0-557 GCA_001797105.1 Chloroflexi bacterium RBG_19FT_COMBO_62_14
CCCGGGGAGCGCATTCACCCTGGACGGCAGCCATCGAAACACCATGCGCTTGAATTTCAGCAATGCCCGGCCGGAGGCGATCCGCCTGGGGCTGGCTCGACTTGCGCAGGTCGTCCGGGCGCAACTTTAAACCTCCGTCTATCGGCTCTACGGCCGCAAGCGCCAGCGGAAGGCGAATGGCCATGGCGTATTGCAGGGGGAGTTGGCCGGGGGGTTGGCTAATCGGCAGGGTCCCTCGGGATGCCCCTGACCGACATTCATCGGGTTGAGCGATGGTTCTACTGACCCGGCCTGATAAGTCAGCCCAGGTTCAGATTTCCTCCAGCTCAGCGACGGCCCCCGCGGGGGAAACCCCTTCGAGCCGGGGGGGTTAAAGCTTCCGGGCAGTCGAACATTTTTGAGGCGGGCGGCTATGACGCCTCCCGGGGCCCCGTATTTGCATAGAGGGTGTTTCTCGGGGAAGGGTGCGCTCATCGAGTGAACCGCGGCGGACGTGGAGAGTGAGCACGCACATTTCCTCGACTGAGGCCGCTCGGCCGCTGGTTGTTGATAGGCTG
>MGOM01000119.1:608-994 GCA_001797105.1 Chloroflexi bacterium RBG_19FT_COMBO_62_14
ACCCTGGAGGCCGGGAAGATCATTCTCATTGCCGGGGCGAGCGGCAGCGGCAAGACGACCTTGTTGCGCTGCATCAACGGATTGATCCCGCGCAGTTACAGGGCTGAGCTCAGCGGGACGATCTGGCTCAAGGGGGAAGACTACAGCGGACGGCCGCTGGCCGAAGTATCGCAAGTGGTTGGTACCGTGTTGCAGGATCCGGAGCGCCAGATTCTCGGGGCCTACGTTAGGAACGAGGTCGCCTTCGGTCTCGAGAACCTGGGCCTGCCCCGCGAGGAAATCGTCCGACGGATCGACGAGACACTCGAGTACCTCGGCATCGCTGGACTTCAGCTGCGCGAGACCTTCTCCCTCTCGGGGGGAGAGAAACAGAAGGTCGCCCTGGC
>MGOM01000119.1:1024-6008 GCA_001797105.1 Chloroflexi bacterium RBG_19FT_COMBO_62_14
GGCACTTGACGAGCCTCTAGCAAACCTTGATTCGGCCAGCGCCCAGGATGCTCTGGCCCTGGTCCGCCGGCTGGCCGATGAAGGCAAGGCGATCCTGATCATCGAACATCGCGTCGAGGACGTCCTGGGGTTGAACCCCGACCAGGTGATGTACCTCGATAACGGCGAAGTCACTTACGCCGGATCGGCGGAGGGCCTGTTGCAGACGGCGGACTATCGGGCAGTCAAGCTCCCGGCGCCGGTTGTCATCGAACGCGCCCGTGGGAAGCGCACGAAGCCAGCCGTGGTCCAAACCCCGGCCTCTCGAACCGATGCGGCCGCCGTCGTCGAGTACGAAGGGGTCTCATTCAGTTATGCAGAAGGGCCTCCTGTCTTGCGCGGGGTGAGCCTGGCCATTCGTCGCGGCGACTTGATCGCCGTCCTGGGCCCGAACGGCGCCGGAAAGACGACCCTGCTCAAGCACGCCGTCGGGCTGCTACGGCCGACCGAGGGTCGGGTTCTGCTGGAAGGGGCTGATACGCGGGACCTGACCATCGCGAAGATGGCGCAGACCGTCGGCTATGTCTTCCAAAGCCCGCGGCACATGCTATTTGCGCCGACCGTCTCGGAGGAACTGGGTTTCGGGCCGCGCAACCTGCGGATTCCGGCGGAGGAGATCTCCGAGAACATCCGCCAGGCTTTGGCCGTTGTCCATCTGAGCACCGAAATCGATCGCCCGCCGCTGGCATTGAGCTTCGGACAGCAAAAGCGCGTCAGCATCGCCGCGATCCTGGCGATGAGGAGTTCGATCCTGGTCATGGACGAGCCGACGGCCGGGCAGGACTTCGCCAACTATATGAGCTTCATGGACTCGGTTGCCGGACTGGCGAAGGGGAACGGCGACAGTCATGGGAGAGAATACAATTTCTCGGCGATTGTATTCATCACCCACGACGTCGACCTGGCTGTCAGCTACGCCAATCGGGTTCTGATCATGAACGCCGGCCGCATCGCGGCCGACGGGCCGCCGCACGAAGTGCTGACCGACTTCGATCTGTTGCACCGTTGGCGGATCGTCCCATCATCACTTTTGAAAGCGAATCTCGAGCACTTCGGCGAGACCGGCCGATTCATGAGAGCTGAATGGCTGGCGGGAGCACTGAACGCCCAGTGAGGGATGTGCGCAAGGCTTGAGGCAGCGAGCTCTTGCGTTGATCCACCGGTTCATCATCCGATCTCTACCTGTACGAAGGAGGCAATCATGGATAACAAGTACGTCAGAGGGTTGGTGACCGTCGTCGTAGGGTTCGTCATCCTGGGAGCCCTACTCTGGCTTGGCGAGGCCATCGCCACCAGTTCGAGCTCCGAGGCCTACGGCCTGTCTGCCCAAGGGCCATTCGGCGCTGGGGGCTGGCTGACCTGGCTGATCGTCGGGGCGGTCGTGCTGTATGTGATCTACGTGCTCTTCGCCGAAGCCGACATGTTCAAGATCGGGACGCGGGAAGTCGTCATGATGGCCATCGGGGCGGCGCTGTACGGTGTGCTGTCATGGGTCTTCAACATCGTGCCCGTGCCATCGGTCAGCCTGGTTTCGCTGCGGCCGGTCGTGGCCATCCCCATCTTCTTCGGTTTTGCCTTCGGTCCGGCGGTCGGGTTTTTCGTCGGCGCCTTCGGCAATGTCCTGGGCGATGCGCTCACCGGATGGGGCGTGTTCCCGGTGTGGGACATCGGCAACGGGCTGATGGGTCTGGTGCCGGGACTGGCCGGGATGTACCTGGCCGGCGGCGCCCGAGGCAGGACGCAGTTGCTGCTCTGGATTTCGGCGGCAATCCTGGCTCTGGGCGTGCTCGTGCCGTTGATCTCGCCCAACATATCCGACCCGTTTTCGGGTGAGCCGGCGAACTTCGGTGCCTGGTGGTATGTGATGCTGGTCGTGCTGGTCGTCATGCTCGGGACGGCGCTCGCGCCACGCTACTGGCCCTATATCCTGGGCGTGTTGACCCTGGCCTTTGTCGTTTTCGGGCTGGTCGATATGCTCAACAACGGATTCTCGACGGGGGTGCTTGTCGTGTGGCTGGTGGCTGTTGTCATGGCCTATGGCGCCTGGTACGTAAACAGCAGGGCCAAGGCCATCGCCAACTGGCTGAGCGATAAGGACACGACTTCGTTGGTGATATGGGGGACACTGGGCGTGATCGTCGGGATCGGCTTCTCGTCGATGGCCGACATCTTCGTGAACGGATACAGTTTCACCACGGCTTTCGTCGGTGAGTTCGTTCCAGCTGCCGGACCGAACACGCTCTTCGCAGTGATCTTGACGCCTCTGCTGTATGCCGCCTGGCGACAGGCGCGCGCTATGGCCGGACGCTAGGTCGCATCAAGGACCCTGGTCGGGGCGTGCGCCTGGCGCCCCGACCAGGCCTCCCAATCGGATATGCTGGTCAACTGGGCGTACATCAAGCGTGACACCCTGATCCATCGGCTGGATCCGAGGTCGCGCATTATTTTCATGCTGTGTGCGCTCCTGGCAGTCGGGTTCATCCCCGGCCGAGGCACGGGTATCGGGATCTGGGACGCCCGGATCATCCTGGTCTTCCTGGCTCTGTCGTTCTTGCAGATCTTCCTGGCTCGTCTCACATGGCGCCAGACCCGCCGGTTCTGGATCGTGATCACCGTTGTCGCCGTCGTCCTGTCCTTGGTCACTCTGTTCACCGGGCGCGGCGCAGCCGGCACATACGACGTCACGGCCGAGCACATCTTGTGGTCTCCGGTGACCGGGATCGGATGGCTCGACGTCGCACTCAGGATCAGCGCCGAGCGGCTTTCGTATCTGATCGCCCAGATCATGCGCGTCATGACGTTCGCCGCGCTGTCGGTGACGATCCCCTACACGATCGACCCGGCGCTGTATGGGATCTCCTTCAGGCGATTGGGCCTGGGCGACAAACTGGCCTACGCCATGGATCTGGCTTTTCGTTTCATCCCCAGCCTTGGGCGGGATTTTCAAACGACGATGGATGCGCAACGAGCGCGCGGGTTTGAGTTGGATGCCGGGGAAGGGACAAATATCATCCAGCGTGTGAGGAACTTCGCACCATTGCTCATCCCGCTCACGGTTGGAGCCCTGATGGGGGCCGAAGAAATCACCGACGCCATGGACCTGCGGGCGTTCGGCGTGGGACCGCGAACCTGGCTCCCGCAACTCAAGTATCACGCCGGAGACTGGGCCGTGATCGGCCTGGGGGTTCTGCTCGTCGCGGCGACGATCGTGCTCAAACGGGCCGGGTATGGCGGCCTGTGGGTCCCCGCTTTTCTGTTGAATTGAGAGTGTGAATCAGGGCTGACTCAAGAGCGAAGCGAGGTCGGCCGTCGTGGTCAGGATCGAATCCGCCCCCGCCCGCTCGAGTTCCTGGCGCTCACCAAATCCGCACAACACCCCGACCGTCTGGGCGCCGGCGGCATGGCCCGAGCGGATGTCGACCGTCGTGTCCCCAACAATCAAACATGCTTCCACCGGGACGCCCAGGACGGCTGCCGCACGCAGGACGGGCTCGGCGTGCGGCTTCGTGCGCCGGGTGGACCTCGCCGTGATCACGGCCTCGAAGAAGCGGTCCAGGCGGCTGTCGCGCAAGAAGCGACGGGTGCGTTCGTCCCCACGCGTCGTGACAATCGCCAGAGCGTATCGCTGAGCCAGCGATACCACCAAAGTTTCAACCCCCGGGATGAGCGCCGGAGCCGTACCGGATCCTCCGCGCCGCCATCGATCGAACATCTCCAAGGCTGGCCTCACAACTTCATCCAGCATGAGACTGTCAGCCAGGTCGATGGCGAAATTGATCGGCCCCTCGACGACCATCACGAGTCTGCGGGCCAGGACGGCCGAGTCGTGGTGCGGCGCCAGGAGTTTGAGTGGGTGGGAGAGCATGCGCCCCGCAAACAAGACGGCCTGGTCGTCGGTGTCGGCCAACGTCCCATCAATGTCAAAACAGATGGCGCGGATCCGGGATGGATCGATACCCCTCATCGATTGGGAGCTGGAAAGACGAGGCCGGCGCGCACGATCTCGGTCGTGGCCTTGTCCGGAGCGAGGATCCACAGAGTTTGATCCGAGGCCCTCTCAAGCAAGCTGTAGCCGCCGTCCCAGGCCCAAGTGTCGCCTCTATCGGTCGCCTTGCGCTCGCCGAAACGGGCCAGGCCGTACGGGCGGAAGGCGAGCGCGAAATCCTGGGCCTGACGCAGGTTGTCCCAGCGGGTGATCAGAATGAGCAGCCCGGCGCCGCTCTGCGCGTTGCGAAATGTCAGGAGTACATCCCCTCCCCAGCCGGCGGCGGCCTCTGCTGCCTCCTCTTCAGGGAGGTACGCCTCGAGCATCTCGCGCGTCAGCAACTCCCCAAGAACGCCAACCCGCAGGATCGGCCACATCGTTCCCAGGGTCGCGCTCAAATCGGGAGCCTCTATTGCGAGCGGGTCGCCTTCCGGGTAGAGAGCCGGGTGCAAGACCTGCTCAGTCGAGGCCGGAGGATCCGCATAAGCTTGATCGACCGCCGGCCAGCCGCCGTCTAAGTACAGGTCGTGGACAAAAGCCCTCCCCTCGACAAGCGGGAACAACAGAATTTCCTTCAGGAATCGCGGCGCCCGATTAATAGCTTCTACCCCAATCTGCCCAATCGAGGCCTCGAGGCTCCCTGCTTCACTCTCGTCGGCGAACGTCCGGACCCATTGTTCCTGAACAAGGTTAGTGTCACCCTGGATCAACGCGGCCAGCGCCAGCCCGGCATCACCGGAAGCCGCGCAGGTGACAGGGCAACACGCAACTCCGCTGTCGATGCCGAAATGCTCCGCCCGCAGCGCGTCGGAATAGGAGCCTATGTATGTCAATGTCGTCGATGGGTCGAGGACGGGCGGGTCGGCCAAGGCGAGCTCGCCGAGCTGTTTGTCATAGGAACTGGCGAGATGATCCGCCCACTCGCCGGCGAGGGCTTCGTAGAACGAAGCTAAATCGAAA
>MGOM01000119.1:6095-6210 GCA_001797105.1 Chloroflexi bacterium RBG_19FT_COMBO_62_14
CACTTGGCTCGCAGTGCCCCCGGCGCAAGTACCCGAAGGGGGATCTGCGTTGCTGGGTACAGACCGCGCAAGAGCGAAACCTCGGCATCGAGCCGGCGCAACCCTCGTTCGACAT
>MGOM01000119.1:6243-6341 GCA_001797105.1 Chloroflexi bacterium RBG_19FT_COMBO_62_14
GAGGCAAGGATAGGGTGGAACTATCCGACGCAGGCGGTGCTATTAAGCTCGGAGATCGATCGGCGCCTAGGGGACATTGCCATTGGAACGAACAGCCC
>MGOM01000120.1:0-204 GCA_001797105.1 Chloroflexi bacterium RBG_19FT_COMBO_62_14
GGATACGCCCACCTCGACGCCGACGGACACACCCACGCCGACGCCGACCGAAACGCCCACCTCGACGCCGACGGACACGCCCACCTCGACGCCGACGGATACGCCCACCTCGACGCCGACCGACACACCCACCTCGACGCCGACCGATACGCCCACCTCGACGCCGACGGATACGCCTACACCGACGCCGACGGATACGCCCAC
>MGOM01000120.1:219-6258 GCA_001797105.1 Chloroflexi bacterium RBG_19FT_COMBO_62_14
GACGGATACGCCCACCTCAACACCGACCGACACCCCGTTCCCGGGAGGGACACACTACCGATCCATCGGGATCAACTCGGGGGTTCTCTACTCGACCGGCTCAGCCTCCATCAACGTCGGCACGACGACGGTGACCTTCGGCGGAGGCGCCAGCCTGCCCACGAACGTGGGTGTCGGTGACCGGTTGGTCATCGGCGCCGAGACGTTCTTCATCCTCTCGCGCGCCTCGGCTTCCCAGGCCACCGTGCAGGCCGCCGCCGCCTCCACCCACACGGCGGAGGCCTACTCGATCGCCCGGGCCTACAACACTTTCCAGGCCTGGGAGACCGATCGCCAGGGGGATCTGGTCGCCGAGAACCGCATGGAAATCGGCGTCGCCTACGATGACGGCCCATTCGTAGCTGCCTCCAGTCCGCTGCTGATGATCAACGGATCCGTGACCGACGCCACACACTATCTGCGCCTCACCGTCGGGCCCGGCCAGGGACACACCGGGACGGCCGGCACCGGCGTGGTTCTGGATGGCGGTGGTGCCGCGATGACAGGCATCGAAATCCGCGACGATTACACACGGGTCGAGGGGCTGGAACTCACCGGGTTCCACGACCCCGCACAAGGCGGCTCGTCCTCGATCCTGGTGAAGTTCGCTGCCAACGCCCTTCTCGAGCGCCTGCTGATTCATGACTTCTTCGACGCCGCGGCATCGGCCTACGGTGTGCGGACCTCGGTCACTGCCAGCACGACCGACAGCTTCACATTGCGCAACAGCATCATCTACGACGGGGATGAGGCGGCCATCCATGTCAACGACTCACTGGACAGCGTGACTGTGCAGAACGTGACGGTGTACGGGATGGCCCAGAGTGGAGGGGTGTATCTGCAAGACGGCACGATGACGGTCACCAACACGATCTCGATGGGAAACGGTGGTGGAGCCCCAGACTTCCGTGACTCGCTCGGCGGCATGACCCAGTTCTACAACCTGTCCGAGGACGCCTCCGCCGCGGGCGCCGGATCACTGATCAATCAACCCCCGGCCAACCAGTTTGTGTCCTTGGTCGTCAGTTCGGAAGACCTCCATTTGAAGGCCGGCGCCGACGCCATCGAGGCCGGCACCAGCCTGGCCGGGTCCTTCACCGACGACATCGACGGCGATAGCCGCCCGCAGATCGCCCTATGGGATATGGGCGCCGATGAGTACGTGCCTCCGCCGGCCACCGCGACGCCGACGGCAACGGATACATCAACGCCCACTCCGACGCCGACCGACACGCCCACGTCGACGCCAACGGACACGCCCACCGCGACGCCGACCGACACGCCCACTCCGACGCCGACGGACACACCGACGGCAACGCCGACGAATACACCCACGCCGACCGCCACCAGCACCGCCACGCCTCTGGCCTGGCCGGATTGTGACTACCTGTATCGGTCACGGATCACAGTGTCCACCGGCGCGCAAGGTGTGGGCGCGGGCTACTCGGTCTCCGTGACTTTCAACCACGCTGCTCTCGTTTCTGCCGGAAAGGCGCTGGCGAGCGGCGATGACCTGCGGATCTATCATTTCAACGGCTCGACGTGGACGGAGCTCGACCGGGCGCTCGATCCGCTGTCGTCCTGGAACGACGCGAACACGACCGTTTGGTTCAAGCTCGTCGATCCGATTGGGGCTTCAAGCGCCGACACGAACTACTACGTGTACTACGGTGACCCATCGGCAGGGTCGCCTCCGGACGATTGGGCGAACGTCTTCCGCATGGGTGATGACTTCAACGACGGGACGTTGACCTCAGGCCTGACAACCTCTGTCAACGGGAATGCGACCATCAGCGAGACAGGCGGCGAGGCGCGCATCAACGGTGGTTCGGCCAACACCGACGCCGGGATCCTGGCGGCGACAAACGCGCTGCCTGTCAGTCGACAGTTCGTGATCCGCCACAAGGTCAACCATGTCAGTGGTGACACGACTCCTGCGGGCTGCTGCAATCCGGAGGCGAAGCTGATTGCCATTGCTGATTCGGCCGGCCTGCCGGCCGTCGACGATGGCACCCTCGAGAATCCGAGGCGCAGGATTTACGCTTTCCATCGTTCCTATGAGACCGGCGCCCCCCAATATGATCTGGATGCCTGGCTCTTCTACTTCAAGCCCGGGCACACCGGCGTCAACTGGAATGGCACGGCATGGGTAGACCCCGGATCGAGTGTCGCCTGGGCCCAACTGCCCATGGATACTTACTACATCTACGATTTCATCAGCGACGGATCCGGTTGGTACTTCAAGGTCAGCGATGCCAATGGAAATCTCCTGACTCAAACGGATCCGGTTCTGTGGTCATCCGTTGAAGGCTTTAGCAACAGCCCCCGGTTCTATTGGGGTGAGGTGTACACCAGCGCGTATTGGGCCGACGTCAAGAGTGACTGGGTCTACCTGCGCGACTACGTAAGCGCCGAACCCAGCATTGCCCTCGGGGCGGAGCAGGACAGCGGGGGCTCTTGCCCGGCCACGCCCACACCCACGCCGACCGATACGCTCACGCCGACGGCGTCGCCGACGAATACACCCACGCCGACGCCGACTGATACACCGACACCAACCGCGACTGTGACCCCCACGGCAACGGCAACCGAGACGTCCACTCCAACGGCCACAAACACGCCTGGTCCTGCCAGCGTGAACTATCGCTCCATCGGGACCAACGCCGGAATCCTGTACTCAAGCGGATCCGCCTCGATCAACGTCGGTGAGACGGCGATCACCTTCGGCGGTGGAGCCAACTTGCCGCTCCCCGACGCGATCGGCGCGGTCGGTCCGGGGGATCGGCTGGTCATCGGGGGAGAGACGTTCTTCATCCTGTCCCGCGACAGCGCCACTCAGGTCACGGTGCAGTCGACTGCCGCCGCGACCCACTCCGGCGCTGCCTACGCCATTTCCCGCGCCTACAACACCTTCCAGGCCTGGGAGGATCCATGCGGGGCTACCCCTTGTCAGCCGACCTCAAGCGGTGGTCGCGGAGGGGACCTGAGTGGGGAAAACCGGATCGAGGTCGGAGTGGCCTATAAGGATGGGGTTTTCTCGCCCACGACAGCCACGACCTTCAACGGTTCAACGACCGACGCCAACAACTTCATGTGGCTGACGGTCGCCGCAGGGCAGCGCCACAGCGGTGTGGCGGGAACCGGGGTGATCGTCGATGGGGCCGGCATGGTCACCGGCCATCTCTTCCATATCCGGGATGCCTCCGTGCGCATCGAATGGCTAGAAATCCGCAACTACCCCGGCGATACCACCACCGGTCAGGTGATCAACGTGGAGGAGGCCGAAGCTCCCGGCACCTACCTCTCGCACCTGGTGATCCACGATTACACCGACTTCATCCGGGGAGCGATCAACATCTACGACGACACCACGCTCCGCAACAGCGTCATTTACAACGGCCCCAATGGAATTCGGACCTTCGGCAACGACAGCCCTCAGGTCACAATCGAAAACGTGACGATTTACGGGATGACCGGCGACGGTTTGCGGGCGCAGGCTGCCGGGACCTATTTCATCAAGAACACCATTTCGGTAGGGAGTGGCGACGAAGATTTCGACATTGATGATGCTGGGGTCGTGATCGATGCGAGCTCAGGCTACAACCTGTACGCAACGGTCATGAGCGGCGTCCATCCGGGGAGCAATAACCAGCTTCCGCCGGCAAGCCTGGATGACCTCTTTGTCTCCATCGTTGCCGGTTCCGAAGACCTGCATCTGGAGCCCGCCGGGAACAACGCCATCGACAATGGGACAAGCCTGGCCGGCTCGTTTACGGACGACATCGACAGCGACACACGGCCGCAGGGCTCTGGATGGGACATCGGAGCCGATGAATACGCGGCTCCACCGGCGACAGCTACGCCGACCGCCACTGCAACTCCGACGCCCACCGCAACCGCGACGAACACGCCCACGTCGACCGCGACGGCGACCGCGACGGACACGCCCACGGCCACCGCCACGCAGACCGACACACCCACTGCGACGGCGACAGGATCCGCCGTGACGTTCGCGGCGTGCGATTGGCTCTATCGCAAGCCGATCACAATCTACGCTTCCCAGGTCGTGGCCGATCTGACAGACTTCCCGGTGCTGATCAGCCTGGGCTCGGACGCGGACCTGGCCGCCGCTGCCCAGGACGACGGGGATGACATCGTCTTCACGTCGTCGGACGGCACCACCCAGCTCGATCACGAGATCGAATCCTTCAACGGTGCAACCGGTGCGCTTCAGGCCTGGGTCCGCATCCCGAATCTGTCCGGAAGCGTGGACACCACCATCTACCTGTACTACGGGCACTCCGGAACCCTGAGCCAGGAGGACCCGGCCGGCGTCTGGAGCGCCAATTACGGCGCGGTCTGGCACCTGGATGAGACCCCCAACGATGGCGTCGTAGACAGCATCCAGGACTCCACTGCCAACGACAACGACGGGACGCCGCAGAACTTCCAGGACGGCGGCGGCGGCACCACCAACGCCGCCGGCAAGATCGACGGCGCCGATGACTTCGGGGGCGACGACGACTACATCACGGTAACCGGCCCTGTAGGCGTCAGTCCGGCCAACCTGCTCACCGTTTCGGCCTGGGTGCGGGTGGATGGGCCGATTTCGCTCAACGGCGACATCGTCTCCCGCGGCGACAGCTATGCCATCCGGGTCTGGACCAACGGCCAGGTGCTCTTCTACAAGTACAACGGCTCGACCTGGGTCAACATGGCCCCGGGCGGGGTGAACATCATCGACGGCGGCCTGCACTACCTCGTCGCCGGCCAGAACGCCACCGGCATGTTCATGTTCATCGATGGCGTGTCGGTGGACGGCAACACCGACATCACCGCCATCAGCTACACCCTGGGGCCGACGGTCGAAATCGGCCGGCACGGCAACGGCAATCCCAACTACCCGTGGTCCGGGATCATTGATGAGGCCCGCATTTCCAGTGTCGGCCGCTCGACCGCCTGGATCCAGACTGAGTTCAATAACCAGGACGCGCCCGGTACCTTCCACTCAGCGCCGGGTGCCGAGCAGACCACGAGTAGCTTCTGCGCGACGGCAACGCCAACCGCGACGGCGACTACCGCCCCCTCGCCGACACCGACCAGCACTCCCACAGCCACGGCGACAGAGACGCCCACACCGACCGCCACTAGCACGGCCACGCCAACGGCCACTAGCACCCTGCTGGCGACGGACACGCCTACCCCCACCGCCACACCCTCCGGCCCGGGATGGTGGGATTGCGACTTCGACTACCGCAAGCAGCTTACCATCACCGCCGACACGGCCGCTGTCCCCGCCGGTTACTCCGTCACCTTGACCTTCAACCACGCCGCACTGGTCGGCGCCGGAAAGTCGCTTGCCAGCGGTGACGACGTGCGCGTCGTGTATTGGAACGGCGGCAGTTGGGTGCCGCTCGACCGGATGCTGGATCCCGGCTCCGCGTGGGACAGCGCCAGCACAACCCTCTGGCTGCAGACCCAGGCCGGCATCGGCGCCTCCGGCTCCGACACCGACTACTACCTCTATTATGGGAACCCGGCCGCCGGCGCGCCGCCCGCCAACCCCAGCAATGTCTTCTTCTTCTTCGATGGTTACGAAAGTGGCGACTTCACAGGCTGGGGTGGCGTCTCAGCAGGGACGGGGGACATGAACACCGTTGTGACTACACAGGTGCACCGCGGCACTTACGCTGCCGAGGCGTTTGTCGACGGGGACGCGGCCGGAGGTAGCTACGCCCGAGTTGAAAACAACTTCGCAGGCCAATCTTCGTTCCATTCGACCGTCTGGGTCTACCTGCCTCTCACGTACACCGCGACCGACGACATCACAGTATTGCAGTTCTACACGGGCGGCTGGACGAGCAAAGTTGCCTCTCTAGCCATCCGGGCCCCGCTCGCGGACCTCAGGCCCTTCATCTCCAATTTCAATCCCACCCCGGCGGAGTATTACTTCAGTCCAACTGCCTTGAGCTTGGGAGTCTGGCACCGTCTGGAAATGAA